>NZ_JAMXBK010000025.1:0-368923 GCF_023913815.1 Pseudarthrobacter cellobiosi
TTCGGTGGTCAATGGGTTCTAGACAAGCTCCATTTTCCTTGAAAAGACGGGCATTCTCGGTTTAAACCGCCGTCGGCGCCCCGAGCAACATCGGTGGATCAAGGCTTAGTCGTAGTGACGCGCTGACCGGGCGCCGGCCCGGGCGTCCGGGAGGACGATTTTGGGGATCGGGGACCAATCGAAGTCGAGTGCGCCAATTGCTGCGGCGTCAGGCGTGTGCAGCGCCTCGGCCAAGACTTGCTCAATGATCGACGGCGAGGACGCCAGTTGCGCTTGAACTTCAGCGATCAGCGCGTGCTGGTAGTTCTGGCTGGTATCCCTTGATGGGGCGAAGGCCCAGCCTCATCATGACGGCCGAGATGTTCTGGTGCTTATACTCGACGGCGGTGCTGGTCCGGTTGTTCAGCAGGGCCAGCAGCCGATCCCGGAACATCGTTTTACTGTAGGGCTGCCCTAGCACTTCCAATCGCAGCATCTCAAGGTAGCTGGCTACGGTTGCCGCGATTTCAGCTGCTTGACCAGTCTCTGGCCGTCAAGGTGTTTCGCTCCCGGTGCGCATAGCGTCCAGGCTATCGCTTCGGCGCACGGACCTGGCCGCAAATGGGTTGGATTGTCAGTCCCGCACTCAGTCGCCTGCCTCCAGGATCTCCACCACATCTTCGACCAACTCGAAGTCCCTGGCGTTGCGGGTCATCAACGGGATGCCAAGAGAGTGGGCTTGCGCGGCGATCATTATGTCCTTACTCCTGGCATGTTGGGGCCTCAGGCGCTTGACCCGCGCAGCCAGCTCGCCATAACTCTCGGCGGCATGCTCGTCAAAGAGAATCCAGTCCATCAGTTCCCGCCAGACGGCAAGGCGGTGCACCCGGTTCCGGCGGATCTCCTCAGACGCTGACGATCGGATTCCGAATTGGAGCTCCGCCAGCGAGATGATGCTCGAGCCGAGTACGGCGCCGGCCGGCCACACGGCCGGTGGTGCGATCAGGACATTCGTGTCAAGGAGGATCACTGGGTAGTCCACGGATCAACAAGGGGATCGGCATCTCTGGATTCTTCATGTTCCGTGAGCCACCCGGTCTGGTCTGCGCCGAGCTGGGCGAGCTTCAGGGCAATTGCCACTTCAGCGGCTGAAGTCCACTTCTTGCGATGCGTTACAGGTGAGATCACTGCGACCGCACGGCCTTGGAGGGTTATCTCAAGAGTGGCTCCGTGCTCAACCCGCTCAATGACAGCCCTTGGATTTTGCTTGAGTTCCCGAACCCCTACCTTGTCCATGGCTGCATTCTACGCTTGATGTAGCCCTTGTTCTACGATTGGCAATGAAAGGAACAACAGAGGCCTGTCCGCGGATCCGAATCGTGAAGGTTCAGATCCGCGGACAAGCCTAGGAAAAGCGCAGGTGACTCAGAAAGCGGAGGCTATTCGGCCTGGGCGCGGGCTTTCTTGGCGTCCCTTTTGACGGCTTCGTCCTTGACGCGCTGGGCTTCGGTGCGGACGGCGGCATGAGTGGAGCGCTCGGTGACCAGCCATGCCGGGGGAGCCTGCAGCAGCGCGGTGATTTCCGCCGTCGTCAGCGCTTCCTCAACACCGCCGCGGGCCAGGCCGCTGATGGAGACGTTCAGCTTCTGGGCCACCACCGGGCGGGGGTGCGGGCCGTTGCGCCGGAGCTCCGCGAGCCACTCCGGCGGGTTGGCCTGGAGTTCGGCGAAATCGGCGCGGCTGATGGTTGAATCCTGGAACTCCTGCGGTGTTGCCGGCAGGTAGATGCCAAGCTTCTTGGCAACGGTGGCCGGCTTCATGGACTGGGAGTTTGCAGAGGTCATGGTTCAAGGGTATCCGGCTGCCTGCCCGTAGGGCACCATCTCAGCACCAGTCCCGCACCAGCTCCACCCCAGTTCCGGCATTGCGGGGCCGCGCGGGCGGTACTGTGAAGACGTGCCCGCAGACAATGAATCCCCCCAGAACGCAAGCCCCGCCGAATCGCCGGAGCAGGAGGCACCCCGAGTGCTCCGCTTCGCCTACGTGGCCGGCGTGACCCCGGGCAAATGGATCCGCCGCTGGGAAGAGCGCGTCCTGGACATCCCGCTGGAGTCGTTTATGTCCGACGACGGCGCCCAGCTTTCCGTATTAAGTGACGGTTCCGCGGACCTCAGCTTTGTCCGGCTTCCGGTGGAACGCGAGGGCCTCAACGTGATCCCCCTGTATGAGGAGCAGCCCGTGGTGGTGGCGCCCAAGGGGCACGAGATTTCGGTGTTTGAGGAAGTGGCCCTGGCCGACCTGTCGGCAGAGACGTTCCTGGACGTAGCCGAAATGGGTGGCCCGGAAGCGGCCATGCAGGTGGTGGCGTCCGGTGCGGGCCTGGTAATCCTGCCCATGTCCGTGGCCCGGCATTTCAACGTCAAGGACACCGTTGCCCGCCGGCTAACGGGTTCCCCGGTCACGGAGATCGCGCTCGCCTGGCCCAGCGATTCCTCGGACGACATCATCGAGGAGTTCATCGGGATTGTCCGCGGCCGCACCGCGGCGAGCTCCCGGCAGCCCTCGGCCCAGCAGGAGAAGCCCAAGAAGGAGCCGAAGCCGGACCGGCGCGGCCCCGCGGTCAAGAAACCGAAGGTGGCCCAGCGCTACGCCCCGAATCCGGACAAGGGCCGCGGCAAGGGCTCACGCAAAAAGGGCAAGCGCTAACTTGTGAGCCCGCGTTGCTCTAACAGGAACAGCCGGAACTAAGCCGAGCAGGCTTCCGTCAGTGCTGTGACTGACTCGGCCGGCACCTGGTCTCCGGCTTCGGCGATCTGGCCCAGCGGCGTCGTAATTTCCGCGGGCACCCCGGCAGTGTCCGCGGCGGACACCAGCCCGCCCAGCAATGCCTTGTCCTGGACGCTGACTAGCCCGTCCTCCACCACGGTGCAGACCTGCTTCCTGACCTCGTCCGAGGCTGCGGTAGCCACCTTGGAGGCGGCATCGTTTGCGGTGTTTTCAGCGACTTCCTGGACCGATCCGCAGGCGGAGAGGAGGAGTATCAGGGGGACGGCGGACAGGGCTGCAAGGCGGCGTTTCATTCGTCCAGCCTAACGGCTCAGTCTGTTCCGGCTTCGCCGTGCACTTCGCTCAGGTTGTCTTCGGAGCGGTCCAGATACGCCTGGAGAAGGTCGGCCGCGCGGTCCAGTTCCCCGGCTTCCAGGGCCAGGCAGATCGCTTCGTTGTCCGGCAGGTAGTGCTGGTAGAACTGCGCGTCCACGGTGGCTTTGTGGAAGAACAGGCGCATCTCGGCCAGGACCTGGCTCATGATGCTGTTCAGCCGCGGGCTTCCGGCCATGGCCACAATGGCGCCGTGGAAGTGCTGGTTGGCGGTGCCCAGGGCTTCGTCGTCACTGGCCGCCGCGGCACGCTTGCCTTCCTCGACGGCGGCCCGGACGGCGGCCACATCCTCCGGGCTGCCTCCGGCACGCAGCGCGCTGACCTCGATGGCGCGACGGACGGTATAGACGTCATGGACGTCCCCTGCCTCCAGGCTTGCCACGAAGACGCCGCGGTTGGGATGGCGGACCACCAGGCGTTCGCTGGCAAGCTCAACGAAGGCCTCACGCACCGTGTTGCGGGAGACGCCCAGGTCCTCCGCAATGGTGGATTCGGTGAGCCGCGTTCCCGGGAGCAGCGCCCCCTCCGCCAACTGCAGGCGGAGCTCATCCGCCACCCGCTCAGCCACGGACGGAACGGCCACCCGCAGGCGGCCTGCCGCGGTCGGCGTCGCCGCGTGATTCGCCGATCCCCGCGGAGAGAAGGACGAAGAGGGGACGATCGGTTCTGAAGAGGCCATACTCGAGAATTTACACGATCGTCACATTGTTGAATCGAAGGATTGTTGAACAATCCGTAAATTTAGTGCATCCTAGTAGGACCACTCAATGAGACGGGGATCACAAATGGCAGCGATTGACCTGAACAGCGACGTCGGCGAGTCCTTCGGCCGCTGGAGCCTCGGCGATGACCTGGCCATGTTCGGCTCGGTTTCGAGCGCGAACGTGGCCTGCGGATTCCACGCCGGCGATCCCAGCGTCATCCGCAGGACCTGCCGCGAGGCTGCTGGAGCCGGCGTTGTCATCGGCGCCCACGTCGGCTACCGGGATCTCGCCGGTTTCGGACGCCGTTTTATGGACATCAGCCCCACAGAACTGGCCGACGATGTGGTGTACCAGATAGGTGCCCTGCAGGCCCTGGCCGCCGTTGCAGGAACCCAAGTCCGGTATGTGAAGCCGCACGGCGGACTGTACAACGCCATCGTCACACACACAGCGCAGGCCCAGGCCGTCGTCGACGCCGTGAAATCGGTTGACCCCAACCTTCCGATCCTCGGCCTCCCCGGTTCGGAAGTCCTGCGGCTTGCAGAAGCAGCCGGACTGCGCGCAGTGACAGAAGCGTTCGCGGACCGGGCCTACAAC
This sequence comes from Pseudarthrobacter cellobiosi, assembly GCF_023913815.1. Classification (NCBI taxonomy): domain Bacteria; kingdom Bacillati; phylum Actinomycetota; class Actinomycetes; order Micrococcales; family Micrococcaceae; genus Pseudarthrobacter; species Pseudarthrobacter cellobiosi. The sequence continues at coordinate 4,440 of NZ_JAMXBK010000025.1, forward strand.
CCGGACGGCACCCTGGTGTCGCGCTCCCTCCCGGGAGCAGTCCTTGAGGATCCGGAACAAGTGGCGGAACATGTCCTACGGATGGCCACGGAATCCTCAGTCCGCGCAATTGACGGGTCCACCCTCAAAATCCGCGCGGAAAGCATCTGCGTGCATGGTGACTCACCGGGGGCCGTAGCGATGGCCACTGCAGTGAAGTCCGCTCTCGGCGACGCCGGTGTCAGCATCAGCTCGTTCCTCTAGCCCCATCCCACGGCCGCACGCCGGCCCCCCGCACCACCCCTCATCCCCCCGGAGGAAACCATGACCAGCACCAACAAGGCAGCAAAGACCGCGGCAAGGAAGCCGCCGCCTGGCGCCCTCAAGGCGTACGTTGCCAGCCTCACCGGCACATCGCTTGAGTACTACGACTTCGCCATCTACTCGGTGGCCTCGGCACTCGTCTTCCCCAAGATCTTCTTCCCCTCGGACGATGAATTCGTAGGCCTCCTCCTGTCCTTCTCCGCCTTCGCCGTGGGCTACCTCGCCCGCCCGATCGGCGGCATCATCTTCGGCCGGCTCGGCGACAAGGTGGGCCGCAAGTACGTCCTGGTCTTCACCCTGGTACTGATCGGCATCGCCACCGTCCTCATCGGTGCGCTGCCCGACTACTCCGCAATCGGGATCTGGGCCCCCATCATCCTGGTGCTCCTGCGCCTGGCCCAGGGCATCGGCGTCGGCGGCGAATGGGGCGGCGCGGTACTGCTGTCCAGCGAATTCGGCGACCCCAACAAACGTGGTTTCTGGTCCTCCGCAGCCCAGATCGGCCCTCCCGCCGGCAACCTCATGGCCAACGGCGTCCTGGCCATCCTCGCCGCCTCACTCAGCACCGAAGCGTTCCTTTCCTGGGGCTGGCGCGTAGCCTTCCTGGCCTCGGCCCTGCTGGTGGTCTTCGGCCTGATCATCCGCCTCAAGCTCGAGGAAACCCCGGTCTTCAAGGCCATCGCGGCCCATGGTGACCAGCCGAAGGCCCCCATCAAGGAAGTCTTCACCACCCAGCCCCGTGCGCTGATCTCCGCTGCCCTGTCCCGCGTCTGCCCGGACGTGCTCTACGCACTGTTCACCGTTTTTGTGGCCGTTTACGCCACCAAGGAACTGGGCATGACCACCGGCAACGTGCTGGCTGCCATCCTGATCGGCTCCGCGTTCCAGCTCTTCCTCATCCCGCTCGCCGGCGCCCTGACCGACCGGTTCAACCGCCGCTGGGTTTACGGCATTGCCGCTGCCGCCACCGCCGTCTACATTCCCCTGTTCTTCCTGATGATCGCGGGCAAGTCCGTGGTGATGCTGATCATCGGCGTGGTGATCGGACTGGCCCTGCACGCCTTTATGTACGGCCCGCAGGCAGCCTTCATCACCGAGCAGTTCCCGGCCCGCCTCCGCTACGCCGGCAGCTCCCTGGCCTACACCCTTGCCGGCGTGATCGGCGGCGCTGTGGCTCCGTTGATCTTCACCGCCCTTTACGGCGCAGCGTCCGGCGGCTGGTACCTGATCGCCGGGTACATCCTCCTGACGGCCATCATCACCATCGTGGGCATGCGCCTCGGCCGCGACCCGCAGCCGGAAGAGGACCTCCGCCTGCTGCACAGCGATGACGCGAAGGAGAGCCGCGCCTGAGCGGCGCGGCCTGATCCCATGGAGACAGTCAGCAAGCCCGCTGCCGCGGCCCGGGTGCTCGCCGTCCGGCCGGTAGGTACGACGGCGGTGCTCGCCGAACTCTCCGGGCTCCACGACGTCCTGGCCCTGCAGGCCCTCCTGCTGGAGGAGCCGCTGCCCGGCCAGGCGGACGTCCTGGCCGCCGCCGAAACCGTGATGGTCAAGGCGGATTCGCCCGCTGCGGCGCGCCGGATGGCGGCCCTGCTGCTGGAGATGGACCTGACGGTCCAGTCCCACGCCGAAGGCAAACTGGTGCAGATTGAGACCGTGTACGACGGCGACGACCTCGCCGAAGTGGGCCGGCTCACCGGGCTGGGCGCTGACGGCGTCATTGCAGCCCACACCGGACAGGTCTGGACGGTTGCGTTCGGTGGCTTCGCGCCGGGCTTCAGCTACATGGTGGGGGAGAACCAGCTACTTGAAGTCCCGCGTCGGAGTTCGCCCCGGACCGCCGTCCCCGCAGGTTCCGTGGCCCTGGCTGGCAATTATTCGGCCGTGTACCCGCGGAAATCCCCGGGCGGCTGGCAGCTGATCGGCCGCACCGCGGCCTCCATGTGGGACCTCAGCCGGGAGCAGCCGGCCCTGGTTGCGCCCGGTGACCGCGTGCAGTTCAGTGCGGTGCGCGAGCTCATTGAAGTCGCGGACACCCAGGCGGGGGCGGCGGATTCCGAAGCCCCGGCCAGCCAGGAACCGGACGTCCAGTCCGGCCTGCTGATCCTGTCGCCGGGCCTGCAGAGCCTGATCCAGGACCTCGGCCGCCCCGGTCACGCCGGGCTCGGCGTGTCTTCAGCCGGGGCGCTGGACCGCTCCTCCCTGCGCCGCGCCAACCGGATCGTGGGCAACGACCCGTCGGCCGCCGTCGTCGAATCCGTTGCCGGCGGGCTGCGCGTGCAGGCCGTGGGGGACCAGGTGCTGGCAGTGGCCGGCGCGCCGTCGGCACTGACTATAGTGACGCCGTCGGACGTTCCCGGCCCAGACGCTCCGGACGACGAAGGTGACCAGTCCGAGCAGGCGCGCGAGGTGCCCATGGCCACCGCGTTTGCCCTGCTGGACGGCGAGATCCTGACCATCGGCGCGCCCGAACGCGGCTTCCGCAGCTACCTGGCCATCCGCGGCGGGGCGGCAGTCGACGCGGTGCTGGGGAGCCGGTCCACGGACACCATGTCCGGGATCGGACCTGCACCGCTGGCCGCCGGGCAACTGCTGGGCGTCGGCGCCGCCACGTCCTCCAACGTGGTGGGCAACCCCGAACTGCAGCCCGACTTCCCGGACTCCGGCGTCACAGTCCTGGACATCGTTCCCGGACCCCGAGCCGACTGGTTCGACGCCGCCGCGCTGGAATCCCTCTGCGCCCAGGAGTGGGCAGTGACGCCCCGCTCCAACCGCGTTGGCATGCGCCTGGACGGTGAGCCGCTGAGCCGAAGCCGGGACGGGGAGCTGCCCAGCGAGGGAACCATGGCCGGCGCACTCCAGATCCCGCCCGAAGGGCAGCCGGTACTCTTCCTGGCTGACCACCCCATCACCGGCGGTTACCCGGTAATCGGCGTGGTGGTGGACCACCAGCTGGACCTGGCCGCCCAGGTTCCCATCGGCGGTTCCATCCGGTTCCGCTGGGCTCCGGGCTACGGGCTGCCCACCAACTCTTCCCCCGACGTTTCCAAGACAAAGTGAGCAACTGATGCGCAAGGTCCTGATCGCCAACCGCGGAGAAATCGCCGTCCGCATCGTCCGCGCCTGCGAAGACGCCGGACTGGAGTCCGTGGCTGTCTACGCGGACGTCGATGCCGACGCCATGCACGTGGGCGCTGCCACCGAGGCGTACAGCCTGGGCGGCAACGCGCCGTCGGACACGTACCTCGATATCCCCAACCTCCTGCGCGTGGCTAAGGAATCAGGGGCGGACGCCGTGCACCCGGGCTACGGCTTCCTGTCCGAGAACGCAGGCTTTGCCCAGGCGGTCCTGGATGCCGGCCTGACCTGGATCGGCCCCACCCCGGAGGCCATCCGGCAGCTCGGCAACAAGATCACGGCGCGCGAGATCGCCGTCCGCGCCGGCGCCCCCTTGGTGGCCGGCACGGACGGTCCAGTGGCTTCGGCTGCTGAGGTCCGCGAGTTCGCCGAGGAGCATGGCCTGCCGATCGCCATCAAGGCGGCCTTCGGCGGCGGCGGGCGCGGGCTGAAGGTGGTCCGCGAGATGGACCAGATCGAGGAGTCCTTCGATTCCGCGGTCCGTGAAGCGGTGGTGGCCTTCGGCCGCGGCGAGTGCTTTGTGGAGCGGTACCTGGATCGGCCCCGGCACGTGGAGGCGCAGGTCCTGGCGGACCAGCACGGCAACGTGGTGGTGGTGGGCACCCGCGACTGCTCGCTGCAGCGCCGGCACCAGAAACTGGTGGAAGAGGCCCCCGCACCCTTCCTGACCGAAGAGCAAACCCAACAGATTTACGACGCCGCCAAGGCAGTGTGCCGCGAAGCCTCCTATTCGGGGGCCGGGACGGTGGAGTTCCTGGTGGCCGCCGATGGCACCGTCGCGTTCCTCGAGGTGAACACGCGCCTGCAGGTGGAGCACCCCATCACCGAGGAGACCACTGGCGTGGACCTGGTCCAGGAGCAGTTCCGGATCGCTGCCGGTGAGCCGCTGCGCTTCACCACCGATCCCACACCGCGCGGCCACTCGTTCGAGTTCCGGCTCAACGCGGAGGACGTGGGCCGGGGCTTCCTGCCATCGCCCGGAACCATCGCCACCTTCAGCGGCCCCACCGGTCCGGGCATCCGGCTGGACTCCGGGGTCCGCTCCGGTTCGGTTGTCGCTCCGCAGTTTGATTCCCTGCTGGCCAAGCTGATCGTGACCGGCGCCGACCGCCAGCAGGCACTCCGCCGGGCCCGCCGCGCCCTCGCCGAAATGGAGATCACCGGCGTGGCCACCGTCATGCCGTTCCACCGGGCCGTGGTCCAGGCGCCCGACTTCACGTCCGAGACCGCGCTAGGCATCCACACCCGCTGGATCGAGACGGACTTCGCGGATTCCATCGCTGCGGATCCGGAGTTCGGCACGTCCGTTCCGGACGGTGAGCGGCGCACCATTACCGTTGACGTCGACGGCCGGCGCCTCGCCGTTGGACTTCCCGCTGACCTACTGGATGGCTGGGCGCGCTCCGGCGCGGCCGTTCCGGCGGGGGTTTCCCTTGACGGGGCTGGTTTGGATGGCGCTGCCGACGGCGGTGCTGCCGCCGGCGTCGCTGATCCCAGCGAGCTCCGCGCGGACATGGCCGGGACTGTGGTGAAGTGGCTCGTGGAGCCGGGCGCCGAGGTGGCGGCGGGGGATCCCGTCGTCGTGCTTGAGGCAATGAAAATGGAGACCCAGGTGACCGCCCACCGCACCGGGACGCTGAGCGGGATCCGTGCGGATGCCGGCGGCGTCGTCGGCGCGGGGGCGGTGCTGGCGCTGATCGGATAGCCGGGTCAGCGCTGGGACTTCGCGTTGCTTAAGCGCATGTCACGACAGCCGTAACTTCGGACTAAGAGCGCTGGCCAGCGGGGCAGCCGTGGGCCCTCTTTGACCCGCCCCGTCTAATCGCTCAGACGAGGCGGGCGGGGGCTGTCAATCAAGCTGCGCGATGCCGGAAATTTCGACGAGGAATTGAGGTCTAGCCAGGGCAGCGACTCCGACGACGGCGTGGGTGGGCTTGACCGGCCCGGTGAAATACTTCGCCCGGGCAGCGCTCACAATGTGCGCGGTGGCCACGTCTGTCAAATATGTTGTCGTGGAGACGATGTCGGCCAGAGTGCCGCCGGCCTCCTCGACGACACTGCGGAGGTTGGCGAAGACCTGCTCGGTCTGTGCCTCGATGTTGCCCTCGCCGACAATCGATCCGTCGGCATCGAAGGCGACCATGCCGGATATGTGTAGCGTGTCTCCGACACGGACACCGTAGGAGTAGACGGTCCGCTCTGCCGGACCGGCGGGCAAGGCGGCGGGCATGATCGCCCGAGGGGTGGTGTTCATGGTGTTCCTCTGATCTGCTGGTAGGGAACTCGTCAATATCGAATCCTTTCACGCGGAACCGCTCGATCGTGCCGCTGGCGATCCAGCGTTCGATCCAGCTCTCGAAGCTGCCGGCTGTGACCTCGGGGTGGAACTGCACGCCGAGGTAGGGTCCGTCGCTGAATGCTTGCGGCGCGTTTTCGTTGCGCGACCTCTCGTGCAGTTGCATCCAGGGACCTTCGGGGATGAGTTCGTGGTCGTCGGAAGCGATCGCTTTAAATCCTTGTTCGGGACGTGGAGAGGACGATACCCATCCGCCGAGCACGCGTGCCAGCAGTTGGCTCCCGAAGCAGATTCCAGAACCGGCATGCGCCGGTCGACGGCGTCAGCTATGAAGCCGGTCTCCGTGGCCAACCAGGGAACTGTGTTCTCGTACGCCGATTCGTGCGAGCACGCAGGTGACATTGGGCCATGCATGGCGCTTCGGACGGAGACCCGGATTCTCGGGATGGAATTGCCCTGAGGTGCTCGTAACCAGGAAGATCCGGCCGGTGTGGAAACCGGCCGGACCGTTCTCACGTTGGGGGTGTATCAGTCGACGTGCTTGGACAGGGCCACCAGGACGCCTGCCACTGCAAAGTACTTGTTACTGCCGAGATCGCGGGCTGTCTTGATCCCCATGCCGGCCAGGAGTTCGGCGTGCTTGTCCGTGAGGCCGGCCAGCGCGGACGGCGGAGCGTCGAGGACTTCCTCCAGGCTCTTGTTTTCGTAGTCTTTGTCGAGTTTCTTGCCCAGCTCGATTGAAACGGCCATGATCATCCTTTGCTCGAACGAAACATTAGACACAACCCGACGGCTGCATTGCCCCGGATCCAGGACGCCAGGAAAATTTCCCGATCCCAGTGGCTACGCTAGCGCAGGCGGGTAGCCCGGGGGAGGAATCCGGCACATTTCCTTCAAAGACCACGACGTGGCCCCGCAGGTACCCGTTGGCGGACGCGCCCGCTTCCGCTATGGCGAGGTGTGATTCCGCTGGGCGGAAGAAATCGTTGCCAGCTGATCCCTTGGCGGGGCACGCTGGTTGGATGACAAAGCTACGGTCGGCAGCCAATCACTCGGGTCTCGACGTTGCGGCAGTCTCTGCCGCGATCAAAGCGGAGCCGGACGGGGTCATCGCCCTGGACCCCCGTCTGGCCGTTATCTGGGAGCTCGCGGCGCCTCTGTTGAAGGTACGGGACAACGACGCCCATACGCTCTACGCCTTTGGGCTGGCCCGCGCACTGCTGGCCGCGCACCCGGAAGCGGATGCCGCCGTCGTGCTTCCGGCGATCATGCTGCACGACATCGGCTGGTCCCAGGTGCCGTCGTCGGATGTCCTGGCGGCAATCGCGCCGGGCGGCGGACGTCCGGACCTTGTGCTGCTCCACGAGAAAGAGGGGGCCAGACTGGCCGCCGGAATCCTCGCTGAGGCCGATTACGATGACGTGAAAGTCCCGGCAATTCTGGACATCATTGACGGGCACGATTCCCGCCGCGAAGCACTCTCCATCGAGGACGCTATCGTCAAGGACGCGGACAAAACCTGGCGGCTCAGTCCACACGGCATCGACACAGTGATGGATTGGTTCGGGCTGGACCGCGGTCAGGCGCTGCGGCTGTGCAGCCAACGCGTCCACGGCTACCTGTTTACCGACGAGGCGAACGCCATGGCGCGGGCGCTGTCTGCGTTGGAATCGGTCACCCTGTGGCCGCAGCGGCAGCGCCTCCTCGACGAGAGCTGAGGAAACGACTTGCGTCACGTCTAGACTCAATTCCGGACGCCGCGAGGCGCACCGGAAACCAGGAGGTCACCATGGCTGGCGGCAGCCGCGAACCCGGACGCACCGTGACCTCCAAGGTGCTGACCATCCTGGAGGCCTTCGAGAAGTCCCGCGGAGCCCTGAGCCTGACCGACATTGCGGAGAAATCCGGGCTGCCCCTGAGCACGACGCACCGGCTGGTCAACGAGCTGACGGACTGGGGTTTCCTGACGCGCGAATCGAACGGCCGCTACCAGCTGGGCATCCGGCTGTGGGAGCTCGCCCAGAACACCGGCCGGCAACTGCGCGATGCTGCCCGCCCCTACGTCCAGGACCTGTTCTCCCTGACCGGCGAGACCGCGCACCTCGCGATCCGGGCAGGGCATGAAGTCCTCTACATCGACAGGGTCTATGGCTCCAAGCGCGTCCCCCGGGCCTCCCGCGTAGGAGGCCGGCTGCCGATGCACGCCACCGCCGTCGGGAAAGTCATCCTCGCCTTCGAGGAAGACTGGGTCCGGGACGCCTACCTGAACCGGGATCTGGAACGGCCCACCGCCCACACCCACATTGACCCCCGGCGGTTCGCCGCAGAGCTGAGTGAGATCCGCGAGCAAGGCTACGCCATCACCTTGGAGGAGGTGCGGCTGGGTTCGTGTTCCATCGCCGTTCCGGTTTTCCACACCGGCAGGATCGGCGCCGCGATTGGCCTGGTGCTGCCCACCTCCCACGCGTCCACCCTGACCAGGCACCTCCCCGTCCTTAAGGGAATATCGGCCCAGATCGAGCGAGCCACCGCGCGGATCCCGCTGGAAACACTGATTGGCGTGCATCGCGGGGCCAAGGGCTGAGACGTCAGAGCTCCACATCCACGTTGATGAAGGCGCAAAAATTGATAAGCCAGTCCAGATCGGGACCGTTCAGGAAGACTTTTGGTGAAACCCTCCCGGTAAGGCCGAAAGCGTCCTTGGCACGGTCGAAGAAAACGTAAGCCACGCCGGAGTCGAGCCGGCGGCTGGTCCAGACACACCCGTCCAGGCCGGCCTTCCAGGCGGCTTCCGCCCATTTCACCGTGTCGGCGTACCACGTGGACTCTGTGTCAGTCAGCTGGGACCGGTCCAACCCGAAGTGCCGCAGCCCGACACCCCGGAAGGATGCCACTTGCAGCGGCCTGAGCGTCGTGATCCCTGCGGCGATTCGGTCCGCGTATTGCCTAGGAAAGACAGTCCCTCCGGCAGCGGGCAGATGATGGAGTACCGACTCGCAGACAGCCGTTTCCACATCCTCGGCTGCGTAGAGAACGGGCACCGGCACCCCATGCTCGTCGTCAAAGAAAGCGAACCGCGTCGGCTCCCCAATGCCCGGGTTGGATGACGTCGGGAGGCGCTTCCCATTTGGGCCGGCACCGTAAACGCGGTGCAGCAAGGTTTCCTCGGGGATGGTCATCTGCTGAGGGTCGAAAGGGGTCGGAGGGGCGGGTACCGGCCCTACCAACGTTCTGCCAGGTCCTGGCGTGCAGCCTCGAGAATTTTGCCCGGCTCATCCATCATCCGGGCCGGGATGCGGCCTTCCAGGTACCCGTTCGGGGAAGCCAGCCAGAGGAGCAGGTGCGAGTCGGACCATCGATTGCGCCGTCCGATGGCGGCAACTTCCGCGATGACGGGCCGGACTTCACCGTGGTCGAACTCGAACCCCGGGAACAGGGTGCCTCGTCCACGTTTCACTCCAAGGATCTTGCCTTCCTTGGCCAACTGGTGGGCCTTGTTCCGGTTCGTCCCGCTGCCGCCCAGGAGGGCGGCAACCGAACCGCTGTCGAACAACCCGTACTCCTTGGCGATGGCACGCCACCGGTTTTCGGACGCCTGCAGGGATCGTGCCACTTCCGGAGTGGCCTCAAGTCCCTGATCTGTGCGCTCCAGTATCTCAGCGAGGGCCCTGGCCGTTCGCCGGAGCTGTTGTTCACCATTCCGGAGACGTTCCTCAACTACGCGGACGGACCCCCGTTTCGGCTGGGACGTCCAGGCCGTCATATTCCGCCGTCCGGTCTTCGCAGGTGCGGTGACATACATCGTCCTCGCAGCCTGGGGTGCCGACTTCCCTGAGGCCCTCGGCGTTGGCTTCTTATGGGTCGACGCGGAGTTTGGCGCCCGTCCTTCGAGGCTGGCCGCGGGACCTTCCGGGACCTTGAGGGTTCCCGGCTTGGACACGCCTGCATCGTTTTGGTGACGGTTCATACCAATAGACATTAGCGTCATTTGCGTTGCTAGCGGTAGGTGCAGCCCTTTGGACCGGTCATTGCGGTATTGGTCGGCCAAGGAGACGTGGGCCCAAATGGTCGAGACATCAAGGATGGGGATACTGGCGACCTGTACGGGAAGCCCGACGGCGTCCGCCCAGCACTGACATTGCCTTCCGCTGAGTGGAAGTAAGGGCTGTCATCGGCCGGTGATGTGGACCACACTGGTCACTAAGAACCCCCGCCACCCTGACGGTGCCGGGCGGAACCAAGTCACCAGGAGTCAAGATGTCATCGTCGACAGAAACGGCCGGCCGCTGTCCCTTCGGGTACGGCGCCGAAGCCCCCGCCGGGCACCACGGCTACGAACCTTTCCAGATGAAGGATCCCTTCGGCGCCTACGCCGAGCTCCGGGCCGAGCAGCCCGTCATGTTCGATGAGCGCGTGGGCCTATACGTTGTCTCCCGCTACGACGACATCAAGGCGGTGTTCGAGGACTGGGAAACGTTCTCGAGCGAAAACGCCCAGGCGCCGGTCCGTGAACGCGGTGCCGCCGCGAAGAAGATCATGGAAGAGGGCGGCTTCACCGCCTACTCAGGCCTTTCCGCCCGCCGCCCGCCGGAGCACACCCGGATCCGCGCCGTGGTGCAGAAGGCGTTCACACCCCGACGCTACAAGGCGCTGGAGCCTTTCATCAGGGAGAACGTGGAGGCCCTCATCCAGAAGATGCTGGCCCGTCCGGATCGCCGCGGCGACCTCGTCAAAGACCTTGCTTATGACGTCCCCACCATCACCATCCTGACTCTGATCGGCGCGGACGTCTCCCAGGTGGACACGTTCAAGCGCTGGAGCGACTCCCGCGCCGCCATGACCTGGGGCAACTTGAGCGACGAGGAGCAGGTCCCGCACGCGCACAACCTGGTGGAGTACTGGCAGGAATGCCTGCGCCTGGTCAGGGTGGCACGCGAGCAGGGCGGCGACAACCTCACCGGCGACCTGGTCAGGGCCCAGCAGGACGGCGCCGACATCTCCGACCACGAGATCGCCTCCGTGCTCTACAGCCTGCTCTTCGCCGGGCACGAGACCACCACCACCCTGATCTCCAATGCCCTGCGCGAGCTCCTGGCCCGCCCCGAACAGTGGCAGCAGCTGGTCGAGGACCCCAAAAAGGTCCCCGCCGCTATCGACGAGGTCCTCCGCTTCGCCGGCTCGATCGTCGGGTGGCGCCGCAAGGCACTCAAGGACACCGAAGTGGGCGGGGTGGCCATCGAGGAAGGTTCCCAGCTCCTGCTCCTGATGGGCTCCGCCAACCGCGACGAAAGCAAGTTCACCGGCGGAGACGACTTCGACATCGCCCGGCCCAATGCCCGCGAGCACCTCTCGTTCGGGTTCGGAATCCACTACTGCCTAGGCAACATGCTCGCCAAGCTCCAGGCCAAAATTGCGCTCGAGGAAGTGGCACGGCTCGCCCCGGAGCTGCAGCTGGAGGACCCGGAGGGCGTCGCCTTCCGCGAAAACCTCTCCTTCCGTGTTCCCGAGACCGTTCCTGTCAGTTGGAAGGCCTAACCATGAAAAGCAACGAATTCATCCAGTTCTTCGACGGCGGTGTCACACCGAAGCTTGAAAACCTCGGCGGCAAGGGCGCATCCCTGGTCACCATGACCTCCGCCGGTATGCCCGTCCCGCCCGGCTTTGTGGTCACCACCGCAGAGTTCGACGCCTTTATGGACGAGGCGGGGATTACGGCAAAGATCAACCAACTCCTGGCCGACCTGGACCCGGAGGACCTGAAGCAGGTGGACAGCGTTTCCGCCGCCATCCGCGAGGACATCTGCTCACGGCCCGTGCCCCAGGCCCTGCGCGAATTCACCGTGGGCGCCTACGAGTCCCTCATGGCCCGTTTCGACGCCCCGGTGCCGGTGGCCGTACGGTCCAGCGCCACTGCTGAAGACCTGCCGGATGCCTCGTTCGCCGGCCAGCAGGACACGTACCTCTGGCTCGACGGCGTCAATGCCGTCACCGAGCACATCCGTCAGTGCTGGGCTTCCCTGTACACCTCCCGGGCCATCATCTACCGGCTCAGGAACAACATCCCCAACGAAGGCCTGTCCATGGCCGTGGTGGTCCAGAAGATGGTGAACTCCCGGGTCTCCGGCGTCGCCATCACCATGGATCCCACCAACGGGGACCGCTCCAAAATCACCATCGACTCCTCTTACGGGGTGGGCGAGATGGTGGTGTCAGGCCAGGTCACACCGGACAACATCGTCCTGGACAAGGTCACGCTCGCCGTCGTCGCCGATCACCTGGGCGACAAGCACGCCGAACTGGTCCCGGACGCAGGAGCCAAGCGCCTGGTGGAACGCGAGGTCGACGCCGAACGCCGCGGCCGCCGCAGCCTCACCGATGCGGAACTCACCGCCGTCGCGCAGATGGCCAAGCGTGCCGAGAAGCACTACAAATGCCCCCAGGACATCGAATGGGCCCTCGATTCGGACCTGCCGGACGGCGAAAACCTGCTGCTGCTCCAGTCCCGCCCGGAGACCGTGCACTCCTCCAAACCGTCCGCGCTGCCCACGGTCACCACGGGCGGCTACTTCACCGGGCTCCCCAGCAAGGCGCCGGCCACCGGCGGCTTCAGCCTCGGCAGCATCACGGCTTCGCTGCTCAAACCCTCCATCTAAGGCTTCACCCACCAAGGCTCATCGCCGAGCCCGTATTGAAAGGACCGCCATGTCCCTGAAGTCCTTCCCCAAACCCTCCGAGCTCGCGGTCCCCGCCGGCGCCGAAGGCTGGGAAAAGATCTACCCCTATTACTTGGTTTTCCAGGACAAGCTCAAGGAGCAGGAAGACGCCAAGTTCTGGTTCTGCGACAGCCAGCACTGGCCCACCGTGTTCAAGCCGTTTGAAACCATTGGCGGCGAATTCGCGGTCAAGTGCCTGGGCCAGTACAACGCCCGGCACCTGATGATCCCCAACGCCAACGGCATCGAGTTCCGCATCCACCTAGGCTACCTCTACATGTCTCCCATTCCCGTGCCGGAGGATCAGATCGCTGCCCGCGTGCCCCTGTTTGGGGAGCGGATCGGCCACTACTTCCAGAACTGGGACCAGTTGCTCAAGGAGTGGCACGTCAAGGTCAAGGGGACCATCGAGGAGATGGAAACTATTTCCTTCCCCAAGCTCCCGGACATGGTCCCGATGGACGACATCGTGTCCGGCAAGGGCAAGGACGGCTCAGAGAAACTGCTGGAAAGCTACGACCGCCTCATCCAGCTGGCGTACCAGAACTGGCAGTACCACTTCGAGTTCCTGAACCTGGGCTACATCGCCTACCTGGACTTCTTCAACTTCTGCAAAGAGGTCTTCCCCAACGTTCCGGATCAGTCCATCGCCACCATGGTGCAGGGCGTGGACATGGAACTGTTCCGCCCCGACGATGAGCTCAAGCAGCTGGCGAAGCTCGCCGTGGAACTGGGACTCCAGACTCATTTCAGCAACGCCAGCAACACGGACGACGTCGATGCCACCTTGGGTGCCATCGCCGCCGCTCCCGGCGGGGACCGCTGGATGGCCCAGTACGAAGGCGCCAAGGACCCGTGGTTCAACTTCACCGTGGGCAACGGATTCTATGGCCACGACAAGTACTGGAACGAGTACCAGGAAATCCCGCTGGGCTACATCGCTGACTACATCCGCCGCGTGGACGAGGGCCAGGAGATCATGCGGCCCACGGAGGCCCTCATCGTCGAACGCGACCGCATCATCGAGGAATACCGCGACCTGCTTGAGGGCGAAAACCAGGCCCTTTTCGACGCCAAGCGCGGCCTCGCTGCCACCGCCTACCCGTACGTGGAGAACCACAACTTCTACATCGAGCACTGGACCATGGGCGTCTTCTGGCGCAAGATCCGCGAGCTGTCCCGCATGATGCAGGCTGAGGGCTTCTGGACCGAATCGGACGACCTGCTCTACCTGGGCCGCAACGAGGTCCGTGACGCGCTCTTTGACCTGGTCACCGGCTGGGGTGTGGGCGCCAAGCCCATCGGCCCGGACTACTGGCCGGAGGAAATCGAACGCCGCCGCGGCATCGTCGATGCCCTCAAGACCGCCCGTCCCGCCCCGGCCCTGAACACCCCGCCGGAGTCCATCACCGAACCCTTTACCCGGATGCTCTGGGGCATCACCACCGAGCAGGTCCAGCAGTGGCTGGGTGCCGGCGAAGAAGTGGAGGGCGGCGGCCTGCGTGGCATGGCAGCCTCGCCCGGTGTGGTGGAAGGACTGGCCCGCGTCATCACAGATGCGGACCAACTCTCCGAGGTGCAGCAGGGCGAGATCCTGGTGGCAACCGTTACCGCACCGTCCTGGGGTCCGATTTTCGGCAAGATTAAGGCCACCGTCACGGACATCGGCGGCATGATGAGCCACGCCGCGATCGTTTGCCGCGAATACGGGCTCCCCGCCGTGACCGGAACCGGTTCGGCATCCACCACCATCAAAACCGGCCAGCGGCTGCGGGTGGACGGGACCAAGGGAACGGTGCAGATCCTTGACGCCGAGGACGAGCTGGTCGTCGCCGGCCCCGGCGCCCAAAGCCATAGCCATGTCTGAACTGAACGTGCCTGCAGCCCAGAACGACGGCAAAACCGTCCTGATCACCGGTGCCGCCGGCGGGCTGGGTCGGGCGTTTGCGCTCGGCTTTGCCAGCCGGGGTTACCGGGTGGCTGTGGCCGATATCAATCTTGAAGGTGCCGAGCAGACAGCGAAGCTGGTCCGCGAGGCCGGTGCCGAAGCGACGGCCTTCTCCGCGGACGTCACCAGTGTGGACTCCACGGAGGACCTCGCGAAAAGCTGCGCGGAGTTCGGGAACGGAAGCATCGACGTCGTCCTTAACAACGCAGCGGTGTACGCGGGGGTGACCCGCAGCCCCTTTGAGGACATTGATCCGGCCGAATGGGACCTGGTGATGAACGTGAACCTCAAGGGCCCCTGGCTGGTGACCCGCGCGGCGAGCCCCTACCTGCGCGAAGGCGGGCGCGTCATTAACCTCTCCAGCGCCACGATCTTCAGCGGCTCGGAACAGTGGCTGCACTACGTTGCCTCCAAGGGTGGCGTGGTGGCACTGACCCGGGTCATGGCCAAGGAACTGGGCCGGCGGGGGATCACGGTCAACGCGATCGCCCCCGGCTTCACCCTCACCGAGGCCAGCTACGGGCTGATGGAGAACGCCGAGAACTACGGCGTGGACCGCGGAGCCATCAAGCGGGCCAGCCAGCCGGAGGACATCGTGGGTGCCGCGCTCTTCCTCGCCGGGCCGGACAGCTCCTACTACACCGGCCAGACCATGGTGGTCGACGGCGGCCGGCAGTTCATCTGACCGCCGTCCCCACCTTCCAACTCACTTCAATCCAAAGGAGGACCAATGCCAACGGTTCACTTCACCGACGCCGAAGGCGCTGTCCGCGACATCCAGGGCAACGTGGGCGACTCGGTCATGGAAACCGCGGTGCGCAACGGCGTCCCCGGAATCGTGGCTGAATGCGGCGGCTCGCTGTCCTGTGCCACCTGCCACGTGTTTGTCCGGGAGGACTGCGTTTCGCAGCTCCCGCCGATGGAAGACATGGAGGACGAGATGCTCTACGGCACCGCGGTCGACCGTGAGGACACCTCGCGGCTGTCCTGCCAGCTGCGCCTGACGGACGAGATCGAACTGTTCGTCACCACCCCGGAAACCCAGGTGTAGCCGTGGGCACGCACGCAGTGGAGCAGGCAACTGACACCGCCACGGTTCCTACCCGCACCGGGCTCCTGATCATCGGCGCCAGCCAGTCAGGAGTGCAGCTTGCGGTATCGCTCCGGGCGCTGGGCTTCGACGAGCACATCACCCTGCTCGGGGATGAGGACCACCGCCCGTACCAGCGGCCGGCGTTGTCCAAGGAATTCCTGCAGGGCACGGTGGAGAGCGAATCGCTGATCTTCCGCTCCAACGAGTACTGGGCCGAGCACAACGTGGACCTGGTCAAGGGCGAGTACATCGTCCGGATCGACAAGGAAGCGGACGGTTCCGGGGTGGCGCATGCGTCCTCCGGCCAGCAGTTCCCCTTCAAGCGGCTGGCCCTCACAGTGGGTGCCCGTGCCCGCAAGCTGGAAATTGAAGGCGGCGACCTCGACGGCGTGCTGTACCTGCGCAACGCCGACGACGCCCTGGCGCTCAAGGCCCGGGTAGGCGACGCCACGGATGTGGTGGTGATCGGCGGTGGGTTTATCGGCCTCGAGGCCGCGTCCAGCCTGCAGAAGATGGGCAAAAACGTCACCGTGCTCGAATTCGGGCCGCGGCTCGTTGGCCGTGCTGTGGGGGAGGAGACTGCCGAGTACTTCCTTCAGGCACACCGCTCCCGCGGCTTGGATATCCGGCTCAAGACGAGTGCTGCACGCTTTACCCCGGCGGACGGCGGCAAGGCGGTTGCCGCCGTCGAGCTTCAGGGCGGCATGGTGTTGCCTGCCCAGATCGTGCT
Source organism: Pseudarthrobacter cellobiosi (assembly GCF_023913815.1). Lineage (NCBI taxonomy): Bacteria > Bacillati > Actinomycetota > Actinomycetes > Micrococcales > Micrococcaceae > Pseudarthrobacter > Pseudarthrobacter cellobiosi. The sequence goes on from NZ_JAMXBK010000025.1 coordinate 20,664, forward strand.
GATCGGCATCGGCGTCATCCCTAATACCCAACTTGCTGAACAGCTGGGGCTGGACGTGGAGAACGGGGTGGTGGTGGACCGGTTCGCGCTGGCTTCGGACGGCACCACGGTGGCGATCGGCGACTGCGCCAACATGCCCAACCCCGTGCCAGGCTCCACTCCGGGTGAGCGGATCCGGCTGGAGAGCGTCAACAACGCCATCGAGCATGCCAAGGTGGCCGCGTACTCGCTCACCGGCCGCCGCGAGGAATACGCTGGCATCCCGTGGTTCTGGTCCAATCAGGCCGACCTCAAGCTGCAGATCGCCGGCCTGTGCAACGGCTTCGACCAGACGGTCCTCCGGCGCGATGAGGAACGCGGGAAATTCAGCGTCCTCTACTACCGGCAGGGCCGGATCATCGCCGCCGACTGCGTGAACGCGCCCTTGGACTTCATGGCGGTGAAGAACGCCCTGGCTAAGGGCCAGAACATTCCGGCCGACGCCGCGGCGGACCCCGCCACCCCCCTCAAGACCATCACCACGGACAGCTAGCCGCCAGGCCGGCCCACCCGAAGGAGCATTATGAGCACCCACCAGACTCCGGTTGCCGCGGCGGGCCCCGTCGACGCCGGCACCGATCCCACTGATACGTTGGCCGAGGCTTTCGCCGCCGAATACAGGGTCCGTCCCATTCCGGCGCCCGGCCCGGTGGACACCACTCCCATCAGCACCACGCCCGCTGCCCTCGAGGAGCTCGACGCGCTCTGGCAGGCGGTGGTGCACGAGACCCGGACCCGAGGCAACGACATCCACCTGCCGATTTCCCTGGCGTTCGCCGAACGCCTCTGCCGGGCCTACCCCGATGCCGACGCCGAAATGGTGCGGGTAGCCACCCTGCTGCACGACACCGGGTGGGCCCACGTGGATGAATCCCGGATCATCTCGGAGGGGTTCGCGGGGGACTGGCGCAAGGCTGCCATCCGCTACGAACATGAGCAACAGGGCTGCAACGTGGCACGCCGGGTGCTGCCGGGGCTGGGCTATTCCCCGGCCTTTGTGGAACGCGTCTGCGAAATCATCGACGAACACGACACCCGGCCCGTGGCCCGCTCGCTGGAGGACGCACTCATGCGCGACGCCGACCGGCTGTGGCGGTTCGACCACGCCGGAATTGCCCTGGCTTCCACCTGGTTCAAGATGGATCCGGCCACCTACACCGACAGGCTTGCCGCCGAAATCGTGCCCGAACTCATCACCCAGGCCGCAGTGGAGATGGCCACCGCGGACCTCAACCGTTCCAACGCCCTGCTGAAGACGGCGGTGATCCGATGACCTCCGCGACCCAGGATGCTCCGGCCCTGAGCGCCCGGACGGGCCTCGCCCTGCCGCATACGCACGTGGAGACGATTTTCATCGACGGTGCCTGGCAGCCCTCACACGGCACCGGCCGGAACCCGGTGACCGATCCCGCCACGGGCGAAGTGTGGGGCTCGGTGCCGGACGGCACCCCCGAAGACGTGGACGCCGCCGTCGGCTCCGCCCAGCGGGCGTTTTCTAGTGCCGGCGGCCCCGCGTGGCCACGGCTGACCCCTTCTCAGCGGGCCGCCTACCTGGTCCGGATTGCCGAGGAAGTGGAAAAGCGCGCCGACGAGCTGTCGCTGACGAACTCGCGCGAAAACGGCTCTCCGGTGGCCGAATCCGCCGGCGCGGCGGCCAATGCAGCAAGTATCTTCCGGTACTTCGCGACCCTGGCCGAATACCTGGAGCGTGAGGACGTCCGCCCGTTCCCGCGCGGCGGCGGGGAGTCCGTGGTCCGGCGCGAACCGCTGGGAGTCTGCGCGCTGATCGCGCCGTGGAACTTCCCCATCAACCTCGTGGTCATCAAACTGGCGCCGGCGCTGCTGGCCGGCTGCACCGTGGTGATCAAGCCGGCGTCGCCCACGCCCCTATCCATCCGCGTGATCATCGACGCGATCGCCGCGGCCGGGGTCCCGGCCGGGGTGGTCAACCTGGTCACGGGTTCCGGCCGGCTGGGAGATGTGCTGGTGAAGCACCCGGGCGTGGCCAAGGTGGCGTTCACGGGCTCGACGCCGGTGGGCCGGAAAATTGCCGCGGCCTGCGGTGAACTGCTGCGCCCGGTCACGCTGGAGCTGGGCGGAAAATCCAGCGCCATTGTGCTGCCGGACGCGGACCTGGACGCCATGTCCGGAGTGCTGATCAAGTCCTCCATGCGTAACACCGGGCAGACCTGCTACATCTCCACCCGGATCCTCGCCCCGGCAAGCCGCTATGACGAGGTGGTGGACATGGTCACGGCCACGATTGCCGCCGGGAAGCAGGGTGATCCGCTGGAGCCGGACACCGTGTTTGGTCCGTGCGCCACGGAGACCCAGTACCGGACCGTGCTGGAGTATGTGGACTCGGGGCTGGCCGAGGGTGCCCGCGCCACCACAGGAGGCCGGGCCGCGTCGCTGTCCGGGGGGCTGGAGCACGGCTATTTCGTGGAACCCACGGTGTTCGCCGACGTCACCCCGGACATGCGCATCTCCCGTGAGGAGATTTTCGGGCCGGTGATCTGCATCCTCAAATACGACGACGCCGGCGGCAGTGTTGAGGAAGCGGTGGCCCTCGCCAACAACACCGAGTTCGGCCTGGGCGGGCTGGTGTTCGGCAACGATCCGGACGCCACACTCGCCGTGGCAGACCGCATGGACACGGGCTCTGTTGGCCTGAACTTCTTCGCCTCAAACCATGCCGCACCGTTCGGGGGACGGCACAACTCCGGCCTCGGCACGGAGTACGGGATTGAAGGCCTGAACGCGTACCTGAGCTACAAGTCCATTCACCGGAAGCCGTAGCCCGCGGCGGTGGCGTCCGCTTCCGGCCTACCGGGGTCCCCGTCGCCAGAACTTCCGCAGTGCTGATCCCGGCAGCGCGGCCACGACGATCGCGGCCAGTGTGAGCAGAGTGCCGAACACCGTCTGCGGATAGATGGCGCTGCCAGCCACCGGCAGCAGCCAGTCCATGAGCAGGGCTCCGATCAGCTGACCGGCGATCATGCTCAGCCCGGTCAGCAGCACGCCGATATGCCGGATCAGCAGGGCGCTCAGGACCAGGTTGATGCAGCCCAGCACGCCGCCGGTGTACAGCCACGGCTCGGCCGGCAGCGTGGGCAGACCCCCGGTGAGGGCCAGTTTCAGCACCCAGATCAGCGCCAGCCCGACACTGCCGACCACATAGTTGATCAGGGTCCCCGGAATCGGCGACCGGACCTGCGCGGCGATTCTGCCGTTCACGGCGTGCTGGAAAGTCATCAGGATCCCGGCCAGGACAACAAGTGCGAGCGGGACCAGCATGGCGGCCGGATCCGGCACGCCGTAGAGCCGGGGCGACACCGCCCAGAACACCGCGCCCACCGTGAGCAGCACACCGAGCACCCGCAGCGCGGTAATGGCCCGTTTGCCGCCGGGACCCAACCCGATCCGGTCCACGGCCAGCCCGCTGACCGTCTGGCCGGTCACCACCGCCACGGTATAGATGGCGATCCCGACGCCTGCGACAAAGCTGGTCTGGGCAAAGATAAAGTAGGCGCCGATGACGCCAGCGGCATGGAAGTACCAGGGGATGGTGCGCTGGCGGGTGCCGGAGAGGAGTTTGCCGAACGCGGCGCGGCCGCTGGGGAGGACGAGTGTGGCAGCGGCCATGATCAGGGCGGCACCGCCGAAGCTGAACAACCCGGCCAGCAGCGGATCCTGCAGCCGTTGCCCCAGCTCGCCGTTGATCCGGGCCTGCAGTGGCAGGGTCAGGCCTGCGGTAACAGCCAGCGGGATGCCCGCGGCCAGTACGCGTGCTGCCGATCTGAGCTGCGGAACCGGTTCGGTGTGCGGCGTGGTCAAGGTGTTCCCCCGTAGGCAGGTGTGCTGGATTGTCGCCGTCGACAGGGGGCTTTCGACCATATCACCGGGGTATGCGGGAGGTGCAGTTGGAGACGAAGGGGACGGCGTTGGTTAGGGCCCCAGATCCTGGTGAGACTCTGATAGTCTTCAGTCATCCACGGGCCTCCCGGTCGCCTCTTTGGCCGGTTGTAGATAACGAGTGGGAGCTCGCGATTTATCGCGAATGATTGGGAGGCTTTAATGCATCTAACGCCACGCGAAAGCGAAAAACTGATGATTGTGGTTGCTGCCGATCTTGCACGACGCCGGCAGAAGCGCGGACTTAAGCTCAACCATCCGGAATCCATCGCGATCCTTACCTATGAGCTGGTCGAGGGCGCCCGCGACGGACGCCGGGTCGCCGATCTTATGAGCTATGGCACCACCATCCTGACCAGGGAAGATGTCATGGAAGGTGTCGCCGACATGATCCATGACGTCCAGGTCGAGGCGACGTTCCCGGACGGCACCAAGCTCGTCACCGTGCACAACCCCATTCGCTAGGCGAAGGAGAACCCATGAAACCCGGCGAATACGTCCTCCGCCCGGAGCCCATCACGTGCAATGCGGGCCTCATTCCCCGCGCCCTGGCCGTGATCAATCGCGGTGACCGCCCAATCCAGGTGGGGTCCCACTATCATTTCTTCGAGGTGAACGATGCCCTCGAGTTCGACCGGGATGCGGCCCACGGCTTCCGGCTGGACATCCCGGCAGGCACTGCTGTGCGGTTCGAGCCCGGTGATGCCAAGACGGTCAACTTGCTTGCTCTCTCGGGCGAGCGTGCGGTGTTCGGATTCCGGGACCGCATCAACGGCCCGCTCGAGCCGAGCCGCGGCCTGATCTCCCTGCAGGACGACACCAAATGAGCTTCGAGCTGAGCCGCAAACAGTACTCGGACCTCTACGGCCCCACCACGGGAGACGCAGTTCGCCTGGCGGACACTGATCTGTTCCTCGAGATTGAGCACGATCACACCAACTACGGTGAAGAAGTCGTGTTTGGCGGCGGCAAGGTCATCCGTGACGGCATGGGCCAGAACGGGCAGCTGGTCCGGGACGAGGACATCCCGGACACCGTGATCACGAACGTGATCGTGTTGGACTACACCGGCATCTACAAAGCCGATGTGGCCCTGCGCGACGGGCACATCTTCAAAATCGGCAAGGCTGGAAACCCTCAGATTTCCCAGGGTGTGAACATCACCATCGGTGTCGCTACCGACATCATCGCGGGCGAGGGCAAGATCCTCACCGCCGGCGGCATTGATACGCACGTGCACTTCGTAAGCCCCGATCAGGTGCCGGTGGCCTTGGCGTCGGGGATCACCACGCTGATCGGTGGCGGTACCGGACCGAGCGAAGGGACCAAGGCCACCACCGTTACTCCGGGTGCCTGGCACATTTCACGCATGCTTCAGGCCATGGAGAACCTGCCGATCAATATCGGCCTGCTCGGCAAAGGCCACGCAAGTGCCATCGAGCCCCTCGCGGAACAGATCCGGGCCGGCGCCATCGGGCTGAAAGTTCACGAAGACTGGGGCGCCACCACGTCCTCGATCGACATGTCATTGCGCGTGGCTGACGAGTATGACGTGCAGGTGGCCATCCACTCCGACACGCTCAACGAGTGCGGCTTCGTCGAAGACACCATCCGGGCCATCGGCGGCCGCGTCATCCACACGTTCCACACCGAAGGCGCCGGCGGCGGGCATGCCCCGGACATCATCAAGATCGCGGCGCTGCCCAACGTCCTGCCGGCGTCGACCAATCCCACCCTGCCGTACACGGTCAACACCATCGACGAACACCTCGACATGCTGATGGTCTGCCACCACCTGAGCCCGGACATCCCCGAGGATGTGGCCTTCGCCGATTCGCGTATCCGCAAGGAGACCATCGCAGCGGAGGACGTGCTGCACGACATGGGCATCTTCTCCATCACCAGCTCCGACTCCCAGGCCATGGGCCGGGTCGGCGAGGTGGTCCTGCGCACCTGGCAGGTAGCGGACGCCATGAAGCGCCAACGCGGAAAGCTCGACGGCGACCCCGAGGTGGGAGACAACTTCCGACTCAAACGCTTCGTGGCCAAATACACGATCAACCCGGCGATCGCCCACGGCATCGCGGACTCGGTCGGAAGCGTCGAAGAGGGCAAATTTGCCGACCTTGTGCTCTGGGACCCGATGTTCTTCGGCGTCAAGCCCGAGCTCGTGCTCAAGGGCGGGCAGGCGGTCATGAGCGTCATGGGGGATCCCAACGCCTCCATCCCCACGCCGCAGCCACGCACCCTGCGCGGCAACTTCGGGGCACTCGGCACCGCGGTACATGCCTCATCGATCACGTTTCTTTCCCAGGCCGCCATCGCCGCCGGAGTCCCCGAGCAGTTGGGCCTGCGCCGCGTGATCCGGCCGGTGAGCGGTATCCGTACCCTCACCAAGGCAGACATGAAGCACAACGGCGCGACGCCCGATATCGGCGTTGACCCGGAAACCTACGAGGTGACTGTCGACGGCGAGCCAATCTCGGCGGAGCCCTCGACGGTGCTGCCCATGGCGCAGCGCTACTTCCTCTTTTAGACACATATCCCTAAGGGGGCATATATGATCATCGACCACGTCATCGCCAACCGGCATGATCTCCCCGAGGACGAGCTGGCCGGCCTCCACGAGGAACAGGTTCTCCTGCCGAGCGCGGAACTCGTCAAGAAAATCCAGCGGGTGACCACCGACCACGGCCGTGAGCTGGGCATCCGGCTCAGCGATGCCGCCGGCCCGGTGCGGGACCTCCGCGACGGCGACATCCTGTTCCGCGACCACAAAACAGTCATCGTGGTGACTGCCCTGGCAACCGACGTCCTGGTTATTGCCGCGCGCAGCATCCGTGAAATGGGGGTTGTGGCGCATAACCTCGGCAACCGGCATATGCAGGCGCAATTCTTCGACGCCGACAGTGAATATGCCGCCGAGGTGATGGTGGTGCAGTACGACCACACGATCGAGGACTACCTGATCCACGTTGGCGTGCCGTACTCGCGCCAGGAACGTGTGGTGCCCGTGCCGTTCCGCCATGCCGAACACACCCACTGAGCGCGTGAACGAGCCGCCGTCGTACCTGCTGCCGCTGTTGCAGCTCTCTGACTCCGCGCTCCCCACCGGCGGGTTCAGCCATTCCTTCGGGATGGAGACGTTCCTGGAACGTGGACTCATCGACGGCGAAGCGAGCTTCGCCAGCTGGTTGAGCCAGTTTGTGAGCATCCAGCTGACGTACAGTGACGGGTTCGCCCTGCGCCTGGCGTACGAGGCGTACTCGGTTGACGATGTTGCCCGGGTCGACCGGATGATAGCCGCGGCGGCGCTGCCCCGTGAAGTGCGCGAGGCGGGGACCAAGATGGGCGCACGGATGCTGGCCATCGCCGGTACCGTGGCGCCAGGTGCCCGGCTCGCGGGCTACGCGGCCGACGTCGGATCTGGGCGTTGCGCCGGGCATCCGGCGGTCGCGTTCGGCGTTGCCGGCCGGCAGTTGGGCGTCCCGCTGGAGGAATTGCTCGCGAGCTACCTCTTCACGGCGGTCACGTCACTGACCCAAAACGCCATCCGTGCCATCCCCATCGGGCAGGACGCCGGGCAGCGTGTGCTTCTGGGAACGCATCCCAACATCGTGGATGCCGTCCGCCGGATCCAGGCACTCGAAGCCGACGACTTCGGGATCACCGCCCCGGGCCTCGAAATCGCCCAGATGCGCCACGAACGCCAGCGCGTCCGCATGTTTATGTCTTAGCAGTCCGCGGTTCGCCGCACCCAATACGTAGCAAGGAGCACCATGAAACTCATCAAAATCGGCGTCGGCGGTCCTGTCGGCGCAGGCAAGACCCAGCTCGTGGAACGCCTGACCCGCCACCTCAGCACCGAGATTTCGATGGCCGCGATCACCAACGACATCTACACCATCGAGGACGCCAAGATCCTCGCGGCCAACGGGATCCTGCCCCTGGACCGGATCATCGGAATCGAAACCGGCGGCTGCCCGCACACGGCGATCCGGGAGGACACGTCGATGAATTCGGCCGCTGTGGAGGAGCTGCGGCTGCGCCACCCCGGCCTCGAAGTCGTCTTCATCGAGAGTGGGGGCGACAACCTTTCGGCCACGTTCAGCCCGGAGCTCGTGGACTTCTCGATTTACATCATCGATGTGGCGCAGGGCGAGAAAATCCCGCGCAAGGCCGGCCAGGGCATGATCAAGTCCGACTTCTTCATCATCAACAAAAAGGACCTGGCCCCGTATGTGGGTGCTGACCTATCCGTGATGGAGGCGGACACTCTCGAGTTCCGTGGCAACAAGCCCTACTGCTTCACCAACCTCAAAACCGACGAAGGGCTGGAGCACGTCATCAACTGGATCAGGCGCGACGTGCTCATGCTTGACCTCCGCCAGTGACGGGTGCGCCTGCGCCCGAACTCCCGGTGCGCCGAGCCGCCGTCGAACTCGCCGGTACGCTCGCCCTCACGGTGGGTGTGCGGGGCGAGCGTTGCATCGCCACGAGCCAGTACCACCAGGGCGCGCTGCGCATCCTCCGCCCGCACTACCTCGATGACACCGGCCAGGTCTGCTACGTGGTGGTCAATCCCGGGGGCGGGTACGTCGGTGGCGACGAGTATGAAATCGACATCGCCGTGGAAACAGGGGCCCGGCTCCTGCTGACCACACAGTCAGCCACGAAGATCTACCGCACTCCCGGGACCCGCGCCGAACAGCGGACGCACATAAGGCTCGGCCCCAACGCGAGCCTGGAATATGTGCCGGACCCGCTGATCGCCTACCGCGGGGCGACCTACCGCCAGGCCACAGTGGTTGAGATGCACGGCAGCGCCTCGCTGGTGATGGCCGAGATCGTCACCCCGGGCTGGTCACCGGACGGCGCCCTGTTCGGCTACGACGAAATCCGCCTGCGGAACGAGATCTCGGTCGACGGGCGCCTGGCGGTGCTCGACAACCTGCTGATCCGTCCGCTGGCCGGTACCGCCCCGATAGACGGCATGGCCTTCCTCGAGGACTACACCCACGTCGGTTCCCTCCTGGTTATGGATGCCCGCGTGGATGCCGCGCTGCTGAACGAGCTGCATGAGCAGCTGCTGCCGCTTGCCGACGGCTGCAACCTGGGAATGTCACTGCTCGACGGCGGCCTGGTCATCCGGGCCCTGTCCCACGCCACCGAGCCGCTGGACGCCGTCATCCGCGCCGGCATCGATTTTCTGCGGTTGCGCTGGCACGGCCAGCCCCGCCTCGACCTTCGAAAGTACTAAATGAAAGCCCTCTTGAACCACCACGAGCGGGAAGCCCTCCCGACGGCCCGCCGCTTGGCGGTCACCTTCGCGGCAGTCGCCGCCCTCCACGTCGTTATGCTTGCGCTGCTGGCCGATTCGCTGCGCACAAACCACAGCCCTGTGGTGCTCGGCCTGCTCATCACGGCTTACCTGGCCGGGGTGAAGCACAGCTACGACTGGGACCACATTGCGGCGATCGATAACTCCACCCGCCGGTTCGCGGCCCAGGGCCGCAGCCCAGTCAGCGTGGGTTTCGCCTTCAGCATGGGCCACAGCATGGTGGTTGTGCTTGCCGGGGTACTAGTTGTCAGTGGTGCAGGCATCATTCAGGACGCGCTTAATGACGGCTCGTCCGCGAACATGGTTTTGAGCATTACCGGGGCATCTGTCTCGGGCCTGTTCCTGCTGACCATCGGTGTTTACAACGCCGCCGCGTTCCGGCGAACCGCGTTGCTGTACCGCCGCGTCAAAGATGGTGCGACCGTCACCCGCGAGGCACTGGCCCCGACCGGGCTGGTGGCCCGCCTGCTCAACAAACCGCTCTCCCGCGTCAACCGTCCACGTGACATCTTCGTCCTGGGATTCCTCTTCGGCCTTGGCTTCGACACGGCCTCGACCATCGCGTTCCTGCTCCTCACAGCGACGGCAGCCCTCGCCGGCATCTCCCCGGTCGCCCTCATGGCCCTGCCCTTCGGCTTCATGGCAGCGATGACGCTGTGTGACACGGTGAACGGCGTCGCGATGATGAGGATGTACCGAAGCGCCGTTGTGGACCCCCGGCGCCGTATCGGTTTCAACATGGTGATCACAGGTGTGTCCGCAGCCTCTGCCCTGTTCATCTCGGTCATCACCATCGCTGGCCTACTGCACGCGATGCTCGGTCTCACCGACCCGGTGACCACCTTCCTTGCCGAACTCGAACTCGGCCACGCCGGGCTGGTCCTCGTGGCGCTGCTGCTGTTCATCTGGGCTGCGCATACCTGGGTGCGCCGCGCCGGCGAAGCCGCCTCAGCCACAACGGGCGGAAACCCGCAGGGATAGGGCTCGACGGCGGGATCGCCGCTGGGTCCTGCCGGAGCCCGGCTCGACGGCGCTACTCGGCGGACGGCCGCTGCCGTTGCCGTTTCGTCGCCGACCGCTGTTCCTTGGCGGCGAGACGACGGCGGTTCGAACCCCGCGTGGGTTTGGTCGCCCGGCGGCGGGGGCCTTCGGGTGCCAGACCTTCTGCCACGAGATCGGCGAGCTTGGACAGGGCGGTCTCGCGGTTGCGCAGCTGGGAGCGCTGCTCGGAGGAGGCCACGGTGATCACCCCGGCGACGAGGCGTGGTGCGAGACGAGTCAGCAGCATCTGCCGTTGGTCATCCGAAAGTACGGCGGAGCCGGCGATGTTCCATGAGAGTTCGGCGCGGCTGTCCGTTGTGTTGACGTGCTGACCGCCTGGCCCGGACGACCGCGAGAACCGCCAGCGGAGTTCCGACGCCGGAATCGTGAGCGCGGGCGACACCTCCAGATCCATGCAACCAGCGTTGCACACTATGGGCGCTTACCCGCTACGGCTGCGGCAGGGGAGGGAGGTACTGGCAGACCCCTGATAACCAGAGCCCTCGCTAGGACAGGCATGACCGCGTTGTATTGAACGTGAACCGCAGTCCTGCCCCTACCCACAGACCGGAGCCAGCGTGACCGCCGTCGTAACCCCGATTCCCGCACGCGAGCAGACAGTCGGCCGCCCCCTGGCGATTGTGCTTGGCCTGCTGACCATCTTCGGTCCCATCTCCATGGACCTCTACCTCCCGGTCCTCCCAGCCCTCACCGCTGAGCTGCAAAGCACGACGTCGGTGGCCCAGTTGACCATCACCGCCTGTCTGCTGGGCCTCGCCATCGGCCAATTAGTAGCGGGGCCGCTCTCGGACCGCCTCGGGCGGCGGACGCCGCTGCTGATCGGTGTCGTTGCGTACACGGTCACTTCTGTCTTTTGTGCGATCAGCCCGACCGTTGAGACGCTCATCGTCGCGAGGTTTGTCCAAGGCCTCGCCGGAGCCGTGGGCATCGTCATTGCGCAGGCCGCCGGGCGGGACGTCTACTCGGGCGCCAAACTCATTCGCTACTACGGCCGCCTCACGGTTCTCGGCGGACTGGCCGCCATCATCGGCCCGGTCATCGGCGGGCAACTCGCCACCGTCACCGACTGGCGCGGAGTCTTCCTGTTTCTCGCAGCCGTCGGCGTCGCCGTCCTGCTGGCGTCATTGGTGGTCTTCCAGGAGACCCTGCCGGCGAACCGCCGGGTGACCGGAGGGTTTTCGCAGACCCTCCACGGTTTCCGCCGGCTCCTCGCTGACCGCGTATTCGTCGGGGCCGTGCTGATCACCGGTTTCACGTACTCGGCGGTCTTCGCCTATCTGAGCGGGGCAACCTACATACTCCAAGGCATGTATGGGCTCTCCCCGCAGGGCTACTCGTTCGCGTTCGGCCTGAATTCACTGGGCTTTGTGGTCTTCGGGTTCATCGCCGGCCGGCTCGCTGAACGGTGGTCCGAACGTGGGACGCTCACCGCGGGCCTGATAATGACGGCGGCCGGCGCCTTGGGGCTGCTGGCGGCGGCGGCCCTGCACCTGCCGCTGATTGCCATTGTCCTGTCCCTGTTCACCATGGTCAGCGGCGTGGCCGTCACCAGCCCGCCGGCCACGTCGCTTGCCCTCAAGGATTATCCCGATATCGCTGGGACGGCATCCTCATTGTTGGGACTGGCCCGGTACGCCTTCGGCGGCATCGCCGCTCCCTTGGTGGGCATCGGCGGCGCCAACGACGCCGTCCCCCTCGGCATCGTCGCGGCCGCTTCAGCGGCAGCGGCCGTGCTTTGCCTGGGGCTGGTCAAGAGGCGGCGTGGTCAGGATCGAATTCGCTGACCCGGACCACACTCGCACACTGTCTATGGGTCTTTGTCAGCGAGGCTTGTAGACGTCCGCGCGGTGCTCGATGCGGTGGACATATAAGGTGTGCTCTTCAACATCGAGGGTGAACAACACGCGGTAGTCACCGCGGCGTGCGGTGCGCAGGCCCAGGAGTTCACTTGTGAGGGGCTTGCTGAGCCGGCGTGGATTGTCGGCCAGAACTCCAGCAACGAATTCGACAATTGCGGCAGCAGCCTTCTCCGGCAGCCGACGAAACCCCTTCAGCGCGGGGCTGGTAACTTCGATTCTCCAGGGGCCCTGCTCGTTCGATGGTTCCTCAGTCACCTCGGCGGTAGCCCAAACTCTCGGCGCAGGTCATCGCCGCTGACGGTGTTCCCTGCCTCGATGTCGCGCCGGGCCTGTTCCAAATCTGTCCTGATGTCCGGCTGCGATAGCCAGTGGATGGTTTCCTGGAGTGACTCGAGGTCGTCAGCGGACATCAACACCGCTGACGGGTGCCCGTGGCGGGTGATCTGGATGATCTCATGCGTCTTGTCCGCCTCCTCCACGAGTGCGGAAAGCTTGTCCTTGGCTTCGCTAAGGGGCACGGTTTTCATACTGTGATTATAGCCTGAAGTCAGGCTATTTAATGGCCTGACTTTTAGCCGATGATGAACCTCTCGGGGGATCGGCTGATGTCACTGCTTAGACCCGCCGCGTCACCCCGTCCGCTCCACCGCCGCCAGGATCGCCTGGCCCAATTCCACAGGTTTAGTGAACTGGGGCCAATGGCCGGTGGGGAGGTCCACGTACTCGACGTCGCGGATGCGGGCCAACTCGGCGGTGAAGGGATGCCGGGCGTCGATCCATTCGGTGAGGAGCGACGACGGGAACTGGCACGCGATCACAGTCGCCGGAACGTCGTACCTGCGGACGTCATGCAGGCGCTGCCGGCCATGCGCAACGCCCCTGGGCTCGGGGATGGCGCGCGCCCGGAACGACGCGCGCAACTCATCGGTGAGGTCCACCAGATCGGCGTCATCGAAGCCATCCCACGGCGGCAGGGGCACGTCGTCGCCCTCGGTGGGCAGCCCGTCATTGATGACGCCGCCCTCGCCCAGGGGTCCGCTGTCCACGTAAATATTCCGGGCAACGCGGTCCGGCCGTGCGTCCGCCACGCCGTGGATGACCGCGCCACCACCGGAGTGCCCCACGAGGACCACCTTTCCGTCGAGACCGTCCAGAACGTTTACGACGGCGGCAATATGGTCCTTCAGAGTGATGCCGCCACGCGGTGCGTCCATAGATTCAAGGCCGGGAAGAGTCAGTGGATGGGTTGTGTGCCCCGACGCCTCCAGGGCAGGCGTCACCTTCTCCCACGACGACGCGTCCAACCAGAAACCGGGTACCAGGATGATGTCCATGACGGAACCCTACTCCGCGGCGCCTGCGCTAAGTAAGGTGCCGGCGCCGGGTAAGACCGGGGCGGTCAGGCCGCCGTCGCGCATTACAGCGACGGCGTCGGTCAGCGGGACGAATTCCGTGTCATGCGTGACCATCACCGTGGCCACCTGGAACTCGTCGGTGACCCGGCGCAGCAGCCCGACGATCGACGCGCTGCGCGCGTGGTCCAGCGCCGCCGTCGGCTCGTCAACCAGCAGCACTTTCGGACTGCCCATCAGGGCCCGGGCAATGTTCACCCGCTGCCGCTGCCCGCCCGAGAGCTGGTGCGGACGCTTGTCCGCGGACGCGGCCAGCCCCACCAGATCCAGGAGTCCCGCGGCGCGCGAACGCGCGGCCCTCAGCGGTTTGCCACGCAGGTGGTGGCCAATCATCAACTGCTCGACGGCGGTCAGGGACGCCAGGAGGTTGGGCTGCTGGAAGATGATGCCCACCTTCTCCCGGCGCAGCGCGGTCAGTTCCCGGTCCTTCAGCCCCGCGGTGTTGATCCCGTCAATGATCACGTCCCCGCTGGTGGGGCGGACCAGGGTGGCGGCGACTGCCAGGAGGCTGGATTTGCCCGATCCGGACGGGCCCACCAGCGAGACCATCCGGCCTGCTGCGACCTGGAGGCTGATGCTGTCCAGGGCCTTGATGGTGCCGCCCCCGTCCGGGTATTCGAGGGTGACGTTGGTGAGGGTCAGAGGGTGGGTGAGGACGGAGCCGGCGGTGGGAATGAGGGGCGCAGCAGTTGTAACAGACATGGGAAGTACCTTTCGGGAGTTTCAGGGAGAGGAATTAGTTGCCACCGAGGGCGATCAGCGGATCGACGGTGGTCACCCGGCGAACTGCCAGCGCGGCGCCCGCCATGCCCAAGGCCACAATTCCCAGCACGGGCAGCAGCGTGGTGGCGGGCGTGACCAGGAAAGGCGCGGCCTGTGCCGCGGCGAATCCGCCCAGAATTCCGACCGCCCCGCCCAGGCCCGCGCCGGCCAGCAGCACAATGGCGGCCTGGGTCATGGCATCGCGCAGTACGTAGCCGCCCGACGCGCCCATGGCCTTGAGGACGGCGATATCGCGGGTGCGCTGCACGGTCCAGACCGTCAGGAACGCCACGATCACCAGCGCCGAAATCCCGTAGAGGAACGCCTGCATCAGCATCAGCGACCCGTTTTCGCTCTTGAAGGAACCCAGCGCCTGGAACGATCCTGTGCGGCTGGTGCTGACCGTGCGCGCCATCGCATTGGCCGCTTCCTCGTCCACCACGGCCCCGTCCTGGTAGGTGACGGCGACGACGGTGGCCACCGGCATGCTCCCCGGCGCGCTGCCGGCAGCCGGCGCCAGGTGCGCCACCTCGGCCCAGGTGGGCAGCGCCGTCCACACCACACCGGTGTGCGAATACCACTGGTCATCCACGACGGCGGCGACGGTCACCCCAGTGCCACCCACCGTGGCCGTGTCTCCGACCTTGAGCGAGAGATCCGCGGCGACGGTCGCACCGATCACCACCGACCCCGCCCGAACCGGCGACGGCGCCAGAAGCCCGTCCTCTGCAACGCCGAACACCGCCACATTGGTGGTGCCGCCGTCGCCGCCCTGCAGGCGCGACTGGCTGATGCCCAAGGCCTCGGCGCGGGCCACGCCCGGGACGTGTTTCCAGCTGTCCACCTGCGCGGCCGTTACTTCGCTTTCGGTAAAGGACGCCGTGGGCTGGTTGGTGCCGGGGGCGCCAAACACGATGCTGTCCACCGGCCTGGTCTCAGCGCCGGACCCAGCACCGGAGCCAGCACCAGACCCGGCACCCAGCTTCCCGATGGCGGACGTGGACTGGTCGCCCAGGCCGGCGGTAAGCCCGGACAGGAGCACCAGCAGCAGCGTCACCAGGGCTACCACGCCGCCCATCAGGGCAAACCTGCCCTTGGCGAACCGGATGTCGCGAATAGCGAGAAACACGTTGTACTTCCTTCAGTGGGGGTGGAATTCCTTCTGATTCCACTCTCCGGCGCATCGGCCCAGCCCACATCGGGGACTTGGTTGAGGCCGGCGGGACAAGAGGTTGATGGGGCGGTCAACCTTTTGGTTGATCCGTACGTCCCCGCCGGCGCATAAGCTGATGAAATGCCTGCCGCGGACCCACAGCCCACCTCGTCGGGGGCTGCCATCCTGCGGTTCCTCCGGGTGACGCTTCATGTCAGTTTTGCCGTGCTGCTGCTGGTCGCCATCCTGCGGCTCCACTTCGCTGACGGAGCCGTCGGCACCGACGGCGCCGCCGGAGTGAACGGCCCCGCAATGCCGGAAGGCGCAGCAACCGGCCAGCGCCTCGCCTGGTCCGCACTCGCCCTTGCGCTCGCCGCGGCCTATCTCGCCGGCACCATCCTGGAGAAGCGCTTCGCCGCCGGCCGCTCCAGCTTCAACCCGCACCCCTACGCCGCCCCCTGGCTGGGCCTTGTCACAGCACTGTGGGGCGTCCTCCTCGCGGGCAGTGCCGAATTTTCCTGGGTCGCCTTTCCTCTCTTCTTCCTCCACCTGCACATCCTGCCGCGCAGGATTGCGCTGCTCACCATCGCCGCGATGACGGCCGCCGTCGTGGCTTCGCAGTGGGTGGCCAGCGGCCTGCCGTCGCCCACCCTGCCCATGGTCCTGGGACCGGGGCTGGGTGCCGTTTTCGCCGTGGTCACCGGGCTGGCTTACCAGGCGCTCTACCAGGAGAGTGAGGCGCAGCGGCTGGCCGCGGACGAACTCCGGCGGACCCGGGCCGAGTTGGCCCGGACCCAACATGATGCCGGCGTCGCAGCTGAACGTGAGCGCCTGGCCCGCGAAATCCATGACACCCTCGCGCAGGGCCTGTCCAGCATCGTCCTGGTTGCGCGGGCGGCAGAAAAGTCCCTGGCCAGCGGCGACCTTGCCACCGCCGCCGAGCGGTTCGCGCTGGTGCAGCAGACGGCGTCGGAAAACCTCGCGGAGGCCCGCAGCTTTGTCCGCGGCCTCACCTCGCCCCAGCTCCAGGAGTCGTCGCTCCCGGAAAGCCTGCAGCGGCTCTGCGGCGAAACCGAAACCCTGGCCGCCGCTCGCGGTAACGGACTCCGCTGCCGCTTCGAGCTGGTGGGCGACCCGGCGGAGCTGCCGCCGCAGTACAGCGTCACCCTGCTCCGGGCCGCCCAGGCCAGCCTGGCCAACGTCCGGCTCCACGCCAAGGCGAGCACCGCCGTCGTCACCCTCGCGTTCCTCGGGGACGAGGTCACCCTGGACGTGTACGACGACGGCACGGGCTTTGTGCCGGAAACGCCGGGTTCCGGCGTGGCTGGCCGGGCGGACGGCAGCGGGTTTGGGCTGCGCTCGCTGGCTGCCCGGGTGGCTGAGCTGAACGGCTCCCTGGACGTGGAGACGGCACCCGGCGAAGGGACCGTCGTCGCCATCCGGCTGCCGCTCTCGGGAAGTGTGCTGCCTGGTCAGTCGCCCCCTGGAGGGGCGCTGCCCGGGCGGCCCTTGGTAAGCCCGGAACTGCCCGGCCCGGCGGGGGAGCGGCACTGATGGGGGAGCTCCGTATTCTCCTGGTGGATGACCACCCCGTGGTCCGCGCGGGACTGCGCGCCATGCTCGCCGAATTTGAGGACTTCAGCGTCGCTGCCGAGGCCGCCGACGGGGACGCGGCGTTGCGCGAACTGGCGCGGCTGCGGACCCTGGGGGACCGCGTGGACGTGGTCCTGATGGACCTGCAGATGGGCGCCGGGATGGATGGCGTCACCGCCACCGCAGCGATCCGGCAGCTGGACTCCCCGCCGCCGGTCCTGATCCTGACCACTTACGACACTGAGGCGGACATCTTGGCCGCCGTGGAGGCAGGCGCCAGCGGCTACATGCTCAAGGACGCCCCGCCGGAACAGATCCGCCAGGCCGTGTTGTCGGCGGCGGCGGGCCAGACGGCGCTGGCGCCCAAGGTCGCGGCCCTGCTGATGTCGCGGATCAGCAGCCCGGAAACCGCCCTCACAACCCGCGAGGTCCAGTTGCTTGAACTGCTGGCCACCGGCCTGACCAACCGCGCCATCGCCCGGCGGCTCTTCATTTCCGAGGCCACCGTCAAGACCCACCTGGTGCACATCTACGGCAAGCTCGGCGTGGACAACCGGACCTCGGCCATCGCCCTGGCCACGCAACGACGGATCATCCGCACGCCAGGCCAGTAACCTCCCTGAGTTTTTGGGAAGATATCGGCCGCTAAATGGCTTTCGGCGCGGATTATGTGGACAAAAAATCCAGGGGTGTCGCAGTTTCGGTTGCAGGGCGAAAATGTCCGATGGCGGTGCGATACTGAGGTCTGCATCACTCGGCAGTCGGGGGGAACGTCGGACATGGTCCTGGACACTTCTACGCTGAGGATTGCCTTCGGCGTGATGGCTTTGGTCCTGGTGCTGCTGTTCTACTTCTTGGACTACCGCTACACGCGCTCGCCGTACGGCGGCTGGTGGTGCCTCGCATTGGTGTTCTTCCTTTCCGGATCCGCCGCCTTCCTGCTCAACGGAACCGCCCACCAATGGTGGGCCAATATGCTGGGCAATGTCCTGCTGGTCCTCGGCGGCGCAGCCGTCTGGGCCGGTGCCCGGTCGCTCCGGGAGGTGCCGCCGCTGCGGTGGGCGTTCACCGGGGTACCGCTGGTCACCCTGGTTGCCTCCGCCGTCGACAATCCCGGCACCAACACCTGGTCCGGCGGTGCAGTCTTCCTCGCCGCAATGTGCCTGACGGTGGGGCTCGCCTCCCGGGAACTCTGGCGGCTGGACCCCGGATATTCGCGCGTGCGGGTCCCCATGGCTGCCGCGGCGGCCGGGTTGTCCGCGTTCTATTTCGGCCGGCTTGTCCTCTTCCTCCTGGAGGGCCCGAACGGTCCCACGTTCGTCACGTTCTTCGGGTCCGCAGTGACCACGTTGGTGACCATGGTGCTGCTGGTGGTGGTGTCCTTCAGCATGGCCGCATTGAGCACCGAACAGCAGACCCGGGCTCTGCACATGGTGGCCACCCGGGACGATATGACGGGGCTGCTCAACCGCAAAGCCTTCCGGGACCTGGCCGCGGCGCTGTTGAAGGACAGGACCGTCGCCCGGGGAACGGGTGCCCTGATCCTCGCTGACCTGGACCATTTCAAGGCAGTCAACGACACCCACGGACACGCTGCCGGCGACCTTGCGCTCCAGGCCTTCGCCGACGCGTGCCGGGACGTGGTGAGATCCACGGACCTCGTGGGCAGGTACGGCGGGGAAGAGTTCATCCTCCTCATCCCGGGCGCCTCCGCCGGGCGCGCGGAGGAAATCGCCGAGGAGGTCAGCAGGCGGCTCGCCCAAGTGCCCACCGTCGACGGGCTGGAGATGCCCACCGTCAGTTACGGTGTGGCATTGTACGACGCCGCGACGTCCGATGTGGAAGACCTCATCGCAGCCGCTGACCGGGCCCTCTATGCGGCCAAGTCGCTGGGACGGAACCGCGCCGTCCACAGCGACCCGCGAGGCTAGCCCGTCAGTTGAGCTTTCCCGCCAGCCGTTCCCGCATAGCCACTGGCGGCATTCAGCCCGATCAGCTCCACTTTTCGCCCGTGCTCCGCGGAGTGATGGCGTGCCAGTCGAAGGTGATGGCGGAAACGAAGATCATCACGGCCACCAGCGCGGCCATCGGAATCAGGCCACAACGTCGCCGAGCACCGCCACCAGAACCAGCAGGAAGACGCCGGCCAGGAATGTGGATACCCGGCTCCGGGCCCCGGATCCCTTGACGTTGATCATGGTCTGGCCGATCACGGCGCAGCCGCCCATGCCGCCGAAGAAGCCGGTGACGATGTTCGCCACGCCCTGGCCCCAGGACTCGCGGGTCTTGTTGGAGCGGGTGTCCGTGATGTCGTCCACGAGCTTGGCGGTCATCAGCGATTCGAGCAGCCCCACCAACGCCACAGACACCGAGAACGGTGCGAGGACCTGGAATGTCTCCCACGTCAGCGGGACGTTGGGGACAAACGCCGAAGGCAGGCTCTCGGGCAGCTGGCCCTTGTCCTGGACGGTGGGCACATCCACGCTGGCCAGCACGGCAAACAGGGTGAGCACCACGATGGCCACCACGGGTGAGGGCACCGCCGTCGTAATTCTTGGCAGTCCCACCACGATGACCAGGCCCATGGCCGCCAGCGGGTAGACCATCCACGGCACGCCGATCAGTTCGGGAATCTGCGCCATAAACACGAGGATCGCCAGGGCGTTCACGAAGCCCACCATCACCGAGCGCGGGATGAACCGCATCAACCGGGTGACGCCGAGGACCGCCAGCGCCCACAAAGGAGATGGTGACAGCCATGGTGAACGAGGCAAACAGGCCGATCCGCGGATCCACGCCCGCGATCACCGAGAAGCCGATCGCCTCCGGGATCAGCGCCAGCGCCACCACCAGGCCTGCCAGCGCCTCGGTCTTCAGCCGCCGCGGCGAGCGAAGCGTGGCACGGACTGATTGGAGCTGCTGAGGCGTGCTGGTCCGGGCATCTGGGACGCTTCGTACGGCCACGGCTGGGTCCAATCGTGCAGGTGAAGCCGGCAGTGGCGGCTTCATTCATAGGCGGGGATGGGGCGGCGCCACGCCTCATTGCGAAATAGGGGGCACGTCCGCCCCTACAAGTCTGGGGCAGGCCGCGGGCCAACTGCTAAAATGACTGGGTTGTAGACCGGCCTATAGCTAGTCCAGCCAGCGCCGTAACGTAAGTAGGGGACCACACAAGACATGACGGCAGGCGGTTCACACATCAGCACTTCGGAGAGCGTTCCCGGTCCGTCGAAAAAGACAGCGGCCGGCGCGGAGCTCCCGAAATCTGCCGCGCCCGCCGTAGCCCCCCCCACCAAGCGCCGGGTGTACATCGCCACCTGGCAGGGCTTCCTCGGCGCCCTCATGATGTTTGTGGGCTCGATCGGAACGGGCTGGATCGCCAACGGCTCACCCATGATCCGCCAGCCGGTGGTCATCGCCCTGCGGACCGAGGGCTGGGGTGTGACGCTGTCCACCGTGCTCCTGACGGTGGGGGCGATGCTCCTGATGCGGTCCTGGCTCCGGCTGGGCCAGCGGCTGGACGACTGGGACGAACACTCGCTGCGGTCGGTGGTCATAGCCATCTCCGCCTGGTCCCTGCCGCTCCTGCTGGCCGTCCCCATCTTCTCCCGCGATGTCTACGCCTACACGGGACAGGGCCGCCTGGTCATGGAAGGCCAGAACCCCTACACCGTGGGCATTTCCACCCTCAACAACTGGTTTGCCCTCGGCGCGGACCCGGCCTGGGCCGAGAACCGGACCCCCTACGGGCCCTACTTCCTGTGGCTCGCCCGCGGCGTGGTGGAGCTGACAGGGGCGCAGCCCGACGTGTCCGTGCTGCTGTTCCGCCTGATCGCCGGCGTCGGGGTCCTGCTCTGCGTCATCTACGTACCCAAGCTGGCCGAACTGCACGGCATCAACGGCGCGCGGGCACTCTGGATCGCGGTGGCCAACCCGCTGTTCCTCATCAGTTTCGTGGCCAGCGCCCACAACGACGCGCTCATGGTGGGCCTCGCCGTCGCCGGTGTCTACTTCGCCGCGACGAAGCGATACCTGGCCGGAATCCTGCTGGTCACCGCCTCCATCGGGATCAAGCCCATCACGGTTCTGCTGCTCCCGTTCATCGGGGTTATGTGGGCCGGGCCGGCCGCCTCGTGGACGCGGAAGTTCCTCATTTGGGGCGCGACGGCGGGAATCAGTTTCGCGGTGCTGGCAGTCAGCGGGATCCCGTACAACCTCGGGTTGGGGTGGGTGTGGGCCATCATGGACCCGACGCCGGGTTACACCGGCTATTCGCCGTCAGGGTTCCTGGGGCAGCAGGTCGAGTTCCTCGGCAACGTGCTGGGATTGGCGGGCGGCACCATCGCGGACCTGCTGCGGACCGGCATGAAGTGGGCGGCCATCGGGCTGGTGCTGCTGCTGATGTTCCGTGGCGATTACTCGCGGGCGGTGCGCCGGCTGGCCCTGGCGTTCGCCGCCGTCGTGATGCTTTCGCCCATCATCCAGCCCTGGTACATTCTCTGGTTTGTGCCGTTCCTGGCCGCCACCGGCATCCGGAACGACTGGCAGATCCGGTGCCTCTACGTGGGCGTGACGTTCTTTGTGGTCTTCGGCGCACAGGACCAGCTCTCGGTCTGGTCCTTTGTGGAGCTGGCCATTGACGCGTCGTCGCTGGCGTTCGTGACGGCGCTGCTGTTCACGTTCTACCTGCTGGTCCTGGACATCCATACGCGGAAGCTGCTGATCGAGGGCAAACCCTCGGACTGGGCCCGGCGGGGTTGGCGCTGGGTCCTGGACCAGCGCCGCACCGCCCGCTGAGGCGCGCCGGCTCCGCCAAAGAGCTCTAACGAGCGGAACTCTACGACGCGGCCCTGCGCCGAAGACCCAGGCGGTAACCCAACCAGAACGCCAATGTCAGCAGGGCCACTGCAATGAGTAAATAACCGGTCCGAGCACCGCTGTCCATCAGGACCATCGTGTCCGATGTGAAGGTCTGGTTAGCCAGGGGTGCGTAGGCGAACCACCCGATCTCCTGCCGGGGCGCCAAGACTGCAGCAAGTCCGGTGGCAACCGCGGCTGCCGCAAGGATCGGTGCCAGCAGCGGCAGCCAACGGCGGAGCCCCGGCCTGTTTGTGTTTTCTTCCCCCAAAGTCATGGCACTACCCTAAGGCGGCCCGGGTCAGGCGGCCTGCGTGACCGCCTGTGATTTCCGGCCGAGCTCGGCGGTCCGCTTCACCGACCACCAGAGCAGCACCACCAGCAGCACGTTGCGCGTGGTGAGGATGGCGGCCATGACCGGGTGGGCGTGGATGAGCGGCGTGTAGAACAGCGGATAGATCACAAAGGTGGTCACCGCGATTCCCATCAGCAGCGCCGCGGGAACCTTCCACCGCTCCCAGTCGTGCGTCAGGCCCGCGATGATCACGGGGGCCAGCCAGATAATGAACTGCGGCGAACCCACCTTGTTGAACACGATGAACGCCGTGGTCATCATCAGCGCACCCTCGAGGAAGAGTTCCTCCCGCTCGGCACCGCGGTTCAGGGCCCTGACCAGCAGGACTGCCGCCACCACGGCGGCGAGGATCAGCAGGGGCTGCATCAGCAACGCGGCCACGCTGGCGCCGGGGCCGTAGACCTCTGTGGAGTTGATGGCCGTGTTGTCCGCCATCTTGGAACCGGCGATGTTGAAGACGCTGAGCCACACCCACGGCGTGGAGAACGTGGCTTCAAGCTGCATCCCACGCTCGCCCTGGTTGGTCAGGAAGTCCATGATGTGCGGCAGCCCGCCGGACAGGTACGTGCCCAGGCCCACGACGGCGGTGACTGCGACACCGGACGCCAGTACCTGGATCCGTTTCCGGCTGGCAATAACGATGGGCACGAGGACCGCTGCCGGCCACACCTTGAGCCAGGTGGCCACGCTCAGCAGGATCCCCGCCACCACGGGGCGTTCGGCCGCGTACAGCAGGGCAATCAGCACGATGGGGGCGGTGATTCCCTCCACCCGGGCGAAGCTGAGATAGCCCATAAATACCGTGAAAAACAGCCACCACCAGGCCGGGGCGATGCCCTTCACCTTCCGCGGCCCGCGCGTCAGGAAAGCAAGCCCGACGGCGTTGAGGGCTGTGATGATCAGGAACCAGCACAGGAGGTACAGGCTGGGTCCGGCAATGTTCGCGAGGAAGATGGGGATCTGCGCCAGCACTGGGTATACCCAGGGGCTGATCTTGCCGTCCAGGCTGTCCGGATTGTAGCCGTCCATGGCCCACTGGCGGTACTGCTCGGTGTCGCTGAACGTATCGCCGTTGAGGAAGAACGACGCCATCCAGCCAAGGAAATACAGGTGGATGACTGCGAAGCCCCACCAGACGCTGGACGGACGGGCGAACCAGTCCACCACGCGCGCGGGCAGGACGGTGCTGCGGACGCTGACCAGCCGGTCGAAGAACTTCGTGGAAATCTTAGGACTCCTTGAGCGCGGGGACGGACGCGGAAGTCTTTTTGCCCAGCGAGTACAGGCGCCGGACCGACCACAGGAACAGGACCACCAGGAGGACGTTGCGGATGGTCAGCACGCCGGCCATGAGGGGGTTGTTGTGGCTGAGGGCATCGTAGAACAGCGGGTAGATGAAGAACGTTGCCACCGCGATGGCGATGAGCATGGCCGCGGGGACCCGCCATTCACGCCAGCTGTGCGCCAGCCCCACCGCTACGGCGGGGGCCAGCCACACCATGAACTGGGGTGAGCCCACCTTGTTGAACACCACAAAGGCGGTGGCCAGGGTGAGGGCTCCGGCCAGCAGCAGCTCGGTGCGGTCCACCGCGCCGTCGGCCTTGCCGTTGCCGTTGAGCTTGCCGTTGTGCAGCGCCCAGAAGGTCAGTCCGGCCACGAGCAGGGCGGCAAGGATGAGGAGCGGCTGCATCAGCACGGACATCACTGCCGTTCCGGGGCCGTCCACCTGCATCGAGTTGATATCGGTGTTCATGTACATCCGGGAATCGCCGATGTTCAGCACGGACAGCCACAGCCACGGAGTGGTGAACGTTGCCTCGAGCTGCATGCCCCTGTCGCCCTGCTGCGTCAGGAAGTTCAGCAGTTTGGGAACACTGCCCACGACGGCGGCCAGAGCCACCACCACCGCTGAGGTTGCCACGCCTGCCAGCACCACCAGCAGGCGGTTCTTGACGACGGCGAAGAGGGCCAGCATCACTGCGGCCGGCCAGACCTTCACCCAGGTGGCTGCGGCAAGCAGGACCGAGGCGATAAACGGCTGGCCCACGCCGTAGGCCAGGGCCACCAGGACGATCGGTGCGGTGAGGCCGTCCACGCGAGCGAAGCCCAGCCAGCCCATGAGCAGGGTGAACACCAGCCACCACCAGCCCGCGGGGATCGCGTTCAGGTTGCGGCCGCGCTCCGTGAGCTTGGCCAGGCCCCAGCCGTTGAGGATGGTGGTCATCAGCACCCACAGGAAGAAGAACGGTCCGGGACCAGCCAGCCCTGCTAGCGCCATGGGGATCAGCGCGAGGATGGGGTAAACCCACGGGCTGGGGCCTCCGCTGAGGTTCGCTTCGTCGAAACCCGCCCGGGCCCAGTCGCGGTAAATGAACGTGTCGCTGAAAGCTTCGCCCCGCAGGGACAGCAGCGCCGCGAAGATCAGGAAACCCAGGTGCACCAGGATGAAGCCGGTGAGAAGTCCACGCGGCGTGTTCAGCCAGGACCGTGCGGCCGCAGGCAGGATGACGTTGCGGATCCGGGTGAGCGTGGCGAAGAATGCGTCCGTGGAAATGGCGGAATCCTTGTCAGAGAGGGGCATAAACAGGTGCCGGATCTTGCCGCGGGGCTGGAACCGGGAGCATCGGAGGTCCGTTTACAACAGCCTCCACCATGAGTCAAGGGTAGTTGAAATGTCGGTGGTGCCCAATAATCCTGCGGCTCCGCGATTGGTCTACTCGGACTTGGTCTGGCGGTAGCGCTCGATCTGTTTGAGCCGCCGCAGGAGGCTGTCGCGCCGCGGGTGCGGGACGGCGTCGGGCGCCTCTGCGGTGAGGTCAATGTGTTTGGTGCCGTACTGCCAGAGCAGGAGGTCATCCAGCAGGCGGTCCGGGCCGGGGGAGTAGCGGTGGTCCAGCGCCTTGCGGACCTCGGTGATCCGCTGGGCGCTCAGAAGGCCGGCCAGCTGGACGGTCTGGTTGAGGCCGTGGGCGGCCATAAGCTCGGCGGCCCAGCCCCAGTCGTCATCGACTTTGCGGTCCACGTGCGGCAGCAGCGTGCGCCAAACGTCCCGGATCCGGTTGGGTGTGAGCTGCGCGGCGCCCTCACCCTCGACATCCCAGTAGCTGCGGACTTCCTCGTAGCGTTCGTGCAGGTCCGCGAAGGCGCTCTCCACCGTTTCCAGCATGGCGGCGGTGGCGGTGAACTGGCGGTCGAAATGCGGAGTCCAGGCGCGGGGGTCCTCGGCCTTGAAGCGGATGTCGTGCTCGATCTCGCTCCAGGCGTGGGCGAAGACGGTGCGGATCTGGCATTCGAAGAAGTAGCTGCCGTTGGCCTGAATGTCCGGGTTGAAGGCCTGCTGGTAATCCTTGACGGCCTCGTTCTGGATGGTGCGCAGGATGAGGTGGCGGCTGGAGTAGCCGTACGTGCCGGACTCGATGGAGCCGATGTCCTTCTCCCGGTCGCCGCGGCAGTCGAACACCTGGCGCTGGCGCTTGATGATGTTGGCCACCAGGGCGTTCTCCGCGGGCAGCTTGGTGATAACGCGCACGCCCACCATGTCATTGAGGGTGCGGAACGGGTCCGGGAACTTCAGCACCGGGGGGCCGCCGGGTTCCAGCGGTTCCTCAATCCGGGAAATCTTCTCCCGGAAGGATTCCACCGATTTGGTGCGCCCGGTGACAAACAGCGGAGTGACCTCGGTGTCCTTCAACATGTCGCGGAGGATGTGGAGAACGTCCTTGGTGACCAGCTTCAGGGCAGGGCGGACGCGCTCGTAGATCTCCACGTTTTCCTGCACGGATTCACGCAGGCTGATGTCCAGGCTGTCCCAGTTACTCGGCATGCCCCCAGCTTACGGCGGGGGTGTGACAGCACCCCATCAGGACGCTCTCTCACTTATTCTAAGAAATGCGGCAACGCTCTCTCACTTTCTTAGGGAAAGTGAGAGAGCGTTGGCTATGAAGGGGCCGTTGCCGAGGTGGAGTTGCGGACCACCAGGGAGCTTTCCAGCGTCAGCTGCGGCTGCTCCAGCTGGTGGCCTTCCATAAGTCGGCGCAGCTGCCCGCCGGCCTTCAGCCCCAACAAGGTCGCCGGCAGATGCACGCTGGTCAGGCTGGGATTGCTGGTGGCGGAGTACGGCAGATCATCGAAGCCGGCGATGGCCAGCTGGCCCGGGATCTGGACGCCTGCCACCCGCGCTTCCTGCAGCACCCCATAGGCGTGGGTGTCAGTGCAGCAGACGACGGCGGTGACCCCGGCCTGCTGCCACGCGGGCCAGGCGGCGGCGAACGCGGCGGCAGACGCCCCGACGTCGATGGTGGTCCTGATGATGTGGCCGGGCCCCACCGATATTCCGTGGGCCGCTGCCTCGTCCAGGAAGGCTTCGCGGCGGATGGCGAACGTCGCTGTGCCGGTGACACTGTCCACGTAGGCCACCTGCCGATGCCCTGCATCTGCCAGGTGTCCCGCCAGCTCCCCCGCGCCGTGCGCAACGTCCAGATTGACGGACGGGGCGTAGGCCTCCAGCCCTGGAGCATCGAGCAGGACCACGGGGCCCGCGGCAGAAAGTTCTTCCAGGAATTCGGCGTTTGGGGCACCCACGAGCAGCCCGGCCGGCCGGAGTGCCATCAGCTTCCGGACGTCGCCGGCCTGCGGAAATTCGCCCGCGTCGGTGACGGACAGCAGCAGCTGGTAATCAGCCCCGAGTGACTCCCGGACCCCGGCGATCACCTTGGCGAAAAACGGGTTGGAGATGTCCGGAGACACGAGGATCACGATGGAGCTGACGCCTTTGGCCAGCGAGCTGCCGATCCCGTCCACCACGTACCCGAGCTCGGAAATTGCGTCCCGCACTCTGGCAATGTTGTCCTCAGAAACGCGACCGGCAGTCTTGCCGTTGGCCACCAGGGAAACCGTCGCCGTCGAGACGCCGGCGCGGGCCGCGACCATGGCGGCGGTGATGCGCCGAGAGCGGACGGATTGCTGCACCTGCTCCGCGGATTCCATCCTTCGATCGTAGTAGGCGTGGAGGGCCGGTGCTGCCCGCCGGTGTTCTAGACGAGAGTGGAGGTGTCGATGACGAACCGGTAGCGGACGTCGGAGGCAAGGACGCGTTCGTAGGCATCGTTGATCTTGCTGGCCGGGATGACTTCGATTTCGGCGCCGAGGTTGTGCTCGGCGCAGAAGTCGAGCATTTCCTGGGTTTCGCGGATCCCGCCGATCATGGAGCCGGCGAAGGAGCGGCGGCCCATGATGAGGGCGAACGCGTTGACCGGGAGCGGTTCAGCGGGAGCACCGACGTTGACCAGGGCGCCGTCGAGGGTGAGCAGCTGCAGGTAGGCACTGATGTCGATCGATGCGCTCACGGTGTTGATGATCAGGTCGAAGCTGCCGGCGAGATCCTCAAAGGTGGTCTCGTCGCTGGTGGCGTAGTAGTGGTCCGCGCCCAGCTTCAGCCCGTCCTCCTGTTTTTTGAGCGACTGGGAAAGTACGCTGACTTCCGCGCCCATGGCGTGGGCGAGCTTAACGGCCATGTGGCCGAGGCCGCCCAGGCCGACGACGGCAACTCTCTTCCCAGGGCCGGCACCCCAGTGCCGCAGTGGGGAGTACGTGGTGACGCCCGCGCACAGCAGGGGAGCGGCGGCGTCGAGCGCGATGCCTTCGGGGATCCGCACAACAAAGTCTTCGGTCACGACGACGTGCGTGGAGTAGCCACCCTGCGTGATGGTGCCGTCGCGGTCCACAGCGCCATAGGTGCCGACGTTGCCATTCAGGCAGTACTGCTCTTCGCCCTTGAGGCAGTTGACGCATTCGCGGCAGGAGTTGACCATGCAGCCGACGCCGACCCGGTCGCCGATAGCGTGCTTGGTGACCGCCGAGCCGATCTCGGTGACGATGCCGGCGATCTCGTGGCCGGGGGCCAATGGGTAGGACTGGGGACCCCAGTCCCCGCGGACGGTGTGGATGTCAGAGTGGCAGATGCCGGCGAACTTGATGTCGATCAGGACATCAAGGGGGCCGACGTCGCGGCGTTCGATCTTCGTGGGAACGAGCGGCTCAGCGGCGGACGGTGCGGCGTAGGAACTAACGGTAAACATTCTTCTCCTGTTTAGGGGGTGCCTTTGCATCAATATCACCCTATTTCCATCGGCTGAAGAAGGCTGCGTTTATTGGGGTACAAGCTCTCCCCCCTTTAGCCTGGTGAACTGGGGCTATCGTGGATTCATGGACAACCTGCCCGACAACCGCGCCGACATCCGGGACTTCCTGGCCAGCCGCCGCGCCAAAATCCGCCCGGAGCAGGTGGGGCTTCCCGCGGGCAGCCGTCGCCGCGTTCCCGGACTGCGCCGCGAAGAGGTTGCTGTCCTCGCCGGAGTGAGCACCGAGTGGTACGCGCGGCTGGAGAAGGGCAACATCAGCGGCGTGTCTGACGACGTCCTCAAGGCCGTCGCCGGGGCACTGCACCTGAATGATGAGGAATGCCTGTACCTTTTCGAGCTGGCACGGGCCGCCCGGCCCATGCGCCGGACGCATTCCCGCCGCAAGGAAGTGGGGCTGGCGGTCACTGTCCATTGGCTGCTTGACTCCATCACCACGTCGGCCGCGTTCGTCCGCAATGGCCGCCTCGATATCGTGGCCTCTAATGCGCTGGGGCGCGCACTCCACGCGCCCATGTTTGCTAGCGAAACCACCACTGCCAACGGCCAAGCAAACTTCGCACGCTTTCACTTCCTCGACCCGGCCGCACGGGAGTTCTTCGTCGACTGGGACGCCGGCGCCGCGGCCACCGCCGCCCTGCTGCGTGCCGAAGCCGGCCGTGAGCCCAACGACCGCTCTCTGCGCGAACTCGTAGGCGAACTATCCACCTTGAGCCCCGAGTTCCGCACGCTGTGGGCATCGCATGACATCCGTTTCCGACACGAGGGAACCAAGCGGCTGCGACACCCCGTGGTCGGCGACCTGGAGCTGACCTACCAGTCCCTGGCGTTGCCTACCTCCCCGGGTGTCGTCAGAGACGTCAGCTTCTACACCGCCGAACCCGGGACGACCCACGAAGAGCGCATCAAACTCCTCACCAGCTGGGCGGCCACGGCGGTTTCGGAAGCAGCAAAACCCAACAATTAAAGTGTGCGAACACGCGTGACGAGCTTTGACTGAAAAGACACCATGGAACTCGCCGATCTCCTTGAGGCGCTGAATGCCGGACACACCATCACCGGGGACTCGCCGTTGCATGAGGTCATGCACCGGGTCAGCCAGGATGCCCTGCGCATCACTGGCGGATATCAGGAACCGGAGCGGGTACGGGAGCTGTTAGCTCAGCTGACCGGCAAGCCGGTTGACGAATCTGTGACGGTTTTCCCGCCCTTCTACTCCGACTTCGGGAAGAACATCTCCCTCGGGGAACGGATCTTCATCAATTCCGGGTGCAAGTTTCAGGACCAGGGCGGTGTGGTCATCGGGGACGACTGTCTGATCGGGCACAACGTGGTGATAGCCACGCTCAACCACGACCTCATGCCGAGCCGTCGCGCGGACATGCACCCGGCCCCTGTGGTCATTGGCCGCAATGTTTGGATCGGGGCCAACGCCACAATTCTGCCGGGCGTGACGATCGGTGATGATGCCGTTGTGGCGGCTGCGTCCGTGGTCACGAAGGACGTACCGGAAAGTGCCATTGTTGTGGGCTCGCCTGCACGAGTAGTGGCTCGCTAGCCAACTGAGGCCCCACGGTCTGAAAGCGCCGCCAAGACATCAAGCGTTTGACGTGCGGCAACGTTAAGCGCTTGACGCGCGGCTTGGGCAGGTGTCATGATCTCCGTGAATGCTTTCGGCCACTGCTCCGGCAGGCCCCAATGACGTGGAGATTTAACGTGGAATCCAAACCGATGAAACCCGCCCCCAAGAAAATCATTCTTGACTGCGACCCCGGGCATGACGACGCCGTGGCCATCCTGCTCGCGCACGGCAACCCTGATATTGAACTGCTGGCCGTCACCACCGTGGTGGGCAACCAGACGCTCGAAAAGGTCACCAAGAACGCGCTCGCCGTCGGGACCATCGCCGGCATCACCGGCGTACCTTTTGCCGCCGGCTGCGGCCGGCCCCTGGTCCGCACCATCGAAACCGCGCCGTCCATCCACGGAGAAACGGGCATGGACGGCCCCGCACAGCCCGAGTCCACCATCGAACTGGACCCGCGCCACGCCGTCGACCTCATCATTGACACTGTGATGGCCCACGAACCCGGAACGGTCACCCTGGTTCCCACCGGCGGCCTCACCAACATCGCGCTGGCAGCCCGCAAGGAGCCACGCATTGTGGAACGCGTCAAGGAAGTTGTCCTTATGGGCGGCGGCTACCACGTGGGCAACTGGAGCGCCGTGGCCGAATTCAACATCATCATCGACCCCGAGGCCGCCCACATCGTATTCAACGAGAAGTGGCCCGTGGTGATGGTGGGCCTGGACCTCACGCACCAGGCCCTGGCCACCCCGGATGTGGTGGAGAGGATTGCGGCTGTGGGTACCGGACCCGCCAAGTTCGTGATGGAACTGATGGAGTTCTTCACCCAGACCTACAAGGACGCCCAGGGCTTTGACTTCCCGCCCGTCCACGATCCGTGCGCCGTGGCCTACGTGATCGATCCCAGCATCGTCACCACTCGCAAGGTTCCGGTGGACATCGAACTGCAGGGCACACTGACGCTCGGCATGACCGTGGCCGACTTCCGCGCCCCCGCACCGGACGACTGCACCACGTCCGTGGCCGTTGACCTGGACCACGCCCGTTTCTGGGACCTCGTCACGGATGCCCTCGTGCGCATCGGCGAACCGGCCGTTCTTGAAGCAGCAGGCCTTGCAGCAGCCACGGGAGGCAAGTAAATGAGCGCCACCCTCATTGAGGCAAAGACCAGCCGGGGCAACGTCACCGCCCTGATGGTCGCCCTGCTGGCCGCGTGCGTCGCCTTCCAGCTCAACGCCTCCATGCTCAGCCCGGCCCTGGTCACCATGGGCAAGGAACTGAACACCGATCAGGCCGTCATCGGCCTCTCCCAGACCTGGTTCTTCACCGCGGCCGCCCTGTTCTCCGTCTTCCTGCCCCGCCTGAGTGACATCATCGGCCGGAAGAAGATCCTGATCGGCATGATGCTCCTGATGGCCGGCGGTTCGGTCATCGCGGCCATGGCTCCCGACGTGACCTGGCTCTTTGTGGGCCGCATCATCCAGGGCGTCAGCGGCCCCACGGTGCCGTTATGCCTGATCATGCTCCGCTCCGCCGTCAGCAACCCGCGCAAATACGGGACGCTCATGGGCCTCATCACCGCGGTCAACGGCGGCGTGGCCGGCGTCGACTCGTTCGTGGGCGGCTACTTCGCCGAGCACTTCGGGTTCCGCAGCATCTTCTGGCTGATGGTGGTCCTGGCCCTCGTCGCCACCGCCCTGATCGCCGTCCTCGCCGGCGAGAGCAAGCCGGCCGCCGGCACCTCCATGGACTGGCTGGGCGTGTTCTTCATCGTCGTGGCCGTGGGTGCGCTGCTCACCGCCCTCAACGAGGGCTCCAAGCTGGTGGGCGCCTTCGCGCCCGGCACGCTCCTGCTGGCCATCGGGCTGGTGGTGGTTGCCGCCGTCGCATTTTACTGCTTCTGGACGGTGGAAAAGCGCGCCAAACAGCCCATGGTGGAAACCGTCCACCTGCGGCAGCGCTCCACCTGGGCGCCGCTGCTGACCATCACGCTGACCATGACCGGCATCTTCGCCGTCATCAACGGGATCGTACCGGCGTACGTGCAGGCCGCTGACCCGGGATTCGGCATCGGCCCCACGGAAATGTCGCTCATCATCCTCACCCCGTACGCCCTGCTCGGCTGGCTGGTGGGTCCCCTCAGCCGCAGGCTCGCGCCCATTCTCGGTTACACCAAGGTCCTGCGTATCGGCATGCTGGGCAGCATCGCCGCCCTGGCCATCATCGCGTTCTTCGGCCTCAGCAGCCTGCCCATGATGATCGCCGGAACGGTCTTGCTGGGCATCATGTACGCCGGTACGGTCAACATCATGCTGAACGGACTCGGAGTTGTCCTCTCACCCGCCGGAAACCCGGGGTTCCTGCCCGGCATGAACGCGGGCGCCTTCAACCTGGGCGCCGGCTTGAGCTTCCTGGTGCTGCCCGCAGTGCTGGTGGCCACCTCGGCTCTCGGCGACGCCAAGGCGTCCTACCTCTCCGTGGTGGTGACGGGCCTGGTCATCACGGTGGCCGCGTTCGCCGCGTCGCTCCTGATCCCCAAGCCCGTCGAGGCTGAGGTGACCGAATGACCGCCGCAACAGCCGGCACCCGCGGCCGGATCGTCGTCGTCGGTTCCCTGAACGCGGACCTGACCATTTATTGCGAGCGGCTGCCGCTGCCCGGCGAGACGGTGCACGGCAACGGTTTCGCCGTGAACCCGGGCGGCAAAAGCGCCAACCAGGCCGTCGCCGCCAGCCTGCTGGGCGGGTCCGTCAGTCTTGTGGGTGCCGTGGGCGTGGACGCCAACGGCGACATGCTCCTGTCCTCCGCTGCCGGCGCCGGGGTGGACATCTCCGGCGTGCGCACCTCAGCAACCGAGGCCACCGGCGTCGCCGTCATCGCCGTGGATTCCAGCGGCGAAAACAACATCATCATCTCCGCCGGCGCCAACGGCACCCTCTCGCCGGCGGACGTCGCCGCTGCGGCGGAAACGTTCGACGGCGCCGCAGTGGTCTGTCTCTGCCTGGAAGTCAGCCTTGACACGGTTGAGTCCGCCGCCCGGGCAGGGCACGACGCCGGCGCCACAGTTCTGCTGAACCTCTCGCCGTACGCGGAAATCCCGCAGGCGCTGGCGGACCTGACCGACGTCCTGCTGGTCAACGCCCATGAGGCGTCGCTGTTCCTCGGCTCCGCCGGGAATCCCGGTTCCGCCGAAATTCCCGGCAGCGACGCGGATGTCAGCCATTGGGAAGCGGTCAGGCTGCACTTCGCCGAGCGGGGCCTGCAACGCGTCCTGGTCACGCTGGGGGCCCACGGCTCTGTGGTGCTGGATTCGCTGGCTCCTGCCGGGCAGCAGCTGGTCCGGGTGGCACCCATCAAGGTCAAGGCCGTGGACACCACCGGCGCGGGCGACGCGTTCACGGGGGCCGTGGCGGCCCGCCTGGCAGCCGGCGCGCCGCTGGCTGACGCCGCCGCTTTCGCTTCGATTGCCGCCGCGCTGGCTACCACGCGCAAGGGAACGCAGGCGGCCTACCCGGAAGTGGCGGACGTGGAGCGCCTGCTCGCCTAGGGTGTCCGCTGACGGTCCCACACAACGCAAGAAGCGCCCGACGGCGGCAGTCTCCTGCCGCCGTCGGGCGCTTCCTTGTGTGCCGCTTATCGCAGTCCGGGGTTACCGGCCGTGGCTACCGGCCGGTGTCTGCTGCCGGACCGCGGCCGGCGTGAACCGGGCGCCCGTGTCCGGAAAGGAAGGGACCTCGATCCGGGCGTGGATGTGGACCTCCTCGACGGTCCTGCGGGTATGCTCGGCGATGTCCTCCATGGTGGTGACCCACATTCCGTCCATTGACTTCACCCGGTCAATCAGCTTTTCCAGGGCAACGGCCTTGGACGGCCGGCCGGAGATGAACGGGTGGTTGGTCAGGACAAAGCAGCTGCCCTGGGCATGGTGTGCCTCCGCCTCCAGGGTCCACATTTCCAGGACCTTGGCCGGGCTTTCGATGACGCCGCTGCCGGTAACTCCGGGGTAGAACGCGTACTGTTCCCAGTCGTCCAGGGTCCAGTCGACCGGGATCTCCACGATGTCCCGGCTGTCGCCGGGGGCGACGCTGAAACGGTACGGTGCGTCGCCGTCGAGCAGGCTCGAATCGTAGAGGAAACCTCGGTCCGCCAGGAGCGCAGGGGAGTGCCA
Organism: Pseudarthrobacter cellobiosi; assembly: GCF_023913815.1. Lineage (NCBI taxonomy): Bacteria > Bacillati > Actinomycetota > Actinomycetes > Micrococcales > Micrococcaceae > Pseudarthrobacter > Pseudarthrobacter cellobiosi. Next base: position 54,905 of record NZ_JAMXBK010000025.1, read on the forward strand.
GTTCAGTTCCCACCACGGCGCGCGGTAACCCACCGGTTCCACGCCGACCTTCGCGAGGGCCTCGAGCCCGCGGTCGATGTAGCGGGCCTCGGTCTCGGCGTCGATCCCCTGCATGGGTTCGTGCAGGTACCCGTGGTGGGCCACCTCGTGCCCGGCGTCCACGATGCGCCGGACCGTGTCCGGGTAGCAGTCTGCCGTGAAGCCGGGAACGAAGAAGGTGGCCCGAATGTCCTGTCGCTGGAGGATCTGAAGCAGACGCAGGACCGCCACCTTGGGCCCGTACGACTGGTGGGTCATCAGGGACATCCGGCGCGTGCTCTTCGGATCGTGGGCGATGGTGCAGGACTCGGCGTCGACGTCGAACGTGAACGAGGCTGCTGCCCGCTTACCGTCAGGCCAGGTGATGGGATGGGCTGAATCCGCGAATGCTTCAAAGGTCATGTCTTGTTTCCTTGAGTTTCAGTGTCCGCTAGTAATTCAGGTCCGGGGCGTTTCAGAGACCGGCGGGGGCGCTGGTCTGGGCGTCGAATCCCAGGTCTGCGGACGCCGGGTGGGCGGCGGTGTCCGTTTGGTCGGCCTCGAGGTATTTGCGGTGGACCTTCGGCCCGAGGATGGCGTAGGTGCCGGCACTGGCAAGGCCGCCGGCAAGCCAGGACAGGTCCCAGCCGCCCAGAGCCACGGCAATGGGGCCCTGCATCGCCGGAACGAGTCCGTACATAAACAGCCAGGTGGCGAAGATGCCGACCAGGAGGGAGACGACACCTGCCCAGTTGACGCCGGGGAGGCGTTTGGTGCCGACGGCGTCGAAGAGCCTCTCCGGGTTGCCCGGCCAGCGCTTCTCGATCCAGAAGTAGTGGACCAGCATGACTCCGCCCCACGCGGCAACCCACGCCACGAGCCCGATGAGCCAGGCGTCGAGGACTGTTGCGAAGTCTTCCTGGAAGATGAAGAACACGACGGCGGCGAGGGAGAAGACGCCGACGAACAGGTTGAGTTTGCGGCGGCTGATGGTGATGTCCAGCGACTGCGTGGCGACCGAGAAGGTGTAGATGTTGAGGATGTTGGTGGCGATGGGGCCGTGCAGCACCATGAGCAGCACCGGCAGCGCGAGGACGCCGAAGTTCTGGACGATGAGCTTCCCGGGGTCGATTTCGCCGCTGTTGGTGGCCAGGCTTGCGCCGAGGATGCCCAGCCAGACAACGGGGATGAACTGGCCAAGGACCGACGCCATGTAGACCTTTTTCTTGGGAACTTGGGTGCTCACGAACCGGGAGTAGTCGGCGGCGTAGGTGAACCAGGTGATGCCCCAGCCGATGCCGATGGCGGTCATCACGGCGCTCATGGCCGCGATCCGTTCGGAGCCTTCCAGGATGTTGCCGGCGGGACCGGCGTACGTCCAGTTGATCTTCATGCCGAACCAGGCCACAGCGGACATGACGGCCAGGATGAGGATGGTGGGCGGCACGGTCCACTTTTCGAAGGCTGCGATGGCTTTGTAGCCGAACCAGGCGATGGCTACCTGCGCGGCCATGATGGCGGTGGCGACGCCAATCTTCCAGCCATAGTTGTGTGCTGTGGGATCCACCCATCCCAGCGTGCCGAAGAGTGCCATGACCAGGTCCAGGATGATCCACGTGTTAACCGCGCACCAGCCGATCACCAGGACCGCCTGGATGGCTGCCGGCAGGTAGTTGCCGCGGCGGCCGAAGGCTGCGCGGGCCAGGACCATGCCGGTGGCGCCGGTCTTCTGGCCGAGGAGCACAAAGCAGCCGAAGAGCAGCATGCCGATCAGGTTGCCCAGGACCAGGACGATGACGGTATCCGCGAAACCCAGCCCCAAGTGGATTCCGAGGGCACCCAGTACCCAGTTGATGGGCGCCAGGTTGGCGCCGGCCCAGATCCAGAACTGTCCGGAGACCTTGTGTGTCCGCTGGGATTCGGGGATCGGCTGGAGCCAGGCTTCGCAATCTTCAAGTGCAGGTTGCTGTCCTGCTCCTGCGGTTGAGGGTTTTTGTTGCATTGGGGCCTCTTCGTTGAGGGGATGGGGATTCCTCAAGATTATGTGTCCCAGGCCACATGCACCACATACAATGTGTCTTGAAGTTTATGAGAAAACGCGACGGAGTGTCATGCCAATACGCCTGCAGGATGTTTTGAAACATTCCACCCTCACGCCCGCGGATCCGGTGATCCGCGCAGCGGCGGCCATTGCGGCCCAGACGCAGCTGCGCTGGATTCACTCCAGTGAGGTTTTGGACATTGCCCCGCTACTTGGCGGCGGTGAACTGTTGCTGACCGGCGGCCAGGCTCTTGCGTTGGCAACGGACAAACGGCGCGCGGACTACATCTGGGAGCTGGCAGAACGCGGCGTGGCCGCGCTGGCCATAGAGACTGGCACGGAGCTGGCCTCGATACCGTCGTCGATGGTGGCAGCAGCTGAAACGGCCGGCCTTCCGCTGATAGAGCTTCGCAAGGTGGTGCCCTTTGTAGGCGTGATGGAAGCGATCAACTCGCTGCTAGTGAGCGAGACAGCTGCCCACTTGCAGCAGGCTGACCGGGCCAGCCATGCCATGGCGGTGGAGCTGGCCCATGGCGGCAGTCTTGACCGGATCCTGGCTGTCCTGGCGGACGCTACCGGCGCGGAAGTTGTGCTGACGTCCATCGCGGGCGCCCCGCTGGCCAGCGCGCTGCCGGCTGATCATGCGGGGGAGCCGGAACCCACAGCGTCCATCGAGGCCGCGCCGGATCGTGCGCGAATCATCCAGGTTGACGTGTCCGTGCGTGGCATCCCTTCAGCCCGCCTTACCATTCACGCCCTGGCAGGAGCCGACGTGAACCTGGCGAGGATCGCGGGGAACCGCTCGGTGGACATTCTGGCGTTGGCCCTGCTGCAGCGCATGCCCCCCGGCCTGAAGGAGATGGCGGGTGCGGCGCTGATCCGCGCCGTCGATTCCGGAGCTCAAAACTGGCGGCTCCAGCAGCTCGCTCCGGCGGCCGGGATCCCATTGGCCGCGCAGCTGGTGGCTGTTGTGGTTCGTTCCCCCGGCTCACGGCAACCCCGGATGGCTGTGGAGCACCTGCTGGAGCGGGTGGGGCATCAGAGTGCAAGCTACGCCGACAACGCGGAACTCTTGGCGCTGACCGTGCTCCGCCCCGGGAAGGCGCAGGAAGACCGGGACGCAATTCTGGCCGGACTGCAGTCGCTGGCGTTGCCAGAGGGAACTGTCAGCGCCGTCGGTCCGGTGGCCACCGGAATCTCCGCCGCGCCATGGTCACTGACGGAAGCCCGGCTGACTCTGGACCTTGCCGCCGGCGCCGAGCCGCTCAAGGCCGGGCCGCTCAGAGCCGGGCCGGGGAAGTCCGGAGTTGTCCTCGACGCCGACGCTTTCGCGGTGGAGCGGCTCGCTTTCCATACGCTGGATGAAACCCAGCGCACGGACTATGTCAGCCAGCAGCTCGGCGCCCTCCTCGTCCACGATGCCCAACGAAATTCCGCGCTGGTTGAGACACTCCGGGTCTGGCTGGATTCCGGCTGCAACACGGCGCAGGCTGCGCGTGACCTTCACCTGGAGCGGCAGTCGATGCATCAGCGGCTGCAGCGGATCTTCTCACTCTGCGGCGGCGATCCCCGCGGAACGGGCCGTCTGGCAGCGCTGCACCTGGCAACCCGGCTGGCAGCGCTGTAGCCGGCCCCGAACGACCCTCTCTCACTTAATGTGGGTTTTCCGGCGATCCTCTCTCACTTCCTGCAGCTTTTCGGCAAACCCTCTCGCACTTGCCCCGGGGCCAGCGCCCGCCTGTGGATAACTTCTGCAGCATCACACCGTTTCGGGTCACAATGCCTTCATGCGAAAGCAAGATTTTCTGCCCCAGCCGTTAGCGGCTGGTCCGTTTACCTTCGGCTCAGCCCGGGCCTCCGGCGTCACCCTGAACCGGCTTCGCCGCAAGGATGTAGTTAACGTGGGCCGCGGTCTCTACCGCCCGGCGGACTGGGACTTTGATCTGGAAGGCGCCGCCAGGGCTCTATCGGCTGCTTCGCACGGAGCCTGGATCTCACACGTCACCGCGGCCCGGCTTCGGTGCCAGCTGCTGCCGCCGCGGCTTGCCGATTCCACAGAGCTTCATCTGAGCAAGCCGCGTTCACTGCCAGCGGTCCGCCGGAAGGGAGTGTCCGGCCATACCGTCCTGGCGCTGGAAGACGAGATCGAACTTATCGACGGCATCCGCATGAGCACACGGTCCCGAACTTGGCTCGATTTGACATCAATCCTGCCGCTCAAGGACCTGGTGAGCATGGGTGACGAACTTATCCGCATCCCGCGCGTGGACTTCGAGGGCAGGACGCAGCCTTACGACACGGTGGCGGGGCTGCGCATACTGGCGGCCCGCCACCCAAATCTCCAAGGCATCGTCCGGGCCCGTGAAGCGCTGGATCTGATGCGTGTGGGTGCCGATTCCGCCCCCGAGTCGCTGCTTCGGCTGGCTATCGCCGACGCCGAGCTGCCCCAGCCCGAACTCCAAGTGCCATTGCGCGCCGGAGACGCGCGATCGCCGTCGGCCGATCTCGCCTACCGTCACTGCCGGCTCGCCATCCAGTACGACGGCGGACATCACCTTGGTGACGCACAGATCCTCAGCGACAGGAGACGGGATAAGGCGTTCGAATCAGCCGGCTGGACGGTTTTGGTTTTCGATCAGAGCGATCTTGCCGACGATTTCCAGCAATCAGTCGTGAAGATCAAGAAGGGGCTCCGCAAGGGCTGGCTTGACCACCCGCAAGCCGCTGGTTTTGCCAGCAGCGACTGAGCGTCCGCGGAAACGCGCGTCGAGACGACGTCGGCCCTTAAGACCGTGACGCTCCCTCACCACGGTGAGAGAGCGTCACGGTAAAACCCGCATTAAGTGAGAAAGGATCGCCTGAAAACCCGCATTAAGTGAGAGAGCGTCGGGGGTGGGGGCGTCCTAGGGGGTGGGGGGTTAGCGGAGCACTACCGTTCTGTTGCCCTGCAGGATCACGCGGCCTTCGCAGTGCCAGCGCACTGCATTAGACAGCGCCTTGCACTCGGTATCCCGGCCGGCGGCAACCAGGTCCTCGGGCCCGTACGTGTGGTCCACTTCCACCGTCTGCTGCGAGATGATCGGCCCCTCGTCCAGCTCGGCATTCACGTAATGCGCGGTGGCGCCAACAGTCTTAACCCCGCGCGCGTAGGCCTGGTGATAGGGCTTGGCGCCCTTGAAGCTGGGCAGGAACGAGTGGTGGATGTTGATCGCCCGGCCATCCAACCGCCGGGTGAGCTCGTCGCTGAGCACCTGCATGTACCGGGCCAGCACCACCAGCTCCACGTCGAATTCGTCCACGAGTTCCAGGAGCCGGGCCTCGGCGGCCGGCTTGGTTTCGGCGGTGACGGGCACGTGGAAGAACGGGATGCCGTGCCATTCCACCAGGCCCTGGTGGTCCGTGTGGTTGGAGACCACCGCCGCGATCTCCACCGGAAGCTCGCCGGTTCTGGCACGGAACAGCAGGTCGTTCAGGCAGTGGCCGAACTTGGACACCATGATCAGCACGCGGCGCTTGGCACCGAGCCGCTCCAGCCGCCAACTCATCCCGAAGCGTTCCGCCACGGGGCCAAAAGCGGCCCGCAACGTGTCCGCGGTGGAGGCATCGCCGTCGGACGCGAAGTGCACGCGCATAAAAAAGTGCGCCTCCGACCGTTCGCCGAACTGCTTGCTGTCCACGATGTCGCAGCCGTGTTCGAGCAGGAAGCCGGACACGGCGTGGACAATTCCGGGTGTCTCCGGGCAGTCGAGGGTCAGGACGTGTTCCACTGTGGTGACGGGCTGGGGGAGGGACGTTTCAGTCTGGATGGCAGTCATGGCTCAGCACTCGATGACGTTGACGGCGAGGCCTCCGCGGGAGGTCTCCTTGTATTTGGTTTTCATGTCCGCTCCTGTCTCACGCATGGTTTTGATGGCTTTGTCGAGGGATACTTTGTGGCTGCCGTCCCCGTGGAGGCACAGTCGCGCGGCGTTGATGGCTTTCACGCTGGCGATGGCGTTCCGTTCGATGCAGGGGATCTGCACCAGGCCGCCTACCGGATCGCAGGTCAGGCCGAGGTTGTGTTCGATCCCGACTTCGGCGGCGTTTTCCACCTGCTCGGGCGTGCCGCCGAGGACCTCGCACAGGCCCGCGGCCGCCATGGAACAGGCAGAGCCCACCTCGCCCTGGCAGCCGACCTCGGCGCCGGAGATGGAGGCGTTGATCTTGAAAAGAATCCCGACGGCGGCCGCTGTCAGCAGAAAGCGTATGACACCGTCGTCGTCGGCTCCGGGAACAAACTTCACGTAGTAGTGCAGGACGGCAGGCACGATTCCCGCCGCGCCGTTGGTGGGGGCCGTGACGATACGCCCGCCGGCGGCGTTTTCCTCGTTGACGGCGAGGGCGAACAGGTTCACCCATTCCATCGCGCGGAAGGGGTCGGTGACGCCCGTGTCCGCGGTCAGGGTCTGGAATAACGACGGCGCCCGGCGCCTCACGTTCAGACCACCGGGAAGGATCCCTTCCGCCGCGCAGCCGTTGTCCACGCATTCGCGCATCACCGCCCAGAGTGCCAGCAGCTTTTCGCGGAGTTCCGCCTCGCTGCGCCACACCAGCTCGTTGGCCAGCATCACATCGGAGATGGACATGCCCTCGCGCTTGCAGATCGCCAGGAGCTCGTCGGCGGTCGTGAAGGGGTAGGGGAGGACGGTGGCATCAGCCACCACCCGGTCGCCGGCGTCGGCGTCCCCGTCCACCACAAAGCCGCCGCCGATGGAGTAGAAGCTCCGTTCGCTCAGGACGGTCCCGGCGTGGTCGAGGGCCCGGAAGGTCATGCCGTTGGGGTGCGCCGGGAGGGACTTGCGCCGGTGCAGCACCACGTCCTCGTCCCAGTTGAAGTCCACGCGGTGGTGCCCGCCGATCATGAGTTCGGCGTCCAGGGCTGCCGCGGCCACCTGGTCGTCCGCCGTGGCGGTGTCCACGGTTTCCGGGTCCAGTCCTTTGAAGCCCAGGACCACGGCCTTGTCCGAGCCGTGGCCCCGGCCCGTGGCACCGAGCGAACCGAACAACTCAGCCTGGACGCGTTTGGTGGCGCTGAGGTGGCCGTCGCCCTTGAGCCCGTCCGCGAAGAGCTTCGCCGCCCGCATCGGGCCGACCGTGTGTGAGGACGACGGCCCGATGCCGACGGAGAACAGGTCCAGGACGCTGAGCGCCATTTAGGGGACCTCTGGCGAGGCGTACTCGCGCATTGCATCGAGGAGCCAGCGGCCCAGGAAGTCCGCGAACGAGGCCCGGGGGAAGAGCCGGAAGCTCTCCTCCCCGGTCTTCTGCAGGACCACCGGGATGTTGCCGATCTCCGTGGACAGGGCGGTTCCCGGGGTGAAGCTGCGCGGGTGCAGGTCCAGGGCGCAGCCCTTTTCCAGGACGGCACGGGAGCGGGGGCCGGAAAGCTCGAACGTGGTGCGGTTCGCGGAGAGGTCCACCACCTGGCCCGGCGCCTCGCCCAGCGCAGCCACGAGGGAGCCGATGAGGTCACCGCCGAGGGAGTCGTGGGCCTCTTCCGGTGCCACCACCAGGAACTCGGAGGGTCCCAGCCAGAGGACGGTGACGCGGTCCGTGCCGCCCACGTCGCCGCAGCGTGCCGGCAGGCCGCCGACCACGGCGGCGATCTGGGTCCCTTCCTCGGAGCAGGGGTCCACGCGGACGCCCGCCATGGTCTGGAACGGCCCCTCTTTCAGGGCCACCGTTCCCTGGACGGAACCGGCCTCCAGTTCTGCGGCCAGGTGGGAGGCGGGGCTGCGGCGGATGTCCCGGAGTCCATTGATGCCATCGAGCGCTGCTGTATTAGCCATCTTTACGGGCTCCTTCGGGGTCAAAAAGTACGGTTTCGGCGATAACAACGTCAACCAGTTGGTCGCCGGCGGCGGCCACCAGGGTCTCGCCGATGCGGTTGCGGCCATTTTTGATCAGGGCCAGCGCGAAGGATCTTCCCAGCGCGGCGCTGTGGTAACTCGAGGTCACGAAGCCCTGCATGGGCACGGGGCCGTAGGCGGGGTTGGTGGGGATGCCCTTTTCCACGAGCTGGGTGCCTTCGGGCAGCCGGATTGTGCCGTCCACGGGCAGGACGCTGACCAGGTGCTTGCGGTCCGTGCGCTGGGCGTCGGCCCGGGCGTAGGAGCGTTTGCCGATGAAGTCCTTGGCCTTGGAGACCACCCATTCCATCCCCGCGTCCTGCGGGGTGACCGTGCCGTCGGTGTCCTGGCCAACGATCGGGTAGCCCTTCTCGGCGCGGAGCACGTGCATGGTTTCGGTGCCGTAGGGGGTGATGTTGAATTCGGCCCCGGCCGCGGCCACAGCCTCCCAGGTGTTCAGCCCGTACCAGGACGGCACGTTGATCTCGTAGGCCAGCTCGCCGGAGAAGGAGATCCGGCAAATCCGCGCCTGGACGCCGGAAGCCAGGGTGGTTTCGCGGAATGTCATGAACGGGAAGGCTTCTGCTTCCAGCCCGCCGTCCGCTGCGAGCTCCGGCGCCAGTTTGGCAATCACCGCCCGGGATTTAGGCCCGACGACGGCAATGGTGCTCCACTGTTCGGTCACCGACGTGCAGTGCACGTCGAGTTCCGGCCATTCGGTCTGCAGCCATTCCTCCAGCCAGTCCAGCACCTTCGCGGCGCCGCCGGTGGTGGTGGTCATGAAGAACCGGTCCTCGTCCAGGCGCAGGGTCACGCCGTCGTCGAAAATCATGCCGTCCGCCATGCACATCACGCCGTAGCGGGCGGAACCCGGCGCGAGCTTCTTGAACGCGTTGGTGTAGATCCGGTTGAGGAACTCACCGGCGTCCTTGCCCCGGATTTCAATCTTGCCCAGGGTGGTGGCATCCATGAAACCGACGGATTCGCGGACGGCGGCGCACTCACGGAGCACGGCCTCGTCCATGTCCTCCCCGCCCTGCGGGTAGTACCAGGGACGCTTCCACTGCCCCACGTCCTCGAACAGTGCCCCCTGTGCGACGTGCCACGGGTGGATGGACGTTTTGCGGGCGGGGTCGAACAGTTCGCCGCGCTGGCGTCCGGCGAGTGCCGCGAATGCCACCGGGGTGAACGGTGCCCGGTAGGTGGTGGTGCCGATGTCGCCGATGCCGCGGGAGGCTTCGCCGGCGGTCCGGAGCGCGGCGGCGATGACGCCGATCGCGTTGACCCCGGAGGTCTTGCCCTGGTCGTTGGCGGTGCTGATGGAGGTGTACCGCTTGATGTGCTCCACGGACCGCATGCCGGCGCCGGTGGAGCGCAGGACGTCTGCCACGGACTGGTCCCGCTGGAAGTCCACAAAGTGGTGGTGCCAGTCGTCCGGCGTGCCGGCCTGGCCGGGGACCAGCCAGAGCTGCCGGGTGGGACCGGACGCCTTCGGCTCGCCAAGGACGGCCGGCTTAGTGTCGGATTCGAAACCCGCCGCAATGGCAGCCGCGGCGCCGGCGGAGATGCCCTCGGCCACGCAGTCCCCGAGGTCGAAGCTACCGCGGCCGGAGCCAACGGACTGCTGGTTCGGCACCACGGTGCTCGGCACGAACGCCGCCAGGTCCTCGTCCCAGCGCAGCTTGCCCTGCCGCTGCGAGTGGAGGTGGACCAGCGGGCTCCAGCCGCCGGAGACAGCCAGCAGGTCGCAGGCGATTTCCTCGATGCCGGAGGTGAGTTCGCCGTCGTCGTTAATGCTGCGGACGGTCACGCTCGTAACGCGGCCGTCGGGGCTGGTACCGGCGGCGGTGTCCGCCACGGCGCTGCCGATCAGCACCCGGGTGCCGGCTTCGACGGCGGCGGCCGCCACGTCCGTGAGCTGCGGACGGGCGTCGACGACGGCCGCCACGTTGACGCCGGCGGCGCGCAGGTCCGCGGAGAGGGCGTAGGCGCTGTCGTTGGTGGTGCTGATGACCACGCGCTGCCCGCCGGCCACGGCGTAGCGGTTGAGGTAGCTGCGGACGGCCGAGGCGAGCATGATGCCGGGGCGGTCGTTGTTCTCGAAAACCAGGGGCCGTTCGTGGGCACCGGGAGCCAGCACCACCTGCTTGGCACGCACGTGCCAGATCCGCTGCCGGGAAACGCCGGGGGCGGCCGGGCTGGACAAGTGGTCCGTGCGGTTCTGGACCGCGATGACGTAGTTGGCGTCGTAGGCGCCGAAGGCCGTGGTGCGGTTCAGGACCGTGCTTTCGGCTCCGGAAATGAGTTCGGCTTCCACATCAGCCACCCATTCCAAGGCGGGCCTGCCTTCGATGGCCTCGGCCAGGCCGGGCGCCGTGGATCCGGACAGGAGCGATCCGCCCAGTTCGGGCTGGTCGTCCATGAGCATCACGCGGGCACCGGCGCGGACCGCTTCACGGGCCGCGGCCAGGCCGGCGGGGCCGCCGCCGATCACCAGGACGTCGGTGTGGACGTACTTCTTGTCGTATTCGGCCCGGTCTTCCTCGGGGTCCAGCTTGCCCAGGCCGTTGAGCAGTTCTGCCTTCAGGCCGTCCACCAGGGTGACGGTGGTGGCGGGGAGCATGGACTCTGCAACGTCACCGGGGAAGCGCGGCGAGATCTTGACCATCACGTTGGATTCCTCAACGCCTGCGGACATGATGCCGCGGGTGCGGTCCTCGTACAGGGAGTTTCCGGCGGCGATGCGGCCGTTGGCCAGCAGGGCCGAGGCGAGCGTGTCGCCGGGGTGGCCCGCGAATTCCTCGCCGTCCACGGTGAAACGCCAGGAGATGGTGCGGTCGATGCGTCCGCCGGCTGTGAGGCGGGCGTTCTGGGAAGTCACTTGGTTGCTCCTTCCGGGGCGGTGATGCTGGGGGTGTCGGGGCGCTTTTCACCCATCGGGTAGACGGCCTGGATGTCGTAGGTGACCGTGTCGCGGAGCATGTTGAACCACTGGCGGCAGCCGGTGCTGTGCAGCCAGCGTTCGGCGAAGGCGCCTTTGGTGTTGTCCCGGTAGAACAGGAACTCGGCCCATTCGCGGTCGTTCAGCTCGGTGGGGTTTTCGGGGTAGGCTACGTGGGCCTGGCCGCCGTAGTGGAACTCGGTCTCGTCGCGCGAGCCGCAGTTGGGGCATGGGATGAGCAGCATGTGCGTCTTCTTTCTAAGGTCGCTGGCGGCTAGTGGGCGACGGCGGCTGCGCCGTGTTCGTCGATCAGCGCGCCGGTTTCGAAGCGTTCCAGCGCAAACGGCTGGTTCAGCTTGTGCGGGGTCCCGGTGGCGATGTTGTGGGCGAAGGTCAGGCCCGCGGCCGGCGTGCCCTTGAAGCCGCCGGTTCCCCAGCCGCAGTTCACAAACATGTTCTCCACCGGGGTGTTACCCACGATGGGCGAGGCGTCCAGGGTGGTGTCCACGATGCCGCCCCAGGTCCGGAGCACGTGGGCCCGGGCAAAGATGGGGAAAAGCTCGACGGCGGCCGCCATCTGATGCTCAATCACATGGAAAGACCCGCGCTGGCCGTAGCCGTTGTAGGAGTCCACGCCCGCGCCCATCACCAGCTCGCCCTTGTGGGCCTGCGAAACATAGACATGCACATGGTTGGACATCACCACCGTGGGGTGGACCGGTTCATGCAGCTCGGAAACCAATGCCTGGAGCGGGTGGGACTGGATGGGAAGCCGGAAGCCAGCCATTTCCGCCAGGACCGAGCTGTGCCCAGCGGCGCACAGGCCCACCTTTTCGGTGTTAATGGTGCCGCGGTTGGTCTTGACCCCGGTGACACGGTTGCCGTCCTTGATGAAGCCGGTGACTTCACAGTTCTGGATGATATCCACGCCCAGCTCGTCGCACTTGCGGGCGAAGGCCCAGGCCACGTGGTCGTGCTTGGCAATGCCGGCCCGCGGCTGGTACGTGGCACCCATGACGGGGTAGCGGATGTTGTCGCTGATGTTCAGGATGGGGCAGAGTTCCTTGACCTGCTGCGGGTCCAGCCATTCCGCGTCCACACCGTTGAGCTTGTTCGCTCCCACGCGCCGCATGCTCTCGCGGACGTCACCGAGGGTATGGGCGAGGTTCATCACACCGCGCTGGCTGAACAGGAAGTCGTACTCGAGCTCCTCCGGCAGGATCTCCCAGAGCTTGAGGGCGTGCTCGTAGATGGCCGCACTCTCGTCCCAGAGATAGTTGGAACGGATGATAGTGGTGTTCCGGGCCATGTTGCCGCCAGCGAGCCAGCCCTTTTCCAGGACGGCGATGTTGGTCATCCCGTGGTTCTTGGCCAGGAAGTATGCGGTAGCCAGCCCGTGCCCGCCGCCGCCAACAATGATGGCGTCGTAGCTCTTCTTAGGGTCCGGGTTCCGCCAGAGGAAATCCGGGTGCTCCGGGAGCTGCTGCTTGCTCACTGGGCTGCTCCAATCATGTCAGATTCGAAAGCGGCAACTTCTGTGCCGTCATTGAGGTGAGAGTAAAGGGGGAATTGCTCAGCCAATGCGGTCACGCGGGCACGGAGTTCGACGACGGTGCTGTCGCTCAGGGACGTTGTCCCGGTGGTGCCGGTGCCGGCAGCGGCGATCAACGCCGTCGCGATGATGTCCGCAACCTCCGTGAACTCCACGGCGCCGAAGCCGCGGGTGGCGAGGGCCGGCGTGCCGATCCGGAGGCCGGAGGAAACCATCGGCGGGCGCGGGTCGAACGGTACAGCGTTGCGGTTCACCGTAATACCGATCCGGTGCAGGGCGTCTTCGGCCTGCTGGCCGTCCAGTTCGGAGTGGCGGAGGTCCACGAGGACCAGGTGCACGTCGGTGCCGCCGTTGACCACGGAGATCCCTGCCGCGGCAACGTCCGCCTGCAGGAGCCTTTCGGCCAGCAGCTTGGAGCCCTGCAGGACGCGTTCCTGGCGTTCCTTGAATTCGGGGGTGCCAGCGAGTTTGAAAGCCACGGCCTTGGCCGCGATCACGTGCTCCAGCGGGCCGCCCTGCTGGCCGGGGAAGACAGCAGAGTTGATCTTCTTGGCGTACTGCTCCTTGGCCAGGATGACTCCGCCGCGCGGGCCGCCGAGGGTCTTGTGGGTAGTGGTGGTGACGACGTCGGCGTATGGCACCGGGTTCGGGTGCAGCCCGGCGGCGACGAGGCCGGCGAAGTGGGCCATGTCCACCATCAGGTAGGCGCCCACAAGGTCCGCGATCCGGCGGAACTCGGCGAAGTCGAGCTGGCGGGAGTACGCAGACCAGCCGGCCACGATCAGCTTGGGCCGGTGCTCCAGGGCCAAGGCCTCGACCTCGGCCATGTCCACCCGAAGGTCGTTTTCACGCACGTGGTACGGGATGACGTTGTACAGCTTCCCGGAGAAATTGATCTTCATGCCGTGGGTCAGGTGGCCGCCGTGCGCCAGGCTCAGGCCCATGATGGTATCGCCCGGGTTCAGCAGGGCGAACATGGCGGCGGCGTTGGCCTGCGCGCCGGAGTGCGGCTGAACGTTCGCAAATTCTGCACCGAACAAGGCCTTGACCCGGTCGATGGCCAACTGCTCGATGACATCCACGTGCTCGCAGCCACCGTAGTAGCGCTTGCCCGGATAGCCCTCGGCGTACTTGTTCGTCAGCACAGAGCCCTGCGCCTCCATGACTGACGCCGGGGCGAAATTCTCCGACGCAATCATTTCCAGGGTGGACTGCTGCCGGCCCAGCTCATTGGCGATGGCCTGCTGGACCTCGGGATCGACTGCGGAAAGTCGCTCGTTCAACTGCTCAACCACGGATGCTCCTTTGAAATACCACTGTTGTTATGACTGATATATCAGTGTGAGGTCAATGGTATGGTTGAGGTCACACGAGAGTCAATAGCTGGAAGCAAAGTGGCACGAAGCTTCCGTTTGAAGTCGGAGACTCAGTAGCGAAGAACGGAGCGGCGCCTTGAATGCACTTCCTGTAATGCCTCTCGCCGAGGCTGAAGCGCCGTCCCAGGCGGAGGCCGCCTACCGGCAGCTGCGCGACAAACTGATCATGCTGGAGATCCGGCCCGGTGAACCCATTAATGACGGGCAGCTGGCGGCAGAGCTAGGTTTCGGCCGCACGCCCGTGCGCGAGGCGATCAAGCGGCTTGAGGTGGACCATTTGGTGGTTTCCTATCCTCGCCGGGGGACCTTTGCCACCAATGTGGACTTCACGGAGCTCGCCGATGTCTCGGAGATCCGGGAGCTGCTGGAGCCGCTGGCTGCGCGCCGGGCCGCCAAGAGGGCAAGCGAGTCCATGCGCCGTGAACTACTGCAGGTGGCCGATGCCATCGCGGACCTGGATCCCAGCGCGGGGGAGTCCCGCGACCTTATGCGCTACGACCTGACCGTGCACCGGCTGATCTACAAGGCGGCCGCCAACCCGCACCTGGAAGACACTCTGATCCGCTACGACAACCTGGCCACGCGCATCTGGTGCCTGGTCCTGGACAAGGTTCCCTCGGTCAGCGGCCACATCACCGAGCACGTGGAGTTGCTCAAGGCGGTGGCCGCGGGGGACGCCGACAAGGCCGGCGAGCTGGCCCTGCACCACGTCACCAGCTTTGAGGAAACCATCCGCAAGGTTCTCTAAGCCGAACCCCCGAACGCTCTCTCACTTTCTACATCTAAAACCGAAACGCTCTCTCACGCGCGTGAGAGAGCGTTTCGTAAATTGCTGCAGGAAGTGAGAGAGCGTCCGGAAAGGTCGGCGGTTGAGCTTGTCGAAACCCGGCAGGCTCAACCACCGCAACCAATCAGATGATTGCGGCCCGCAGCTCCTTGGCCGCGAGGGCGGGATCGTCGGCGCTGTAGATGGAGCCGCCGACGACGGCCACATCCGCGCCGGCGCGCTGCACGGCTTCAATGGTGGAGATGTTCACTCCGCCAGCAACAGAGAACGGCACCCGCGCTTCCTCCCCGGCGCTGAGCAGCACGTTCAGGTTGTAGCCCGGTTTGGCCTGCTCGTCCAGGCCGGCATGGAACTCGACGAACTTGGCTCCCAGGGCGCGTGCCTCCTTGGCGCGGGTCACTTTGTCCGCCACGCCGATCAGGTCCACCACGATGCCCTTGTTGTGGGCCTTCGCGGCCTTGACCGCGCCGGCGATGGTGGAGTCGTCGGCGCCGCCGAGGACGGACACCAGGTCCGCGCCGGCGCTGAAGGCGATCTCGGCTTCCAGTTCGCCGGCGTCCATGGTCTTCAGGTCTGCAAACACGATCTTGTCCGGGTGGGCCGCCTTGACGGCGGTCACTGCGGACAGGCCGGCGTTTTTCACCAGCGGCGTTCCGAGTTCGATGATGTCAACGTATTCGGCGACTTTGCCCGCCAGTTCGAGGGCGGCTTCGACGGTCAGGACATCCATGGCTACTTGCAGTTTCACGTGTGCTCTTCTTTCGGGTTGGGGTGGTTTCGGTGGTGATGGGATGGTGGTCGATTCGCCGCTTATTCGAGATTCGCGTGGCGCTGCCAGAGGTCCTCCGCCGACGCCGCATCCTCGTCCCAGAGGCTTTGGAACACCGCTTCGGTGGTGGTGAACAGCACCTGCTCGAAGAGGCTGCCCGAATACTGCCGTGACACCGCCGAGCCGTGGTCCGTCTTGTGGGCCGCCGGGATAAGTACGACGGCGGCAGCTACGGCCGCGAGCGGGGAACCGGAGCTGGTGGTGTAGGCGGCCACACGGGCGCCTTGGGCAGCGGCGGTTTCCGCAGCCTTGACGACACCCGCGGTGGTGCCGGAGCCGGAGGCTGCGAGCAGCAGGTCACCTGCGCGGATGGCGGGCGCCGTGGTCTCGCCGACGACGTGGACCGTCAGCCCGAGGTGCATGAGCCGCATCGCCGCCATCTTAAGGACGAGGCCGCTGCGGCCGGCGCCGGTCACGAAGATCCTGTCGGCCAGCCTGAGCTCGGTCACGAGGGCTGCGACCTGTGCCGGGTCAACGCGCTGGAACACCGCGTTGATCTCGTCCTGGACCAAAACGCGGTTGCAGTCAAAGGCTCGGGACGTACCGGTCAGGGCTGCTGGATCGGTGTCTGCGATGACGCTCATAGGCGTGTACCTCCTTGACGAATGTTGTGACTCATTCATCCTGACCCGTCCGTTGGGCCGGTCCAACGCCATGATTGGACGGTCTTGCCTGCCCAAACGGGTAGTAAGAGCGGGCAACCCCCGTAAACTGGGCAGGTGGAAACGCCCAGTACAGGCTTGCTCGAAGCCATCGCCGCCCTGACGACCTCCCCGCTGGCCACCATCGCGCAGCGGCTGCGGGAGGCCACCCTGCCTTACGTGGGCAGCACCGCGCTGGTCATCTTCACCGAGGACTGTACGGGAAGGCCCCAGAAGAAGGCGGGCGACGAGTCCATCATCAGCAGGGTGTCCATCGCTGAACTGGACCACCTCCGGGCGTCAATGGCGGATGACAACCGCGACGGCGCCTGGCGCGGAGAAGCAACGCTCGGCGGCGAGCCACGCCCGGTCTTGGCCCTGTCCTCACCCAGCAACGCGCTGCTGGTCATCGCCGATCCGCAGCTCCTGCCGGACGCCGCTGACAGTGAGGAGGCAGAGCGCATACTCCGCTATCTCTGGACGCTGGCCGCTGGACGGATCCGGGAAAAGGTGGCTGATGCGCCGCCGTCGTACCTCATTGAATCCCGCGCGGCCTCGGCCGAACGCGTGAGGGTGACCGCCGAACTGGTGGACCGCCACTCCACCACCCTCGAAACCTTGCTCGCCGCGCTGAGGTCGCCGGCGCTGAGCGATGACGCGGCGCGGAAGTCCGCCACCGACGTCGCCGCCAAGGCACTCGTAGGGCTCCGCACGCTCAGCGACCGCACCACCGAACTCGTGGAGGAGCCTGTTGCCACCGCTTTCCAGCGCCTCCGCGAGGACCTGAAACCGCTCATGAACTTCAGCGGGATCGACGTCCAGTTCATCGAACCGCCGGTCAACGGCCGCGCACTGCCCGGCGAAGTGGCCCACGCGGCCCGGGCAATTGTCCGCGGCTTGGTCCTGGCCATGGTGGACCAGGCGGGAGTCCGCCGGATCCGCACGCAGTGGGATTGCGACGGCGAGAACCTCCTGGTCAACGTCCGCGACGACGGTGCCGGCGAACTGTCCGCGACGGCACCCGCCATGGCCCGGCTCGCCCAGCGCGTCGAAGCCCTGGACGGCAGCATGTCGGTGGATGTGATGCCCGGCTGGGGTGCCGACGTCGCTGTTTCCCTCCCGCTCGACCCGCCTACCCGGCCGCTGGCCGACGTCTCCGACTGGAAGCTGGGGGAGCGCGAACTGGAGGTCCTCCAACTGCTGGCCGCCGGCCAGCGCAACCGGGCCATCGCAGCGCACCTGCACATCAGCGAGAACACCGTGAAGTTCCACCTCCGCAACATCTACCGGAAGGTTGGCGCCTCGTCCCGCACCGAAGCGATCGCGATGGCCCACAGCAACGGCCTGCGCTGACGTCCGGCCGCGTAACGAAATACCGGCTCCGGCGCGTCTGGCGGCATAGGATCGAAAGCGTGGAACTAACCGAGAGGACGCTACAGGCGGCCTCGCGGCGGGTAAGCAAGCCGCACACTACTTGAGAGTATGGATCATGGCTTCAGACAATGACCGCGAACCCGACGTCAATGCGGAAACCGGCCAGCACGGCGGCGTCCAGTCAGTGGACCGGGCCCTGGCGGTCCTGGAGATCCTGGCGCGGGACGGCCATGCCGGCGTGAGCGACATCGCCGAGGAGATGGGGATCCACAAGTCCACCGTCTCCCGGCTGCTTGGTTCGCTGGTGAGCAGGGAAATGGTCCACCAGAACAGCGAGCGCGGAAAGTACCAGCTGGGCTTTGGCATCCTGAGGCTGGCAAGCTCCATCCCCGGGCGGCTCAGCCTGGTCCGCGAGGCCCGGCCCGTGCTGGAGAGCCTGGCGGAGGAATTCAAGGAGACGGTGAACCTCGCCGTCCTGCGCTCCAACTACGCCGTCAACGTGGACCAGGCCATGGGCCCGTCAACGCTGGCCACCTATGACTGGGTGGGCAGCCTGACGCCGCTCCACGCGACCTCGAGCGGGAAAGTCCTGCTGGCGGCCTTGTCCGCGGACGACCGGGACCGCGTCCTGAAGGAGACCGGGCTGTCGGCCCGGACCCCGCGGACCATCACCAACCGGCACAAGCTCGAAACCCAGCTGCTCGACGTCGCCCGCGACGGCTACGGGGTGGTGCGGGAGGAGTTTGAGATAGGGCTCAACTCGATGGCCGTGCCCGTGTACAACCATTTGGGTGCGGTCATCGGTGCGGTCAGCATCTCCGGCCCGGCCTTCCGCTTTGATCCGGAAACGGCGCCGGGACTCCTCGAGGCGCTGAAACAGGCCGGACTGCAGATCAGCGCCAAGATGGGCTACTCCCGGCGGTAAAACTGACGGAGCCCGTCGAAACCAGGGTTTCGGCGGGCTCCATCAGCGGAGACAGGGCCTAATGGCCGGGCGTGACGTCCCCCACCTTCTGCTGTACCCAGTCGTGGAACGCGCCGATGTGGTGCTCGCTCGGGACCAGCACGCCACCCTTGGCATAGACCTTTGAGCCCATGGCTGGCTGGCAGCGCTCGCAGGCGTCGAAATCCTGCTCGTTGACTCGGTGGAAAAGTTCCACCGAGGCGCTAACATCCTTGCCGCTTTCCACAACGCTGGGAAGGTACAGCCAGTCGCATTCAACGATGGTGTGGTCAGCGGCCATGGGAAACATGCGGTGGATGATCACGTGGTCCGGAACCAGGTTTACGAAGACCGTCGGCTTGATGGTTACCGCGTAGTAGCGGCGGTCCTGGTCCTCGCCTACGCCCGGAATCCGGTCCAGACCTTCGGAGCCGTCGATGGTGAAGCCCTTGATGTCCTCGCCAAATTCGGCGCCGTGGCCCACGAAGTACTGGGCGGCCAGGCCGTCAGCAAATTCAGGCAGCACCTCCGTGAGTTCGGGGTGGATGGTGGCGCAGTGGTAGCACTCCATGAAGTTCTCGATGATGAGCTTCCAGTTGGCCTTGACGTCGTACTTAATGCGGCGGCCCAGGCTCAGATTGGCGATGTCATAGTCCTCCACCGCCCGCAGGTCCCCGAGCCGTTCCTCGATGGCGCCCATGACATCCGCTTCGAACGACGGCGGCTCGTCGGCAAGGCAGACCCACACATACCCGAGGTACTCGCGGATGTGGACCTTCACGAGCCCGTACTCGTCCCGGTCGATGTCCGGCATCTTGGTCAGGTTGGGAGCCGCAATGAGCTTGCCTTCAAAGTCGTAGGTCCAGGCGTGGTAGGGGCACTGGAAGGAGCGCGCAGCTTCGCCTTGCTCCTCCATGCACAGCTTGACGCCGCGGTGCCGGCACACGTTGTAGAAGGCGCGGATGCCGCCCTTGCGGGTGCGGCTGATCAGCACGCTCTCCCGCCCGATCTGGACTGTCCGCCAGGCGCCGGGCTTGTCCAGGTCGGCCGAGCGGATGGCGCAGAACCACATCTGCTCGAAGATCCGCTCCTGCTCGGCGCGGAAGATCTCTTCGCTGACGTAGGCCTGGCCCGGGAGTGTGGGGATCAGGCTGGGCGTGAAGACTTCGGTGGTCATTCTTACTCCTCTGCGGTGACTGACGTCGGGGTTTGGAAGGTGTATCGGGGATTAGGCGAAACTGGCGGATGCTGCCAGCGCAGGCTGGGCAGCGGTGGTCTGGGCTGGAGGGGCATGGGTAGCGGCGGCTCGTGCGGCGTTCAGTTGCCGCCGCCACTTGGTGAAGAGGCGGGGCTGGTTGGCGCCAAGGACGGCTACAGGCTGGCCGCCGCGGTAATAGACGGCCAAGAAACTGTGAGCCGCGGGATCTCCGGCCTCAATGTCCACCCTGTCGGCGTCGCGGGCGTGACCGGCGAACTGGATCCTGACGTTGTACTGGTCGGACCAGAAATACGGCAGGTTCAGCGGCTGACGGGCGGCCCCGGGGTCCAGGAGCGCCGTAACGGCGAGCGCCGGGCGCTCCACGGCGCCGCTCCAGTGCTCCACGCGGCGGTACTTTCCGGACTCTTCGTCCAGCCATGCAGCACAGTCGCCGACGGCGACCACGCCCGGCACGTTGGTCCGGCCCATCGGATCGCACAGGACGCCGTCGCCGAGCTCGATGCCGGAGCCGGCAAGCCAGGCCGTGTTGGGCACGGCCCCGATGGCGACCAGCACGACGTCGGCTGGCACGTAGCGGCCGTCCGCGAGGCGCAGTCCAGTGACAACTCCCTCGCCGCTGTAATAGGACTCGATGGCCGCGTCACAAATCAGCTCCACCCCGTTAATTCCATGTAACGCGGCCAGGGTTCCCGCCATCTCCGCACCCAGAGGGCGGCCGAGCGGAACGGCGCCCGAGCAGACGACGGTGACTTCAACCCCGAGGGCGCAGGCGGTGGAGGCCACCTCGGCGCCGATGAAACCGGCGCCGACGATGACGAGCCTGGTCCCCGGCACCAGTTCGGGAGCCAGGTCCTGCGCGTCGTCCACGGTCCGCAGGGTAAAGACGTTCGCCAGCCCGGCGAGTTCAGGCAGCGTCCGCGCGGATGACCCCGTGGCGATGACCACGCCGTCGGCCTTTATTTCCGTGCCGTCGTTGAGTGTTAACGTCCGGGTCTCGGCATCCAGGCTGCGGGCCGCTGATCCCAGCAGCCACTCGGCCTGGAGCGGATCTCCGCCTTCACGTTCTTCTGGCGTCTCCAGGAGAAGGTGTTCCGGACTGATTTTTCCCGCCAGGAAATCCTTGGACAGGGGCGGCCTGTCGTAGGGCCGCTGCGGTTCGTCACCGATCAGGATGAGCCTTCCGGCGAAGCCTTGGGCACGTGCGGCACGTGCGGCCGAGATTCCCGCCAAGGACGCCCCCACTATTGCCAGTGTCTGCATGGCCGCCTTCCCGTTGCACGAATGCAACAAATTGCGTATGACGCAACAACGTTCTGTATGCGAGACAGCGTGACGCAGACCATAAGGGGGTGTCAAGGGTTCGTTTTGTTAAGCGGGACCCCCTTGACAAGGCAGTGTGGCATGGATCACTCTGTTGCGTATTGTGATCGGCGTTGATGATGGCACAACCCGCTGGCCGGGCTGACCCCGTCAACTGGGAAAGAGGTTTATCAGATGCACATCGCCTGCCCACTCACCGCATTGGCCCCCGGAGACGCAGTCCGTCTCGACACGTCCCCACCAATCGCTGTCTTCCACACAGAGGACGGCGAGCTCTTCGCCCTGGACGACACCTGCACCCATCAGGACGCGTCGCTCGCAGACGGGTGGGTGGAAGGCTGCGAGGTGGAATGCCCCCTTCACGCATCCAAATTCAATCTCCGCACGGGCGAAGTGGACGCCCCGCCGGCCAAGCTGCCGGTGCGAGTCCACAAGGTCTCCGTGGTGGACGGCCAGATCATGGTCGAGGAATCCAGCGAGGCACCCAATCTTCCACCGGGCCTGACCGTCAACGGCCACGTCTAGGCACCATCAGGCAGTACTCCATTTCAAGCTAAGAGGTGAAGTTCTTGACCCTACAACTGAGCTACGAGCTGCAGGAACGGACCCGTTCCGCGGCCCCCGTCGGGCAGAAACTGGCGGGATCCGGGCAGCAGGCGACGCCGTTCGTCCTCACCGTTGCCTGTCCCGAGCGCCGTGGGATCGTCCACGCCGTGTCCAGCTTCCTCGCGATGCGCGGCCTCGACATCGCCGAGCACCAGCAGTTCGACGACCACGTCAGCAATACCCTCTTCCTGCGCACCGCCTTCACCGGCACGCTGGCAGGAACTGCTGGCAATCGTGCCGGCAGCGCCGCCAGCACGGCCGATTCCCTGGCGGCCGACTTCGCGGAGATCGCCGGCGAGTTCGGTATGGCCTACAGCTTCCACGACGACAGGCCGCAGCGCATCCTGGTGATGGTCTCCAAGTTCGGCCACTGCCTCAATGACCTCATTTTCCGCTGGCGCGCCGGGAGCCTGGGGGCGGACATCGCCGCCGTCGTCTCCAACCATGAGGACCTGCGCCCGATGGCGGAAACAGCAGGGCTTCCCTTCGTCCACGTACCCGTAACGGCGTCCACCAAACCGCAGGCGGAGTCCCGGCTCCTGGAACTCGTGGACGAATACGACGCGGACCTTGTGGTGCTGGCCCGCTACATGCAGGTGCTCTCCGACGGCCTCTGCCGGGAACTCCACGGCCGGGCCATCAACATCCACCATTCTTTCCTGCCCGGATTCAAAGGGGCCAAGCCCTACCACCAGGCCTATGAACGCGGCGTGAAGGTGGTCGGGGCCACTGCCCACTACGTCACCGGCGACCTCGACGAAGGTCCCATCATCGAGCAGGAAGTCTTCCGGGTGGACCACGGCGTGGACCCGGATTCCCTGGTAACGGCAGGCCGTGACGCCGAAGCGATCGCCCTCTCCCGCGCGGTGAAGTGGCATTGCCAACACCGCGTCCTCCTCAACGGCTCCCGGACCGTCGTTTTCCGCTAGAGCCACACCGCCGGCCCCCAAGGGCCGCTTCCATGCACGCAGTAAGTCACGAACAGGAGCTTCCGTATGAGCGCTACACCCCGCGTCGTCATCATCGGCGCCGGCATTGTCGGTGCGAATCTGGCAGACGAGTTGGCCACCCGAGGCTGGACCAGCATCACCGTACTGGATCAGGGACCGCTCAACCTCGCCGGCGGCTCCACGTCGCACGCGCCCGGCCTGGTGTTCCAGACCAACCCGTCCAAGACAATGACGCAGTTCGCCGCCTACACCGTGGACAAGCTGCTCTCCCTGAGCGACGAGGGTGTCTCCTGCTTCAACCAGGTGGGCGGCCTGGAGATCGCCACCACCCCCGAACGGCTTGAGGACCTCAAGCGGAAGCTCGGCTACGCAACCTCATGGGGCATCGAGGGCAGGATCATCGACCCCGACGAGTGCAGCAAGCACTATCCGCTGCTGAATCCCGACATGGCCCTCGGCGGCCTGTACGTCCCGTCCGACGGCCTCGCGTCCGCAGCCCGCGCCGTTCAGTTGCTCATCCGCAAGGCCACGGCTGCCGGCGTCACGTTCATCGGATCAACCCCGGTGACCGGGATCGAGCAGGCCGGCGGAAAGGTCACCGGTGTCCAGACTCCCGACGGCGTGGTCCCGGCGGACATCGTGGTCTCCTGCGCCGGCTTCTGGGGCCCCAAGATCGGCGCGATGGCTGGCATGGCCGTGCCGCTGCTGCCGCTGGCCCACCAGTATGTCAAGACCACGACGGTGCCGGAACTCGTGGGCGCCAACCCCCTGGACCCCTCTAACGGCGCCCGCATGCCCATTCTCCGGCACCAGGACAAGGACCTCTATTTCCGTGAGCACGGAGACAGGATCGGAATCGGCTCCTATGCCCACCGCCCCATGCCCGTGGACCTGGACCGGCTGCCGGAGGTGGCACCAGGGCAGATGTCCGAGCACCGCATGCCTTCCCGGCTCGAATTCACCGAGGAGGATTTCCTCCCCTGCTGGGAGGACAGCCGGCAACTGCTGCCCGCCCTCCGCGGCGCGGAGATCGCCGACGGCTTCAACGGAATCTTCTCCTTCACCCCGGACGGCGGACCACTCATCGGCCAGGCGCCGGAGCTTGACGGGTTCTACGTCGCGGAGGCGGTCTGGGTGACGCATTCGGCGGGCGTCGCACGTGCGCTAGCCGAACTGCTGATCGAGGGCCAGTCCCGCATCCCGCTTCACGAGTGCGAAGTCTCGCGATTCGAGGCCGCGCAGACCGCCGAGAGCTACGTCAGTGAGACCTCACAGCAGAACTTCGTTGAGATCTACGACATCCTGCACCCGCTGCAGCCGCGCGAATCACCCCGGGACCTGCGCGTCAGCCCGTTCAACTGCCGGCAGAAGGAACTGGGAGCGTTCTTCCTCGAGGCCGGCGGCTGGGAGCGCCCGCACTGGTTCGAGGCCAATCGCCCGCTCCTGGACGAGCTGCCGGCTGACTGGAAGGCGCCCGAACGCGGCCCCTGGGCCGCAATGTTCAGCTCCCCCATTTCCGCCGCCGAGGCATGGAAGACGCGCACCGCCGTCGCGCTTTACGACATGACGGCACTCAAGCGGCTGGAAGTTTCGGGTCCCGGCGCCCTGGCCTTGCTGCAGCGGCTCAGCGCCGGGCAGGTCGACAAGAAGCCAGGCGCCGTTACCTACTGCCTTCTGTTGAACGACGACGGCGGCATCCGTAGCGATATCACGATCGCACGGCTCACGGAGACCACGTTCCAAGTAGGCGCCAACGGCAACATCGACTTCGACTACTTCACCCGGGAGGCCCGCAGGCAGACGGCTGATAACGTCAGCCAGTGGGTGCAGGTCCGCGACATTACGGGCTCCACGTGCTGTATCGGCCTCTGGGGTCCGCAGGCGCGGGAAGTTATTGCTAAGGTCAGCACCGATGATTTCACCAATGACGGTCTTCGTTACTTCCGTACCAAGCAGGTGCGGATCGGCGGCATCCCCGTGACGGCCATGCGGCTGTCCTATGTGGGCGAGCTGGGCTGGGAGCTTTACACCACCGCCGAACACGGTCTGAAGCTGTGGGACCTCCTCTTCGAGGCCGGCCAGGAACAGGGCATCATCGCCGCCGGCCGCGGCGCCTTCAACAGCCTCCGCCTGGAAAAGGGATACCGGCTCTGGGGGACGGACATGACGCCCGAACACGAGCCGTACCAGGCAGGCCTGGGCTTTTCGATCGCCAAGAACAAGGACTCCTTCGTGGGCGCCGAAGCCCTCGCCGAACGCCGCGCGCAACCGGCTGCCATGCAGCTGCGCTGCCTGACGGTCGACGACGGCACTTCGGTGGTGCTGGGCAAGGAACCCGTGTATTTCAAGGGCGAAGCCGCCGGTTACGTGACCAGCGCGGCCTACGGCTACACGGTGAAGCGGCCGATTGCCTACGCCTGGCTCCCGGCCAGCGCCTCCGAAGGCGATGGCGTGGAAATCGAATACTTCGGCACCCGGATCGCCGCAACCGTCACGGCGGAGCCGCTGGTGGACCCGGGCATGGAACGCCTGCGCGGCTGAACCGGACCATCCAGGCCCTTCAACACTCCTCCCAGACCACGCCCCAAGGAGATTTACCTGATGACGAACGAGAGCTACGACTACGTGATTGTCGGCGGCGGAAGCGCCGGATCCGTCCTGGCGGACAGGCTGAGCGCGGACGGGACGCACACCGTGCTGGTCCTTGAAGCCGGACGCAGCGACTACCCGTGGGACCTTTTCATCCAGATGCCGGCGGCCCTGACCTTCCCTAGTGGCAACAGGTTCTACGACTGGCAATACGAATCCGACCCCGAACCCCGCATGCACGGCCGCAGGATCGCCCACGCCCGCGGCAAGGTGCTGGGCGGCTCCAGCTCCATCAACGGCATGATATTCCAGCGCGGCAACCCCCTGGACTACGAACGCTGGGGAGCTGACGCCGGCATGGAAACCTGGGATTTCGCGCATTGCCTGCCCTACTTCAAGCGCATGGAAACCGCGCTCGCCGCAGCTCCGGACGATGAACTGCGCGGCCATGACGGACCCCTGGTCCTGGAGCGCGGGCCCGCCCGCAATCCCCTGTTCCAGGCCTTCTTCCGCGCCTCCGAGGAAGCGGGCCACAAGCGCACCGATGACGTCAACGGGTACCGGCAGGAGGGCTTCGGCCCGTTCGACCGAAACGTCCACAAGGGCCAGCGGCTCTCGGCGTCACGTGCCTATCTGCGCCCCAATAAGGGCCGGAAAAACCTGACGGTCCGCACTTGGGCGCTTGCGGCCAAGGTCAATTTCGACGGCACAACGGCCACAGGGGTCACCTACCGCCGGAACGGCCGGCTGCACACGGTCAACGCCAAGGAAGTGGTGCTGTGCGGCGGCGCGATCAATACGCCCCAGTTGCTGCAGCTCTCCGGCGTGGGGGATTCCGCGCTCCTGTTGTCGCTGGGCATCAAGCCCGTGGTGGACCTGCCGGGAGTCGGCGAAAACCTGCAGGACCACCTGGAAGTGTACGTCCAGCACTCCTGCACACAGCCCGTGTCCATGCAGCCGAACCTCAGCCTCTGGCGCTACCCGCTGATCGGACTCCAGTGGCTGCTCGGCCGCAAGGGCCCCGCAGCCACCAACCACTTCGAAGGAGGCGGGTTCGTCCGCTCCAACGAAGACGTCGCCTACCCCAACCTGATGTTCCACTTCCTGCCGGTGGCTGTGCGCTACGACGGCCAGAAAGCCGACGCCAAGCACGGGTATCAGGTCCACGTGGGCCCCATGTACTCCGACGCCAGAGGCAGCCTGAAGATCACGTCCACGGACCCCGCCGCGCACCCGTCCATGCAGTTCAACTACCTGTCCACGGACCAGGATCGGCGCGAATGGGTGGAGGCCATCCGGGTCACCCGCGACATCCTCTCCCAGCCGGCCCTCGCGCCCTACAGTGGCGGCGAACTCTCGCCCGGCCCCTCCGTCCAGACGGACGAGGAGATCCTCGACTGGGTGGCCCGGGATGCCGAAACGGCGCTCCACCCCTCCTGCACCGCCAAGATAGGCCCGGCCTCCGACCCCCTGGCGGTGGTGGATCCGCTCACCATGAAGGTCCACGGCACCTCGGGGCTCCGCGTGGCGGATGCCTCCGCTATGCCCTACGTGACGAACGGCAACATCTACGCCCCGGTAATGATGCTCGCCGAAAAGGCCGCGGACCTCATCCTGGGCCGTACGCCGCTGGCACCCGAGCACGCGGACTTCTACCGGCACGAATCCGCAGTGGCTCCCGAAGCCGCACCAAGCCTGGGTCGCTCATGAGCGGCGTTCAGCTTGCCGGGATCGACAGCCGGACCGTGATGGACCAGGATGCGGCGCCGGTACGCGGCCTCTTCGTGGACGGCCGGTGGAGCGAATCCGGCGCCGGGAAAACGCGGGTCATCACATGCCCGGCGGACGGTGAAAAAGTCGCCGAGGTCGCCGAATCCACGGCCGCCGATGCCGAGGCCGCGGTTGCCAGCGCCCGCAGGGCTTTCGACGGCGGCGCGTGGCCCGGCACCAGCGAGAAGGAACGCGGACAGGTCCTGCTCCGCACCGCCGAACTGCTGGAACGCGACAAGGCGCTCTACGCCCGGGCCGAAGCCCTCGACACAGGCAAACGCTACGTCGAAGCGGAATACGACATCGACGATATCGCCGCCTGCTTCAGGTACTACGGTGGCATCGCCGGAACGGACGCCGGCCGCGTGATCGATACCGGGATACCAGACACCATCAGCCGCGTGGTCCACGCCCCTGTGGGTGTGTGCGGGCTCATCACGCCATGGAACTACCCCCTCCTGCAGGCGTCCTGGAAGGTGGCCCCGGCCTTGTTGGCCGGCAATACCTTCGTCCTGAAACCCAGTGAGCTGACTCCCTCCACCTCCATCCTGCTGATGGATACGCTCCTTGAGGCCGGGCTGCCGGCCGGGGTCGCCAACCTCGTCACCGGCACCGGTCCCGACGTCGGCGCAGTCCTGAGCGAAAGCCCGGACGTTGACCTGGTCTCGTTCACCGGTGGCCTGGCCACCGGGATCAACATCATGAAGTCCGCGGCCAACACGGTGAAGCGGGTTGCCTTGGAACTGGGCGGGAAGAATCCGAACATCGTCTTCGCCGATGCCGACCGCGAGTCCGCCCTGGACAACGCCCTCACCGCGGTGTTCCTGCATTCGGGTCAGGTGTGCTCGGCCGGAACCAGACTCATCATCGAAGAATCGATCCACGACGAATTCGTGGCGGAACTGGTGCGACGTGCGCAGGCCATCCGGCTTGGCGGCCCCTTCGACGAGCTCGCGGAGACCGGCCCGCTGATCTCGGCTGCACACCGTGACAAGGTCCACGCCTACGTCCAGGCCGGCATCGACGAAGGAGCCACGCTTCTGTGCGGCGGCTATATCCCCGATACCGGTGCGATGGCACTCGGCAGCTACTACCCTCCCACCATCCTGGACGGTTGCCACACCTCCATGAACGCAGTCCAGGATGAGTCGTTCGGGCCAGTCCTGACCGTGGAGACCTTCAGCACGGAGGAAGAATCCATCAAGCTGGCCAACGACACCGCCTACGGACTGGCCGGCGCCGTCTGGACAAGCGACGGATCGCGGGCGCAGCGCGTGGCCGGTGCCCTCCGCCACGGCACCGTGTGGATCAACGACTACCACCCCTACGTTCCCCAGGCAGAGTGGGGCGGATTCGGCAAGTCCGGAAACGGCCGCGAACTGGGGCTCCAAGGTCTGGCAGAGTACCGCGAAACCAAGCACATCTGGCAGAACATCAATCCCAAGCCCAGCCACTGGTTCGAGCCTCCACAGGCAGGAGTACAGCAATGAACAGCCCCGACATCTCAGTGCGCAACCTCTGGAAGGTCTTCGGACCCGGGGGCGATAAGATCCCCAACAATCCGGAGCTCTCGGCTCTCAACTCCGCGGAGCTGCTGGAACGCACCGGCTGCGTGGCAGCCGTCCGCGACCTGTGCTTCGACGTGGCCAAGGGCGAGGTCTTTGTGGTCATGGGACTTTCCGGATCCGGCAAATCCACCCTGATCCGCTGTCTGACCCGGTTGATCGAACCCACATCGGGGCAGGTCCTGGTGGACGGGAAGGACGTCCTGCAGGCAGGCGTCGCCGAGCTGCGCGAACTGCGCCGGCGGAAGATGTCCATGGTGTTCCAGCACTTCGGCCTCCTTCCCCACCGCACCGTGCTGGACAACGTCTCCTACGGGCTGCAGATCCGCGGGGCGGCCAAGAAAGAACGCTACGCCAGGGCGCGGGAAATCATCGAACTGGTTGGCCTGAAAGGCTACGAACAGCACTACCCCGACCAGCTTTCAGGGGGAATGCAGCAGCGCGTCGGCCTGGGCCGGGCCCTGGCCGGCGATCCTGACACCATCCTCTTCGACGAACCGTTCTCCGCGCTGGATCCGCTGATCCGCCGGGACATGCAGGCGGAAGTCATCCGGCTGCACAAGGAGATGGGCAAGACCATGGTGTTCGTGACCCATGACCTGTCCGAGGCGCTCAAGCTCGGGGACCGCATCCTGATCATGCGCAACGGCGAGATGGTCCAGTGCGGTACTGGGGACGACCTGGTGGGGTCCCCGGCGGACAAGTATATTGAGGATTTTGTGTCCGAGGTCCCACGCGCGGATGTCCTGACCCTGAAATGGATCACCCGGCCCGTGGCGGCCGGAACGCCGGGAGACGCGCCGGTCCTCAGTTCCCGGATGATCATCCGGGATGCCATAGCGGCGGTCATGCACTCCTCCTGCCCCGTCCTGGTGGAAGATGGCGGCAGGATTACGGGGCAGATCGACCGCGACAGCATCCTGTCGGTGCTGCAGCCCGCGGAAGCAGCGGCCTAATGTCTACCCTCGTCCGAGATCGGGCAACGGTGCAACCCACGCCCGTCCCCGTCCGTGAACCGCGCCGCAGGCCGAGCCGCCGCACCATCCTGCTGGGAGGCGCCGCCGTTGTCTGGATCCTGGGATTCCTTGTCCTGCGCGGAACCTCCACCCTGACCTTGCCCGCCTCAGAGCTGACGGACCTGCACCGGTCCCTGAACCAGTTCAACGCATGGGTAGCAGCGAACCGCGCAGACAACCCCGTCTTCCTGTACGTCTTCACGCCCTTGCGTGCCACCGTCGACGCCGTGGCCAACCTGTTCATCACCACCTTTGCCGCGAGTTCCACGGGCCTGCGCCTGCCGGAGATCGGCTGGCTCGGAACCGTAGGCCTGCTGGGTTGGATCGCCTTCGCGATCGGCAACGCGCGGGTCGCGCTGCTGACTGTCGCCGTTTTTACGTTCTTCGGCCTCCAGGGCCTGTTCCTCGAAGCCACGTACACGTTCGCCCTGGTCCTCACGGCAGTGCTGCTGACCCTTCTGGTCGGGATCCCGCTCGGCGTTCTGGCCGGCGTCTACGGCCGGGTTGCCAAGGTGATCACGCCCGTGCTGGACTTTATGCAGACCCTGCCGACATTCGTGTACCTGGCCCCGCTCGCCCTGGTCTTCCTCATCGGCCCGGCGTCGGCCGTCATAGCCACCGTGATCTACGCTGCACCGCCCGTGATCCGGCTGACAGCACACGGCATCCGCGCCATCCCGGAGAACACCCGTGAAGCCTCCGATTCGCTGGGCACAACGGGCCTGCAGCGGCTGGTCACCCTGCAGCTTCCCATGGCCCGGCGGACCATCGTCATGGGAATCAACCAGAGCACCATGGCGGCTCTGTCCATGGTCACCATCGCGGCGCTGATCGCGGCGCCCGGGCTTGGCCAGGTGGTGGTACGGGCGCTGCAATCGCTCGACGTCGGCACAGCTGTCAACGCCGGGCTCTCCATCGTCCTGCTTGCGATCGTGCTGGACCGGGTCACCACCGCCGCCAGCCGCCGCGCAGACCCGGCGACGGCCCGGAACCGCAGGGTTTCCCGCAGGACCAGGTACATCCTCCTCGGCTTCACCCTTGTGCTGGCAATGGCCATGGTGCAGTTCTCCCGGACCATGCTGTGGGCAGCAGCGTTCCCCAAGGATCTCAACATCGGTCCGGTCATCGTCCAAGCGGTGGCCTCAGCCAGCCAGTGGATGCAGAGCAACCTGTCGTTGTTCACGGTGTCCTTCCGGGAAGCCGTCACCACCGGAATCCTCAACCCGTTCCAGTCCTTGCTGACGGACACACCCTTCTACCTCCTCGTCGCCGTCATCGCCATTGCGGCCTACGCGCTGGGCGGATGGAAGCTCGCTGCCCTGACCACGGCGTGCCTGGGCGTGATCATCTACCTCGGCCTCTGGAGCGACTCCATGGTCACCCTTGCCGGAACCCTGGTGGCCACCGCAGTTGTCATGGTCCTGGGCGTCATCTTCGGGGTGGCCATGGGCCGGTCCGAGCGGGTGGACCAGATCATGCGGCCCCTACTTGATGCGGGCCAGACGATGCCCGCCTTTGTGTATCTTGTGCCGTTCCTTGGCCTCTTCGGAGCCACGCGCTTCACCGCGATCATCGCAGGCATCATCTATGCCGCCCCGGTGGCCATCAAGATCACGGCCGACGGCATCGCAGCGATTTCCCCCACCGTGGTCGAAGCCGCAGTTGCCAGCGGTTCAACGCCCTGGCAAGTCATTACCAAAGTCCAGCTTCCGATGGCCAGGCAGACGCTGGCCCTCGCTGCCAATCAGGGGCTGATCTACGTCCTGGCCATGGTGGTGGTTGGTGCACTTGTGGGCGCAGGCGGCCTCGGGTACGACGTCGTCGCCGGCTTTGTCCAAAGCGCGCTCTTCGGCAAGGGCCTCGCCGCGGGCCTTGCAATTGTCTTCCTCGGCATCCTGCTGGACAGGATGACCCAGGCTGCCGCAGCCACCCCGGTGCGGAAAATCCCCTCACCCAAATCCCCATCAACCTAACCGCATGTAACCGTCCTGTGGCTGGCGCAGGGCATGGAGGACCCCCACGCATTCCCCCCAACAAGGAGACCAAAGATGAAAAAAGCTGGACTGCTGTTGAAACGAACTGTCCCGGCGGTGGCTGGAGCTGCTGCCGCAGCCCTACTACTGGCTGGTTGCGGCGGCGCCTCGGTGAACCAGGTGGCTGCTGCCACCGGTGCTGCCGAGGCGCCCTGCGGAAGTGTTAATGTCGCGATGAACGCTTGGGTGGGGTATACGGCCAATGCCGCTGTGTACAGCTATGTGGCGGAGAACAAGCTTGGCTGCACCGTGGTCCAGAAGGACCTTAACGAGCAGATCTCCTGGCAGGGCTTTGCCTCAGGCGAAGTGGACGTGGTGATCGAAAACTGGGGGCATGAGGATCTGGCCAAGCAATACATCACGGAGCAGAAAGTCGCTGTCGACGCCGGCCCTACCGGCAATGAAGGACATATCGGCTGGTACGTACCGCCGTGGATGGCAGAAAAGTACCCGGACATCACCGACAGCAAGAACCTGAACAAGTACGCTTCAATGTTCGCAACATCCGAATCCGGCGGAAAAGGCCAGCTCCTGGACGGCGACCCGGCCTTCGTCACCAATGACGAGGCGCTGGTCAAAAACCTCAACCTCGACTACAAGGTGGTCTTCTCTGGTTCGGAAGCGGCGCTGATCCAGTCGTTCCGGACGGCGGAGCAGAACAAGACGCCGTTGCTCGGCTACTTCTACGAGCCGCAGTGGTTCCTGTCCGAAGTTCCACTCAAGAAGGTCAATCTGCCGGAGTGGACCGAAGGCTGCGACGCCGAGCCCGAGAAGGTGGCCTGCGACTACCCGACCTACACGCTGAACAAGATCATTTCCAAGAAGTTCGAGGACAGCGGCTCACCTGCAGCCAAACTGGCCAAGGCCTTCAAATGGACCAACGAGGATCAAAACTCCGTGGCCACAGACATCCAGGGCGGCATGACGCCCGCGGCCGCGGCCAAGAAGTGGGTGGACGCGAATCAGCAGGTTGTAGATTCCTGGCTCAACTAAGCGCGACCGTACCGGGCCAGGAAAAGTCACCCACCCAGGGAGATCCGTGGGTGGGTGACTTGTTTCCCCCACACGTCGGTTTCGCGCTGCAGGCGCTGGGTGATCAGTTCGACCCGGCGGGACATCCGGGTGCCGACCTGGAGCCGGTCGCCGGGCCAGCTGGAGGCCTCCCGGGAGTCTTCGAGGGCTCGGCCATCCCCAGTGCGCGGACAATATCTTCCTTGAACTGTTCCCTTCGAGTGTCGCGAAAGTAGTTCAGCATCGGCTCAAGGCATTGCAAGGCTTGGCTCAAGGCCCGGCCACGCGTCCACTCTGGCATCGCGGAGTAGCTAGGCGTAGCGTCATTCACACAGGCAGGCGGCGGCGTCGTCGGGTTGGATTTGTGGTCGGGCGCCGCCTCACCGGTGTCAAGCCTTTGAAGGAGTCGGCGATGGCCGGATGGAACGCGGATACAGCTGCCGGGCCATTGGGGTCCGGGACGGTCACGCTGGTGGAAGGTTCATCATTCTGTATTTCCTCGGCCAACGGAGACATCCATCCGGAACACCCGCACGGGGTTTTCCATGAGGACACCCGGATCCTGTCCCGCTGGAATCTGACCGTCAACGGCCAGTCCATCGAGCCCTTGGCGGCGGAGACGAAGGAGCCGTACCGCGCGCTGTTTGCCGGCCGCGTTCCGCGTTCGGACGGGTATGCGGACAGCCCGCTGATCGTGGAGCGGCTGCGCGAAGTGGGGGCGGGAATCCTGGAGGAGATCACCGTCAGGAACTACTCGGCCGACGCCGCTGAGTGCGTGGTGGAGTTGAGCGTTGAAGCGGATTTCGCGGATCTCTTCGAGGTCAAGGAGGCCCGGATCCAGCGGCACTGGGAGGAAAGCCGCGAGCCGGACGGTGACACGCTGACCATCCGGGCCGCCTGGCAGGACGTCCGGAAGGGAGTCGTTGTCAACGCAGGTGGCGCCGACATCGAAGCGGAGGCCCTGACCTACCGGACGGTCATCCCGCCGCACGGAGAGTGGAACACCTGGGTCAGCGTAGTGCCCAAGGTCGACGGCACGGGCCCCGCGGAGCCGTTCGCCCACTCTGCTGCCGGGGAACTGTCCCCCCGCGACCGGCGCCGGCAGGCCTGGGTGTCCAAGATTCCCGTGCTGCACATGGGCAACCGCTCCATCGAACGGACCCTCCGCCGCAGCTACGACGACCTCGGCGCCCTGCGGATTGAGGATCCGCAGCACCCGGACCGGATCGTCGTGGCTGCCGGTGCGCCCTGGTTCATGACCCTCTTCGGACGCGACTCGCTGTTTGCCTCCATCATGTCGATGCCAGTGGACCCGTCCCTCGCCCTGGGCACCGTGCAGACGCTGGCCGACCGCCAGGGCAGCGCGGTGGATCTGATGAGCGAGGAAGAGCCCGGCAAGATTCTGCACGAAGTCAGGCTCGACGTCTCCAGCGGGCTGGCGCTGGGCGGAAAATCCGCCTACTACGGCAGCGTCGACGCCACGCCGCTGTTCCTGATAGTCCTTGGCGAGGTGAGCCGCTGGGGTTTTGGCGCGGAGACCATTGCCGCACTGCTGCCCCATGCGGACCGGGCGATGGAATGGATCCGGACATACGGGGACCGCGACGGCGACGGCTTCGTCGAGTACGCGCGCCTCAACGAACGGGGCCTGATCAACCAGGGCTGGAAGGATTCGTGGGACGGCGTCAATTTCGCCGACGGCCGCATGGCCGAGGCACCGATCGCGTTGTGCGAGGTGCAGGGGTACGTCTACGGCGCGTACATGGCGAGGTCGTGGTTGGCATACGACGCCGGTGACGAGGCTTTGGCCTCTGACCTCCGGGACCGCGCGGCACGGCTGAAGAAGCAGTTCAACGAACAGTTCTGGATGCCCGAGCGCGGCTACTACGCCATCGCGCTGGACCGCGACAAGCGTCAGGTCGATGCGTGCGCGTCCAACATGGGCCACTGCCTGTGGAACGGCATCATCGACGAGGACAAGGCGCCGATGGTGGTGGAACGGCTAATGTCCCCGGAAATGTTCAGCGGCTGGGGAGTGCGGACCCTGGCAACCGACATGGGCGCCTACAATCCTGCGAGCTACCACAACGGCTCGGTCTGGCCGCACGACAATGCGGTCATCCAAGCCGGCCTCCTGCGCTACGGGTTCGTGGAAGAGGCACAGCGGATCTCCACGGCCCTGCTGGAGGCGGCCGAGTACTCGGAGGGGCGACTGCCTGAACTGTTCTGCGGCTTCGACCGGGAGCACTTCGCCGCGCCTGTGCCCTACCCCACCGCGTGCTCACCGCAGGCGTGGGCGGCCACCACACCAATCTTCCTGGTGACGAACCTGATGCGTTACAACCCGCACGTCTCCGAGGGTGGGCTGTGGATGGACCCCGTGCTGCCGGAATCCTACGGGGACCTCCACATCACCAACGCACCCATGGCCGGCGGCCGGATCACCATCGACGTTTCCGGCTCCGAGGCGACCATCCACGGATTGCCCGAGGGCATGGTGCTCCACAACGGAACACGGCCCTGGATGGCCGACCTGGTGCAGAACGCCAGGATGCACAAGAAGGACTAGGGACTGCAGGAGAGGCCCGGGATTGCGAGGACAGCCGCACCCGGTCCGGCAGGTGCGGCTGTCCTATGTTCTGCTGGGCTACTTTCGGCCGAGCGTCTCCAGCAGCAGCCCGCAGGCGCTCGGGACAGGCTGGATAATCTCCGCACGGGTGGTCTGCGCAAGCCGCAGGGCTGTGGCGCTGAGCGGTCCCCCGGCAATGATGAGGGCCTCGGCGCCGTCCAGCGCAGTTGATTCCCCGACGGCGGCCGCGAGCTCCCGGTACTGCTGCTCGGGGTCCGCTGCCAGCACCAGGGGTTCCGAAGCAGTCAGGCGCACTCCGGTGAAAAACTCGGACTTGCCGTGTGCCGCCACGAGTCTGGCGAGGGATGCGGCCAGCAGCGGCGTGCTCGCGGCCATCCCGAACCTCCGGTTGCCCCGTGATGCCGCGTGGATGGAGCCCTGGCCTATACCAAAGACGGGAACGGCGAGTTCCTCGCTGAGTTGCTCACGGCCGGGATCCCCGATGGCAGCCACGATTACCGCGGCCACCGTGCCGCCGCCGGGCCCCACGAGGTAATCCAGTGCTGCACGCCGGACGTGCTGCCGGGATTCGGCCAGGGCGGTTGGGTCGGTGATCAGGGCTGGTCCGGCCGCCGCAGTGAGCCCGATGACTTCCAGGCCGTGGGGCGCGAGCCCGGCAGCGGCCAGGTCCGTCATCATGGCCGTCGTCCTGGCATTCGTGTTCAGGTTGATCAGCAGAACGGTGTGTGAAGTTTCAGTGCCCATAGATCGCAACCTCCTCCTCTGCGGCATCGGCACCTTCCTCGAGCGGCTTGCCGAAGGTCTCAGGCGGGAACTGGACGGTGATGGCCAGGATGCCGAACAGCACCGCGAGCGTGGTGAACATGCCGCCCAGTCCGGAGGCATCAGCGTTCTGCTCGAGGGCGTCGAAGAAAACGCCCAGAAGAATCATGAAGACGATCTGGCACCAAAAAGCGACGGCGACGCTCCGGACCTGCCGGAGTGTCGCCGTCGTTCCCGGCTCACTTATTCATTGGGAATGGGCCAGCCGCACGCGGTGGGAGCTATCCCGCCGGCGCCGCTCCTGCGGAGGCATCAGCAGCGTGCGGCACGAACCGGACGAACATCGCCTTGAAGCCGGGGGTGTTGGATTCCCTGGCCACGTTCTCCTTGTGGACCAGGGCATTGGCCTCGGGGAAGTACGCCGCAGCGCAGCCTTTCGCCGTCGGGTAAGCCACCAAACGGAACTTGTCCGCCTGTCGATCATGCCCCCGGAACGTGCTCACCACGTCCACCAGGTCCCGGTCCAGGAAACCGAGCTCGGCCAGGTCCTCGGGGTGTACCAGGATCACGCGGCGGCCGTCGGAGATTCCGCGGTATCTGTCGTCCAGGCCGTAGAAGGTGGTGTTGTACTGGTCGTGGCTGCGGATGGTCTGGAGTACCAGGTGGCCCTCGGGCGGGATCAGGTACTCCAGCGGGCTGACCGTGAAGCGGCCACGGCCGATGTCCGTCTTGAAGGACCGGGTATCCCGCGGGGGGTTGGGCAGCACAAAGCCGTTCCTGGTCCGGATCCGGGCGTTGAAGTCCTGGAAGCCCGGGATGACGCGGGAGATGTGGTTTCGGACCACGTCGTAGTTCCCGGCCATGGCCTTCCAGTCCACAAGGTGGTCCGGCCCGAAGGTGGCCTCGGCCATCCGGGCAATGATCACCGGCTCGGCGAGCAGGTGCTCTGACACCGGCTGCAGCCTGCCCTGGGTCGAGTGGACCACGGACATGGAATCCTCCACGGACAGGAACTGGGCACCCTTGGGATGCTTGTCGTCCTTGTCAGTCCGGCCCAGCGTGGGCAGGATGAGGGACGTGCGCCCGTGCACCACGTGGGACCGGTTCGGCTTGGTGGACACGTGCACCGTCAGGCCGATCCGCTGCATCCCGGCCTCCAGGGTCTCCGTATCCGAGCAGGCCAGCGAGAAGTTGCCGCCCATGGAGACGAAGACGTCCACGTCGTTCCGGTCGAAGGCTTCCATGGCTTCCACTGCGTCGTAGCCGTGGGGGCGGGGGGAGGTGATTCCGAATTCCTTGTCCAGGGCTTCGAGCAGCCACTCCTTGGGCTTTTCCCAGATGCCCATGGTCCGGTCGCCCTGGACGTTGGAGTGGCCGCGGACCGGGCAGGCCCCGGCGCCGGGCTTGCCGAAGTTACCCTGCAGGAGCAGGACGTTGACCATTTCCTTGATGGTGTCCACCGAGTGCGGCTGCTGCGTCACGCCGAGGGCCCAGCAGAAGATGGTGGCCTTGGACCGGACCAGCATCCCGGCCACGATTTCGATCTGTTCTCGGGACAGTCCGGTCGCCTTCTCAGTTTCCGCCCAGTCCAGCTCACGGCGGGCGTCACTGTAGGCATCAAACCCGTCCGTTTGCGCATCGATAAAGGGGCGGTCGACGACGGTGCCCGGGTTCCGGGCCTCCTCGGCCAGCAGCAGGTGGCCGAGGGCCTGGAACAGCGCCAAGTCCCCGCCCACCTTGATCTGCAAATACTCGTCCGCCAGCGGCGTGCCGCCGCCGACCACACCGGAGATGGTCTGCGGATCCTTGAAGTTGAACAGCCCAGCCTCCGGCAGCGGATTGACCGCCACGACCTTGCCGCCGTTGTCCTTGCACTCCTTCAGCGCCGACAGCATCCGGGGATGGTTGGTGCCGGGGTTCTGCCCGACGACGAAGATCAGCTCCGAATCGTGGATGTCCTCCAGGGACACTGTCCCCTTGCCGATGCCGATGGTCGGGTTCAGCGCCGAGCCCGAGGACTCGTGGCACATGTTGGAACAGTCCGGCAGGTTGTTCGTGCCCAGGGCCCGCGCGAACAACTGGTACATAAACGCCGTCTCGTTCGCGGTGCGGCCGGAGGTGTAGAAGACGCACCGGTCAGGCGTGGAGGCCCGGATGTGCTCGCCAATCAGGTCGAACGCTTCGGCCCAGGAGATCGGCGAATAGTGGGTCTCCCCTTCCCGGATCACCACCGGCTCGCTCAGCCGGCCCTGGTTACCCAGCCAGTACTCCGTTTTCCCGGACAGTTCGGCGATGGAATGCCTGGCCCAGAACTCCGCCCCAACCGTCCGGAGGGTGTTTTCCTCGGCCACGGCCTTGGCACCGTTCTCGCAGAACTCGGCCGCCTTGCGCTTCGTGGCAGATTCCGGCCACGCGCAGCCGGGGCAGTCGAACCCGCCCTGCTGATTCAGCCGCAGCAGGGACTGCGCCGTCCGGGTCACGCCAGCCTGGGCCACGGCCCGCTCCAGTGCCACCATCACGGCTTTGACTCCGGCCGCTTCCGTTTTGGGTTTGTGGACTGCGAGGTTGTCCTCGTTGATGTCTGCGACGGGGGCTGGCTGCTTACCGAACTTCATTGTTCCAACTTCCTTTGCGGCTCACGCCATTCATGTCCGAAACGCCCATTGAGGCGCGCCAGCTGACCTGGCGCGCCTCAACGGGATGCTGATGTTCAAGACCCTGCTTACTGGGAAACCTTAGCCAGCGTTTCCCGCTCGGCCCCGATGGTGGTGTTTTCGCCGTGGCCGGTGCGGACCACCGTCTCGGGCGGGAGGATGAGCAGCCGTTCGCGGATCGAGGCGAGGATCGTGTGGTAGTCGCTGTAGGAGCGTCCCGTCGCACCCGGGCCGCCGTTGAACAGCGTGTCCCCGGTGAAGACAGTTCCCTCACTTTCGAGCAGGAAGCAGGTGGAGCCGGGGGAATGGCCGGGCGTGTGGATGGCCCGCAGCGCGGTGCCGCCCACCTCGAAGACGTCGCCGTCGGCCAGCTCCCGGTCCGGTTCCGTGTCGGGATAGACCTGCTTCCAGAGGACCAGGTCCTCCGGGTTCAGGTAGATGGGCGCTCCCACGGCCTCCGCCACGGTACGTGCAGCCCCGATGTGGTCGTTGTGCGCATGCGTGAGCAGGATGGCCAGGACCTTCCGGCCCCGGACCTGGCCGATGATCGCCGCGGCGTCGTGCGGGGAGTCGATGATCACGCATTCGTCCTCGTTGCCCACGATCCAGACGTTGTTGTCCACGTCCCAGGTGCCGCCGTCGAGCGCAAAAGTGCCCGAGGTGACCAGGTTTTCGATGGTGACGCTCACGCGGTCTCCGTCGCGGACACGGCCCCAGCGGCCGGACGGATTTCTACGACCGAGCGCAGGACCTTGCCCTCGTGCATCTTGGCGAAGGCTTCCTCCACCTGGTCAATGGTGATGCGCTCGGTGACGAAGGCGTCCAGGTCCAGGTTGCCCTGCTTGTAGTGCGCCACCAGCATCGGGAAATCACGGGAGGGCAGGCAGTCGCCGTACCAGGACGACTTCAGCGAGCCACCCCGGCCGAAAACGTCCAGCAGGGGAAGCTCAAGCTTCATGTCCGGCGTCGGGACGCCCACCAGGACCACACGCCCGGCGAGGTCGCGGGCGTAGAACGCCTGCTTGTACGTTTCGGGACGGCCGACGGCGTCAATCACCACGTCGGCACCATGGCCGTTCGTGAGGGCCCGGATGGCCTCGACGGGGTCTTCCTTGCTGGAATCCACGCCGTGCGTGGCCCCGAGGGACCTGGCCATGGCCACCTTGTTGGCGTCGATGTCCACGGCGATGATCGTGGTGGCACCGGCCAGCTTGGCGCCCGCGATCGCGGCGATGCCCACCCCGCCGCAGCCGATTACGGCCACGGACTCGCCGCGCTTGACCTCACCGGTATTGATGGCGGCGCCAATGCCGGCCATCACACCGCAGCCGAGCAGCCCGACGGCGGCGGGATCGGCGTCGTCATCCACCTTGGTGCACTGCCCGGCGGCGACCAGGGTCTTCTCCGCGAAGGCGCCGATGCCCAGCGCGGGCGAGAGTTCCGTGCCGTCCTCAAGTGTCATCTTCTGCGTGGCGTTGTGCGTGTTGAAGCAGTACTGCGGCTGGCCCTTGGCGCATGCCCGGCATTCACCGCACACCGCACGCCAGTTCAGGATCACGCGGTCACCGGGAGACACCTCGGTGACGCCCGGTCCGACGGCGCTGACCACCCCCGTGGCCTCATGGCCCAGCAGGATGGGGAAATCGTCAGTGATGCCGCCCTGCTTGTAGTGCAGGTCCGTGTGGCAAACCCCGCAAGTGAGAATGTCCACCAACGCCTCCCCCGGACCGGGGTCCGGGACCAGGATGGTCTCCACCGATACCGGGGCATTCTTTTCCTTGGCGATGACCGCCTTGACTCTGTGAACCATTAGCTGGTGTTCCTTTCCTGAGTCCACGGACTCCTGGGCGACGGCGCTCCGGGCAATCCAGACGACCCGTCGGGTTCAAAAGGTTCTAACGCCGCAGCTCCGGGCCCTCAACCGCTGGCTGCTGAACTGAAGTTATTGCGTATTACACAACACGGTGCACATAGCGCGTAATCGAAAATATGTCAGCCGCCACGGAGGGTGTCAATAGAGCGCTCTTGGGCTGCGTTCGTCCGCTGTCCGGGTGAGGGCGTGGGCGCCTGCCAATTGTCGCAACATGCTTTCATCCTACGCAACTGCTTGCGTCGTCCTCTCTTGCCGCGCGTCGCCGGGAAGCCAGACACTGCCCCCGCGGGGAGCTGTATGCCGTGATGCAAAATAACCATTGACTGTGTTCCTGATCACGCCTAGTCTGGTGCAACAGCGTTGCGCTGATTGCAACCCCAACAACTTGGTGGATACATGAGTAACGAAACTTCCTCTCCCGCTCGTGCGGGCGGCCGCAGCACCATGAGCGGCCAGAATTTTGAACCTGCTGACAACGTGGTCAGCAAAGAAACGCGCCGCAGAGTCATTGCGGCCAGCTTCATCGGCAATTTCGTCGAGTGGTTTGACTACGCCGTGTACGGCTATCTTGCCG
Organism: Pseudarthrobacter cellobiosi; assembly: GCF_023913815.1. NCBI lineage: Bacteria > Bacillati > Actinomycetota > Actinomycetes > Micrococcales > Micrococcaceae > Pseudarthrobacter > Pseudarthrobacter cellobiosi. The sequence goes on from NZ_JAMXBK010000025.1 coordinate 95,827, forward strand.
TCACGATCGCGACAGTCTTTTTCCCTGAATCAGATCCCCAGACAGGGCTTCTGCTGACGTTCGCCCTGTTCGCAATCTCGTTCCTGGTGCGGCCCCTCGGAGGCTTCGTCTGGGGCCACATCGGTGACAGGGTGGGCCGGCGGACAGCGCTCTCCCTCTCGATCTTGATCATGTCAGGAGCAACCTTCTGTATAGCCCTCATTCCGGGCTATGCCACGATCGGCATCTGGGCTCCCATCCTGCTTCTGGTCATCCGGGTAGCGCAGGGTTTCTCCGCTTCTGGTGAATACGCAGGAGCTTCCGCCTTCTTGGTCGAGTACGCTCCCGCCAACAAGCGCGGCCTGTACGCCGCGGTTGTTCCCGCCAGTACGGCAGCGGGCCTGCTCCTCGGCTCCTTGATCGCAGGCCTGTTGACAGTCCTTCTCAGTTCCGAGGCCATGCAAAGCTGGGGTTGGCGCCTGCCGTTTCTGCTGGCCGCCCCGATGGGACTGATCGGCCGCTACATCCGGACCAAGCTCGAGGACACCCCGGTGTTCCGCGAGCTGGCGGCCGAGGACGAGGCCATCAAGGCGCCCGTGTCCAGCCTGTTCCGGAACCACTGGCGGCAGCTGCTGCAGGCCGTCGGAGCAGTGCTTCTCAACGCCGTCGGGTTCTACGTGATCCTCAGCTACATGCCCACCTATCTGTCCTCGGAACTGGGCCTCGGAGCAACCGAATCCTTCCTGGCAACCACCATCGCGCTGGTCACGTACATCGGCTTTATCTTCCTGACCGGGATGCTTTCGGACCGGTACGGACGCAAGAAAGTGCTCATCGCCGCATCCATTACCTTCATTGTGCTGACAGTGCCGGCCTTCGCACTGCTGGGAACCGGGAACTTCCTGGTCATCGTCCTCGTGCAGATCCTGCTGGGCGCGATGCTCACCCTCAACGACGGAACGTTGCCCAGCTTCCTCGCCGAGATGTTCCCCACCCGGGTCCGCTACAGCGGCTTCGCGGTCAGCTTCAACCTCTCCAACGCCCTGTTCGGCGGCACCGCCCCGTTCATGGCCACGCTCCTGATCGCGGCCACTGCAAGCGATCTTGCCCCGGCCTGGTACCTCGTGGCTGCGGCAGTCATCTCCCTGATCGCCGTTTCACTATCCAGGGAAACCTGCAAAGAACCGCTGCGCCACGAATAGCCAACCTCGTTCAACCGCTTCTCCCCTCAAGCAAAACCGCACCAAAGAAAGGCATCACCACCATGACCACCACAGCATCTGAAAACGCCACGTCCGTCGCCGAACTGGAGCGGCTGAAGGTCCTCAACAACGGCCAGAAGGTCTCCCTGACCTTCTCCGACACAGAGTTCGAGCGGCGCATTGCCGGTCTTCGCCGGATCATGGCAGAGAAAGACCTGGACGCCGTCGTCCTGACCAGCTACCACTCCATCAAGTACTACTCCGACTTCCTGTTCACCACCTTCGGCCGCTCCTACGCCATGGTGGTCACCAAGGACGACACCGTCACCGTCACCGCCAACATCGACGCCGGCATGCCCTGGCGCCGCAGCTACGGCGACAACATCGTCTACACGGACTGGCGCCGCGACAACTACATCTTCGCCATCCAGGAAGTCCTGCGCACCCGCGGCATCAACCCGCGCCGCCTCGGCGTCGAAGACGACTCGCTGCCGCTGGATAACCGCAACAAGATCCAGGCCGCCTTCTCCGGCGCCACCCTGGTGGACGTGGCGCAGGCAGCGATGCGCCAGCGCATGATCAAGTCAGCGGAGGAGATCGAGGTCATCAAGCACGGTGCCCGGATCGGCGACCTCGGCGGCGAGGCCATCCGCAACGCCATCACGGCCGGCATCACGGAGTACGAGGTCGCCCTGATCGGCACCGAGGCGATGGTCCACGAGATCGCCAGGACGTTCCCGGACTCCGAAATCCGCGACACCTGGGTCTGGTTCCAGTCCGGCATCAACACCGACGGCGCCCACAACTGGGCCACCACCCGCAAGATTCAGGAACACGACATCCTGTCCCTGAACTGCTTCCCCATGACCTCCGGGTACTACACGGCCCTCGAGCGCACCCTGTTCTACGGCGAACCCGATGCCCGCTCCCTGGAACTCTGGAACATCAACGTGGAGGTCCACAAACGCGGCCTTGAACTCATCAAGCCCGGCGCCGTGTGCAAGGACATCGCCGCGGAACTCAACGAGATCTACGTGGGCCACGGGCTGTTGGCGAACCGGACGTTCGGCTACGGACACTCGTTCGGTGTCCTCAGCCACTACTACGGCCGCGAAGCCGGGCTGGAGCTCCGCGAGGACATCGACACCGTGCTGGAGCCGGGCATGGTGGTCTCCATGGAACCCATGATCACCGTCCTCGATGGCCAGCCAGGCGCCGGCGGCTACCGCGAACACGACATCCTGGTTGTCGGCGACGACGGCGCCGAGAACATCACCAAGTTCCCCTTCGGCCCGGAATACAACATCATCGGAGCCTGACCCGCCGATATGCCCGCCTGGAAGCGGCACAGCCCCTGCGGTGCCGCTTCCAGGCATTCATAGGTAATGATAGGTAGCACCATGAGCGCAACAGAACACCCTGACACCAACGGCAACGGCGATGCCAAGGGCGCCTCAGTCATCGTCAACGCGATTGCGGTCCTGAGGTCATTCACGGCAGACGAACCGTTGCTTGGAGTTACCGAGATCGCCAACAGGGTGGGTCTGCACAAGAGCACTGTTTCACGGATACTCGCAACCTTCGAACAGGAACATTTGGTCGAGCGGGATCCTGACACACGCCGCTTCCGCCTCGGCCTGGGACTGATCGCCGTCGCCGGCCCGCTCCTGGCCGAGCTGGAAGAACGGCGCGTCGCCTATCCTGTCCTGCGCGAACTCACGGAGCGGACAGGCGAAACCAGCGCACTCATGGTTTGGAACGGTAATGAGTCAATGTGTGTGGAACAGATCGCCAGCCATCACCAGATAAAACACACCACCCCGCTCGGCGCCCGCTACAGGGACGCCATGAGCTCCTCCGTGCAGGTCTTCCTCGCGCAGGAACCGGAAGAACGCGTCCGTACCCTCCTGCGCAGCGGGGCCATCACCTATGCAGGGTTGGACGAATCCAGCCTGGATGCCTACATGGTCCGGCTCAAGGACGACGCCCGACGCGGCTGGGCCATAAACTACGGCGAATCCTCCATTGACGAAGTGGGGATCTCGGCACCCGTCTATGATCACCGCGGCGACCTTGTGGCAGCAGTCCTCATCCCGGCCCCGCGGTTCCGCGTCTCCAAGGAGCGCCTGCAGAGCCTCGGCGAATCCTGCAGGGCAGCGGCGGACAAAGTCACCGCACGGCTGGGCGGCAACGCCCCTGGCACCATCAAACGCTCTCTCACTTAACGCAGGAAAATCACCAACGCTCTCTCACTTGCCTCAAGAAAGCGAGAGGGCGTGCGGCTCAAAGCTGCATCAAGTGAGAGAGGGTTCGGCTAAAAGGGGCATTAAGTGAGAGAGCGTTTGGCCCGCTAGGAATCCTCGGGCCGGGCCGGATCCCCGGACCCCAGCTCGTCCGCAAAGGGCGCGCGCGGGCCGGGCTGGTCGGAGGAAAGCTCGTTGGCCGCCATGGCCAGGAGGTCCCGCTGCAGTTCGGGCAGGGAAAGAAGTCCCTGCATGTAGGCCTCCACTTCATACTCACCGACCGATCCGCCGATGCCGAAGTAGTAAAGCCACAGGTCACCCGTGCTGACTTGTGCTGCTGCCAATGCTGCCTGGAGCCGGCGGCGTTGCTCCGGTTCGCTGCTATCGAAGCCCATCACTACTGCCTCTACGCGGGTGGGAGGCCACACCTGCCAAGACAATGGCGCTGACTTCCTTAAGCATGCTGCGCGTCGCGCGAGCCTGCCGCATCAGCTGCTGCAGGGCGGCGTCCTCTGTGAGAGTTCGGCGCTCCATGAGTATTCCGCAGGCCCGGTTAATCAGATCCCTGCTGTGGAGAGCCGATTGAAGGCTCTCACTGATGCGTTCCGGAGTTTCGGCAGTCTGGATATGCGAGAGAAGGGTTGCCGCGGGTGAGGCAAAAAGCTCCACGAGGGCAGCGGTGGCATCCACAAAAGCGCCGGGGGTGGCGGCGTAGATCTTCATTGCACCTATGGCCTGCCCGTCGGCGATCAGCGGGGTGCTGATGACTGAGCGGATTGGCATGTCAACGACGGCGGCGCTCCAGTTTGGCCAGCGGGCTTCAGTTGCAACGTCATGGATGAGGATGCTCTGTTGGGTGGCCCAGGCTGTCAGGCAGGGCCCCTGGACCAGTTCGTACTGAAGGGCGTCAGCGCCTTCCACCACGCTGTCGGTAGACCCGGAACTGATCGGGCGGGCATGCGGATCAAGGATTGAGACACCTGCCCCAAGAGTCCCCGGGATGGAATCCCTAACGGCGCGGGCCAGATGCTGGACGGCGTGGTCCACTTTTTCTTCCGTGAGGAGCAGCCCCATAATCCTGCCCAAGGCAGTGGATAGTTCATCCAGGGGATACTTCTTGATCATGTTTTTGCCTCCGGCCATTCTGCGTGACCGGCCTCCGGCGGGCCTCCGGCGGGCCGGATGAGCCTGTTTGTGAACCGTTCAGCGCTTCAGGTAAAGCCTAGCGTGCGTGGTGGGCTGCGCACCCGGACCTGCACGGATTCAGGCTGTTTGGCTATTCATCGTAGGTGGTGGGGAATTCCCGTTCGCCGCCAATTCCGGAAATGATGCCGGCGGCCACCTCCTTTAACTTGATATTGCGGTAACTGGAGGCCTTGACCAATATCTCGAATGCCGCATCGCGGTTGCACCGGTTCTGCGCCATGATGGCCCCAATGGCCGTGTCAATGACAGTGCGGGACTTCAGGGCGGCGGCGAGGTCGTCACGCGCGTCGCGCAACTGTGCGATGTTCAGGGCAAGGTCCAGCGCCTTGGCGGCGATGCCCGCCAGACCAACAGTCGCATCAATCCCGTGATGCGGGAAGCCATCCGTGTTGGGGGAGTAGAGGTTAATCACCGCCTGAGCAGGAGCATGCAGATGCATTGGTACTGCCAGGATGGAGCCGATGCCCATCTGGCGGGCAGCCTGGTTGTATTTCGGCCAACGGACATCGGCGTCCAGATCCGGGACATGGACCATCGATTCTGTCCGAAGGGCTGTCAGGCACGGTCCGCGGCCGAAGCTGTTTTGCAATTCGTCCAGGTTCCGGGCGAGGGCATCGCTGCTCGCCACAGCGACCGGCCGCTTCTGCCGGACTACCGTGATCCCGCAGGACAAGCGGTTCCCGGACTGTGACAGTTGCGTGGCAAAAATCGCGGCCGTGTCCGTCAGGAATTCACGGACGTCGGAGCTTGCCAGGACGAGGTCCTGCAGGTGGAGCACAAACTCGTGCAGGCCGGCGCCGGCGCGTCCAACGTTGCCGGATTCGGGTTCTCGGATATCAAAGTCCTGGGACATGTGCACTTCCCGGTCCGTCCGCCGTGGCGGTCTGGATGAGATCCATCTGCAGTGGGGCCAATTCCACCAGCTCGTGCAGATAGGCGTCCACCCCAAGCTGATCGACGTTTCCGCCGATCCCGTAATAGCAGGTCCATAGCCCGGGGAGGCTGATGTTCCCGCTCTGGAACTGGGCGGCCGCAAACTTGCGCTGGTCCGCCTCGAAGGCAGGCTGGGGGGTGCCCAATCCGCCGTCGTCCATCATTTCTCCCCGCCTCCGGTGACGACGGGGATATCTGACGCATGGCGCAGGATGTCCTCGGCGATGTCATGCAGCCGGCGGTTGCTGCTGCGGGAGGCAAGGTGCAGGAGCTTGACGGCGGTTTCATGGCTGCAGCGGTTCTGCACCATGATCAGGGCCACGCCCGAGTCCACAACGGCCCGGGATCGCAGCGCCGACCTCAAATGCTCCGGGTACGGGTCCGACGCGTGCACACGGATTGCCAGCCGCAGGATCCGGGACAGCGATGCAGCGTGCTCCTCAATGGCGGTAACCGTGTCCGGGGCAAACGTATTCAGCTGGGTTGAGTAGCAGTTTAGGGCGGAGCGGGAACCGTTGTCGGTGGGGACGGCCAGGATTGTCCGGATGCCTTCGTCTGCGACCGCCCCGGCATACCAGGCCCAACTCTCGTCCGCCTGAAGATCACGGATGAGGACCGTGCGCTGCTCCCGCAGCGCCGTAAGGCAGGGACCGTCGTCTAATGCGTACTGGCGTTCGTCCAGGTTCCGGGCCGTCTCCGTGCTGCTGGCTACCGTCGCTGGCCCGGTCTCCCGTTCCACCGTGATGGCACACAGCAGGGGCGTCTCCCCGCCCAGCAAGGACGTGGAAATCGCGGTCAGTCCCAGGAGGAATTCGGTGAAACCCGGACTCTCAAGAAGCAGGTCCTGTAATTGCTCCACCGTCGGCAGGGCATCATTCTCGGCCACGCGGCCTCAATTCCATGCATCGCCGGGGTCACACGACCCAGCTGGCGGCTGTGCGCTCTCTTCGCGCGCGGCCCGTATTATTCAACCCCGGACCTATTTGCCACCCCGAAATCTCCTACTACCGACACTACGCCCTTCCAGGGCGGCCGCCTGTGGTCCCGGTTGAGTATCAGTAGCCAGGGCCGGGAGCGCCCGCAGAAAGTGGGTCAGGGCGTGTTCGCCACGGCGGAAAGCAGTGGGCCCAGCCGTGCGGCCATCAGCCGGTAGCCCGTGTTGTCGGGATGGAGCGTATCCGGCATCAGTTCGGCGGCTTCGTCGGGAGTGAAGACGGCGGCGCCGTCAAGGCAGTGGAACCCGTGGTCGCCGCGTTCCCGCAGGACACGCACGACGGCGGCGGTTGCGTCCCGGTAGTCCCTCAAGGTCATCCCGACGGCGTTGGGCAATTCCTCCCGGGGCAGCGACAGCATGGGGGTGATGACGGCAATCGGCGCCAAGGGATGGGCTTTGCGGATGTTCGCCAGGAAACCCAGGACCTGGCTGGCGTAGCTGCGTTCGGAGAAAACGGCCGCGCTATAGGAGTTGATGCCCAGGCAGAGCGAGATGAAATCGGCCGACAGTTGCTGCAGCGTTGACTCCGAAGCGGGATCCAGCTGGCAATCGCCAGCGAATCCAAGCGAGGTGAGCTGCCAGCCATACCGGTTCGCCACCAGGGCAGGCCAGGTTTCCGACGGGCCGTCAGCCTGCCGGCAATGCGTCAGCGAGCTGCCGTACGTCAGCCAGCGTTTGTCGGACTCCGTCACCGATTCCACGCCCTCTCCTCGCAGCGATGCTTCCCGGATCCTTACCGTCCCAAACTGGGGGAGCCCTAGCTGGACCGAAGTCCCCTGCTTGAGGGTTCCCAAGGCGAGCTCGTAACTCACCCGGCCCGCTGAGGTGACCCGGTGGGCGAGCTTCCCATCCACCAGCACGTCAAAAGGCGAGCTGTCGGCTGTGCCTCCCGCTTCCAGGACCAGCGTTCCTGACGACGCCGTCCAGCTTGCCCGGATGCGGCGCCCATGGTTGCCCGGTCCTCGAGTCCGTCAGTGGCCGGGGATATCAGCAGGGCCGGATCGAGGCGCCGGAAGTGCTGCCAGCCTTCGGGGTCCGTGATGACCCCAAAAGGCCCCGGTCCAGTGCGCGTTGATGGAATTCACGGGCACAAATCTACCGGTTACCTGCTCGGCGACTTTGCCGGGAGGCACCACGCTGTAGGCTCGGCACATGGCTGATCTGCGGCGTCGGGCGTTTGTCTTTCGCACGTTGGTTGGTGCGGCTGCCGCGGCGGCCGTTGGAATTCTCGGCGCCGCGTGTTCGCCCGGCGCCGAGCGGGACGGTACCGCCGGTGGCGGTGCCAAGGGGGATGCAGTGAAGCGGCACAAGTACCAGTACGGCGAGGACGCCAGCCAATGGGGCGAGCTTTTCCTGCCGGAGCTGCCGGCCGGCGCCGAGCACCGCGGCGTGGTGGTGGTGATCCATGGCGGCTACTGGCGCTCGCAGTACGGCGCAGAGCTGGGGGAGCCCATCGCCAAGGACCTGGCCGCCCATGGCATGGCCGCCTGGAACCTTGAATACCGCCGGGCCGGAAACGGCGGCGGCTGGCCAAACACCTTCATTGACGTGCTGGCCGGTATCGACAAGCTGGGTGACCTCGCGGCCAAGCATGCCCTGAACCTGGGTCCGGTGGTGGCGCTGGGCCATTCAGCCGGCGGGCATCTGGCCGCCTGGGCTGCCGGCCGGGGGAAGCTTGCCCAGCTGGGAATGCCGGATGCTGACCGCCAGGTGCCCCGCACCTCAGATGCCTCCGCGGTGCACCTCACCGGAGTGGTCAGCCAGTCCGGCTTGCTCAACCTGGCCGAGGCGGAGAAGCTGAACCTCAGCAACGGTGCGGTGAGCAACCTCCTGGGCGGGTCGTCGTCGAAATATCCGCACCGCTACAGGTACGCTGACCCCATGACCGCCCTTCCGCTGGCCGTGCCGGTCATCGCTGTCCAGGGATCGGAGGACACCACCGTTCCCTTGGGTCAGTCCGAGTCCTATGTGAACGCCGGAACCACGGCAAACATGGAGACCCGGCTGATCAGGGTCCCCGGGGACCATTACGCCCTGATCGACCCCAAAACGCCTGGTTACCGGGCGTGCCGCGAGCTTGTTCGGTCCCTTTTGGGTTAGATTCGGCGCTCCTGGGTTAGATTCGGTCCCTCAGGGTTGGCACTGCTCAAAAAATACGTTCCCAATATCTAGACATTGGACGTCCCATCTCCTGTACCCTTGAGATGTAGGACAAGTCGCGACCCCTAAGCGCGGCAAGGAGGAGACCCACGTGGCCATCGCATCGCAAGAAGTATCGCCCGCCCGTTTCAGTGCGCAGCTCCGTTCGCATGCCCTGCAGACGCGGATCATGGACCTCATTCTGGACCGCGGCCTTGACGTCGGTGACGCGCTGCCCACCGAAAGTGAGCTCTCCGCCGAACTCGGCGTGGGCCGAAACACCGTCCGCGAGTCCCTGAAAGTACTGCAGGCACTGGGCGTCATCGAGATCCGGCATGGCTTTGGCATGTTCGTTGCACCCAACAACTTCAGCGCCCTGGTGTCCGGCCTGACGTTCCGCGGCCGGCTGTCTCTCCGCCACAAGGGCGAGGAAGCCATGGAGCTCATCGATGTCCGCCAGGCCCTCGAGTCCGGGCTGATCGGACCGGCCATTGACCTGCTCACCGACGAGCACGTGGCTGATCTGCGGGCCACCATGGAAGCCTTGGAGGACGCGGCCAAGAAGGGGGAGCCGCTGCATGAGCACGACGCCGAATTCCACCGCCGCCTGTACGCCCCCCTGAACAATGAGCTGCTGATCAACCTCATGGATGTGTTCTGGCAGGTTTACCGCAAGATCCACCTGGCCATCGGTACCGGCCCGGTCAACCTCGAGCAGCAGACGCAGGACCACTGGGACATCTTCGAGGCCGTGGCCAACAAGGACAAGGCTCTTGCGTCCGAACGCCTGCAGCGCCACTTTGACGGCATCCGCCTGAAACTCAAGGATGTCGCGGCCGCCTAGCCTGTTTTCCCTTCGCCGCCCACGCCTCGGGCGGACTTAGCCCTGCCTTTTTCGTAGAGAGTGCCCCTGTTGTGGAAATTTTCGTTGTGCCTACCGCCTCAGCCACCGGTTCCGTAGCCGCCGGGATCCTGGCTGCCGTCATCCGCAGCAAGCCCGACGCCGTCCTGGGCGTGGCCACGGGAGGATCGCCGCTGCCCATCTACGCGGCGCTCGCCAACCACCGGCCCGACATGTCCTCCGTCCGGGCCTTTGCCCTCGACGAGTACGTGGGCCTCCCCGCCGGACACCCCGAAAGCTACGCCGAAGTTGTCCGGCGGGAAGTGACGGAGCGGCTGCTCCTGGATCCCGCCAACGTTGCCGTGCCGGACGGAAGCGCCGCGGACCCCGAGGCTGCCGCCGCTGACTACGACGCCGCCATTGCCGGCGTTGGCGGCATCGACGTGCAGATCCTCGGCATCGGCCACAACGGCCACCTGGCCTTCAACGAGCCCGGCTCCGCCCTGGATTCGAGGACCCGCGTGGAAGTCCTCACCGAACGCACCCGCGAGGCGAACGCCCGCTACTTCAGCACGCCGGAAGAAGTGCCGCTCCGCTGCATCACGCAGGGTCTGGGCACCATTTTGGAAGCCCGCCATCTCCTGCTGGTGGTCAACGGCGCGGACAAGGCCGGCATCCTGGCCGCCGCCCTCAACGGGCCGGTCACTGCTGACTGCCCGGGGTCGGTCCTGCAGCTGCACCCGCACGTGACGGTGGTGGCCGACGAAGCCGCAGCCTCGCAGCTGGCGCAGGGGAGCGGGCAGGTCGCAGTGCGCGTGTCCGGGGCGGCCGCCAGCGTCTAGGTCGCGGCTGTTGGCCCTGGCATTCTTACTGCGGACCTGATGACTCAGGAGTGCGCCGTATAGGGCCCCTTCACCGGGCATTTTTGCGGGCGGGTCTTGCGGGAATCGACAGGCCCCGGAAATGCGGCGATCGTGATCCGGAGATCTTGGGTGGCGCTTGGGCCGGTGAAGGACCGGCTTACGGGCACCAGAGGTAGGGCCAACATGGGCGTGCGGATTTCTCTGGCGCTTGACGTTAGGCAGGCAAGTACCTGCATAATGGTCCTGTGAGTTCTGAGGACAGAGAAATGGACTCGGTCTTCAAAGCGATGGCCGACCCAACCCGCCGGCTACTGCTTGACCGTCTGCGCGAGCATAACGGTCAGTCGTTGCGCGAGCTGTGCGAACGCCTGGACATGAAGCGTCAGTCAGCTACCCAGCACATAAACATCCTGGAAGAAGCCAATCTGGTGATTGTCGTGCGGCGTGGACGCGAACGACTCCACTACCTGAACCCGACGCCGATCCAAGAGATCGAGCAGCGGTGGATCGCCGAATTCGACAAGCCCCGATTGCGAACGATTGATGCGATCAGGAACCAAGCAGAGGAGAGCGCCATGAGTACCGAACCTGTCCCCGTCCCGACCTATCTCTATGTCACCTATATCCGGGCAAGCGCTGAGCAGGTATGGCAAGCCCTGACGGATGCAGACGTGACCGCACGGTACTGGGCCCACGCGAACGTTTCAGATTGGCAGCCAGGCTCGGCTTGGGAACATCAACGCATCGATGGATCCGGGATCGTCGATGTCGCCGGACGCGTGATTACGGTCGAACCTCCCACACGCCTGGTCATCACCTTCGATGATGCTCCCGACGACGAATCCCTGAGGGAACCATCCGTTGTGACCTTCCTTGTCGAGCCGCACGAGGACATCGTCCGGCTCACCGTGACCCACGAGAATCTTCCTAACCGGGAGATGCTGAACGGTATTTCCCACGGCTGGCCGGCCGTGCTGGCGAACCTGAAATCCCTTCTAGAAACTGGCGAGGTACTCCCACAAGCGCCTTGGGGCATGGCACCCGCGCACACGTAGAAAACCCACCACTGCCAGTCATCCCGACGTGCACCACGACCGCAGGAAGCCGGAGACGCAATGGACACCACCCAACTTCGAAATGCCTACCAAACACTGCTCGACGCCACCTCCACCGTGGCGGATGCAGGCGAAACGCGCTGCACGCCGCAGGACGGAGGATGGAATGCCGAGCAGATCCTGGCCCACGTCACGCTCGTGAACGCGACCACGATCGCGGCCGTGTCAGCTGTGGCCGCGGGGATCAACACGACGTACGACAACCGCATCGCTCTCGATACATGGACCATCGGGCGCGTCATCACCTTGGCCGGCGGCACCACCGGACTTCGCGACCGCATCCAAGCCCAAGCAGATGCACTGTGCACACTGACCGGCCCCACACTGAGCGAGCCCGAACTCGACACGATGGTGCCCAGCAGGCTCCTGTCCAACAATGAAGTCCTGGTCGATCAGCCCGTCCCTTTGAGGGAACTCATCACCGGACTGGCAGCCGTAGAGCTACCCGGGCACACCCAACAACTCCTGGACCTACTGCCGAGAAGTGCACGGCCCAAAGCATAAGGAACCAAGCCGTTCACCAACACCACGGACGACTGCGGTACGCGGTGGCCCCGCCCGCTCAAGGATCCCTCATCGATCAGACCGCAATAGCTCCGAGGTCTTCGTCCGTCTTCGTTATGAGTAGGGCCGTGTGGCCTCGTGGTTCAGTATCGGCAATTCAGCCTCCCACGCAGGATCTGTACTGGAGATGACGCGGGTGATCTGCATCAGACCATCTTTATCCCGCCGCATATCGACAGCGACGACATCCTCGCTTGCAATCTTTCTGCATATGGCAGTGATTACGTCCAAGGGGAAGAAATAGACGTGTTTGCGCCGCTCGTGCTCGGATGCCACGAACGCGCCGTTGAAGTAGCGCACTCCGCCCAGTATCGTGCCGTCTTCCTCCTCGACCGGTTCGATGATGTCCTCGAAGCTGTGCATGAGTATGTAGCTGTGAACGAGTTGGTTGCAGAAGTGCCCGAGTGTTATTTGGGACTGTATTGGCGCATCGAGGGCGTAATGCTTGTCGATGTCTTCTTTGTTGTACACGTCAGGAATAACTCCCACGCGGGGATACCGGAGAACGGGTACTTGGGCTGCTACCAGGCTGTCGGAGAGCTTGCGGGCCTCTGTGAGGCGGCGGATCGCGTAACCAGCCAGCATCAGGTCCTTCTCTGTGCGAAAAGTGCTGCGGTCCGACCAACTCTCTTGGCGAGATTTCCGTTCGAGGCGGCTTGCGATGCGAGCAAGCTCTACGCGCCATGGAATCGAGTCTGAAATCACCATTTCAGCGTATCGGAATGTGACCCGCTTCTTACGAGTCGAGCGGTCTTGAATCAAGAGCCAGATTGAAGGTCTCGGTATGTCCCATGGACGATGCGTCTCGCCGCTCGATGCCGGACACCAGGTGCCATCGCAGACGAGCTCACCCCGCAACGGTGTTGCAATGAACCTTCGGTAAACGGGACAGCAGAACCGCCAGTCTGAGCTGCGATTTAGCCGCCATTCCCGACTAACAGTCACACCCGCGCTTCTGGAGGAGTGCAACAAGATACTCTGCTGCGGTCGGTAGAGGACCCTCAAACGGGACGATGATGATCGTCAGTTGGCCTTACCTCAAACCCAAAGAAGCGAGGCATTGCCCAGTGGCGCAGGCGAACTTCGTGCACCGCGTGGTGGACTGTGAGGGTGACTCACTCAATCTCGGAAGATGGCCACTCATCCCCAGCGACTCACTCCGGAGTTGAAAGTGGTGCCTTGTTCTATGACCGTCCCGGCGTGGCCGAGCGGTACGGTGTTCATCGCCATAGCGGAGTGTCCAGCCCGAACTTCGTGATGGAGGAGCCGGCGCTGCTTGCTGAGCTAGGAAAGGTAGCAGGGCTACATGTCCTTGACCTTGGGTGTGGGGACGCAGCCCTGGGTGCGATGCTCCTGCAACAGGGAAGTGCCAGCTATCTGGGTATTGATGGTTCCCGGGAGATGGTCTCCCGGGCGGAGGAGACACTCCAAGACGCTCGGGGGACGGTGGCCCTTCAGAACATGGAGGAGCTATCGCTTCCCGCCGAGAGCGTTGACCTCGTTGTCTCTCGGATGGCGCTGCACTACCTTGAGGACCTGGATGCCGTTCTGCGGTCCTGTCGTGCAGCACTGCGCCCCGGCGGGAGGGTGTGCTTCTCAGTCCTTCACCCCGTGATCACCTCATCGGATGTGCAAGCATCCCCGGACCAGCCGCGTGGAAGTTGGACGGTTGATGACTACTTCGTAGGTGGAGCCCGGGAGCGCGTGTGGATGGGTGACACCGTGACCTGGTTCCACCGGACAGCCGAACAGTATGTGGGCGCGCTTATTGGTGCAGGATTCACCCTGACAGCTCTGCGCGAGTGCGAACCGGAACCCGGCCGATTCGGCGGAGACGAAGCCGAGTTGGCGCGCAGAAGGCGTGTTCCGTTGTTTTTACTGCTGTCAGCCCGAGCAACCTGACGCTCGTTGAGTAGCCGGACGACAACGATGCCGGTGCTGTTCCACGGTCCGATGTGCCACGGTTGGTGACCTTCCATGTTTATGAATCATGGGTCTGTCCCGGTGAGGGATCCCCAAAGAGACGACGTGGCAGACCCTTAGCGCGGTCGCTCAACCGGATCTGGACGCATGAAAGACTCACAACGTGAACGATGACTCCAAAGGCGCCCTGCACCATATCGAACTGTGGGTGCCCAACCTCCAGCGGGCCAAGGATGAGTGGGGCTGGGTCTTGTCCCGCTTGGGATACGAGACTTATCAGACGTGGATCAGCGGCATCAGCTGGAGACTGGGTCCGACCTACATAGTTATCGAAGAATCACCGGACTTAAGCAGCCGAGAGCATCAGCGCACCGCGCCTGGGCTGAATCACCTGGCATTCAAGGCCGGGAGCCCAGAAGGTGTAGACGCTCTGGCTTCAGAGAGCGCGCATCACGGCTGGAGCCCGTTGTTCCTGGACAAGTACCCGAACGCTGGTGGGCCCGAACACTACGCCGCTTACCTCGTGAACTCCGATGGCTTCGAACTAGAGCTCGTTGCCACTGCGTAGGAATGATGTCTCATTCAGGCCGCCCGCTCAGGGTTCCATAAACTGAACGCCGCGTCCCGTTGAGGTGGTGATTCTCAAGATCAAGACCGCGGACTATTCGGCGATCAGGCCCCCGCCGGGGAGCGTGTCCGCTAGTTTCCCTGGTGACCGTGCACCGGTGAGGGGCCAGACGACGTCTTCTTTTCCGACTTGAAGGGCGAGACCCTGCGGCCCCGCGGGAAGGTACAGTGCTTGACCGTCGGGACGCCCCGCTTTTGGATTCTCGATCTTCACGTCGGTTCCTTCTGCAGGCTGGCCGTCAGGGGCGGCGGCCACCATGTACGCGACGACCGCGGCGCCCTCGGGGAACGCCTTCGTGTAGCACGAGGGGTCTGGATGGCCCCCGGCGGGCAGTTCGAGGTACACATTTCCGTCATTGCCCGAAGAGAGTTCGCCACGGACCACGTGGTCGGTGTCCACGATCAGGACAATGGTGTTAGTGCCCGTGCCGGTTCTTCCTTCGCGGACTCCGTCTACGGTTCCTTGCACGATCAGCTGGCTAAGCGCGGCAAGCGCCTCCGGGGAACGGACTGGATCGTAGTCATGGGAAAGGCCGCTGAAGGCAGCCAAAGTGTCCTCGGGCTTGTATGACGCCAGCGCGGATGGCTGTGGGCTGATCTGCTGGCTACTGGGGAACAACACCCCGGCAGCCACGCCGCCCAGGATCGCGGCGCCGGCCAGTGCCCCGGCGGCCAGCCACAGCCGCGCCGGCTTCCGGGCCCGGGAATGCGATGTTTTCTCGACTCGTGATACGAGTTCTGCCCGGAGTGCATTGCTGAAGCTGTCATCGACGCGCAGCTGGTTCATGGCAGTTCTCCTTCCAGAGCCGCTGCGGGCTCTGGCCCGGCCGCTCCATTGATCGCCGTTTTCATTCGCTGACGTGCCCGGTGCATCCGGCTCTTTGCCGCAGCCGGTGACATCTCAAGGATGGACGCGGCGGCAGCGATCGTGTATTCCTCGAAGACAACCAGGCTCACCAGCTGCAAATCCAGGGCATTGAGCGTTCCGAGGGCAGTCGCCACGCTCCTATCCACAGCCTCATCGTGGTGGGAAACCTCACCAAAGGCGGCAGGAACGTCCTCGGTGCGGGGGAGGGAATTAAGCAGCCTCCGGTAGCGGAACGCCGCCCGTCCACTGTTGCGGGCAACGTTGGTTGTCGTAACGAGAAGCCAGGGAAGAACAGACCCATCAACGAGCCGAACCTTCCTCCGGCACCTCCACAGTTCGAGGAATGCCGTCGACATAATGTCTTCTGCATCATGGCGGTTCCCGGACAGCCGGTAGGCATGACGGAAGACCCGGTCACGATGCCGGTCAAACAGCACCGCGAAGGCCTCCCCCGCACCCTCCAGGCTGCGGCGCCACAGCTGGCCATCGTCAGAAGTCAGGTTCCCCATGCCCTGTATTGTCCGGGAACACCTAAAAAGTTTCACCAGAACGGAAAACTTAGGAAAATCTCGCTCCGTGCTGTGATCGAACACCTAATCGCCGCTTGCGCCCCGACAATCGCCCGGTAGAGGTTCCTTCAACGGACGTTCCATGAGCGAATGGATCAGAGGTTCAGCGCGGACAGCACTCTTGTGCGAAGCAGCTGGTACTCGCTGACGTACGCTCGTGGCCCTTCTGGGGTTCGGACGACGACGCGGGGTTCCCCGATGATGCGGTGACTTCTGAATTGCTCTCGCGTGAGGTCGATCTCAAGGCCACTTGGGAATCGGTTCCAGTAATGGACTTCGTCCTCCTCGTTGCCCCCTCTGACGTCTGCGATGAGGAGATCACCGCCGAGCAGGTCTTGAACGATGAGAGCAGTGGGTCCGCACTGGCCGTGTGCCGCATTGTCGGGGTGCCAGTTCGCGAGGCTCTTGGCGTCGAGACAAGTCGTATCTGCGCTCCAAGACAGACGGAATGCTCGCTCGAGCTCGAGCAACGTATGAGTCATGGCGACAGCGTAGCAAGGGACCTGCTGAACGGTGAGGGATCGGCTATCGAACCGTGCCCTTGCGGGAGGCCGACGGCACAGCTAATAAACGAAGCACTGGCACTTGGTGCCGCCACCCTGAAGCCGGGAACGGTGTTCCAGCTGTCAGCGCCGGTCCGATGAGTCTGACTCACTTCGCTTCCAGTGAGCTGATCAGGTTGTCCAGGGAATTTCGGTTCCCGGCAATTTTGGAGATGTCGTGACTTAGCCTTTCACGCTCGCGCAGGAGCCGTGAGCGCAATTCAGGTGTTCGCGATGCCGGGTCATTTATGCAGGGCAGAAGTTCTGCGATGGCCTTACTGCACAGCCCGGCGTTGAAGAGTCGCTGGATCAACCCGATGAGCTGAACCGCGTTGGGGGAGTACGTCCGCTGCCCCGAGGATGAACGCTCAGGCATTAGCAGGCGTTGTTCTTCGTAGTAGCGAAGAGAGCGCACACTCACGCCGGTTGCCGCTGACAGCTCGCCGATACGCATTGGGATTTGCCCCTCACATTGGTGTCAGGTTTTACGGTACAGACATGACTACTGAAACAAGTTCCAAACCACCGGTCCGGCAGTTGCGATTGATCGTGGAGGCCGAGGATTATGACGCCGCTTTAGTCTTCTATCGCGATGTTCTGGGATTGACGGAGCAGGCCGTTTTTGAAGGCGACGGAGATGCCCGCGTGACGATCCTCGAAGCAGGCAGGGCCACGCTGGAACTCTCCAACCCCTCCCAGGTAAGAATGATTGACCAGGTAGAAGCCGACGGTCAACCCAGCGCCAAGATCCGGGTCGCATTCGAAGTGGACGATTCTGCTGCCACGACCAGAGAACTGGTTGAAGCCGGCGGCACCTTGATCGCTGAACCCAGGGAAACCCCATGGAAGTCACTGAACTCCAGGCTCGCGGCACCTGCAGGCCTTCAGGTCACGCTGTTCCAAGAACTCGAACCCCTCGAAGAACGAAGCACCAGGCCCGGTTTCAAACGCCCCTGACCCGAGGAAGCAGATCAACCAGGCACTACTGGTTGATCTGCTTCCAGCCCATTCCCTGTGGCGGAGCATAGTGCGTCACATTGAAATGGTCTGGTCTGGAAGGGCCGCTTGCCTCCTCCTTTCGTGATGAATGTTCCGCGAGTTCAGGTGCCGAGCGGAGATTGCCATGAGGGTGATCGCTGTGACGGCCAAGCATCCTCCGACCCAGGTCGGGGACGCGTAGCCCAGTCCCGCGGTGATGGTGATCCCGCCCAGGTGCGCACCGATAGCGTTGCCCACGTTGAACGCTGAGATGTTCACTCCCGAGGCGAGGGCGGGTGCTTCCCGTGCGAAGTGCAGGACGCGGATCTGCATGCCCGGCACGGCTGCGAACCCGAAGACCCCGAGGAGGAACAGCGCGGTGGCCGCCGTCCACTGGGTCTCCAGGGCGGCCGTGAAGCTGAACAGGATGGCAGCCAACACGGACAGGAGGATCAGAAGGCTTTTGTCCAGGTTTCTGTCCGCTGCACGGCCGCCGAAGATGTTGCCGGCGAACAGCCCAACGCCAAAGAGGACCAGCATCCACGGCACTGCTGCCTCCGGGAACCCTGCGACCTGGGTGAGCATTGGGGCAATGTACGTAAAGGCGCCGAACATGGCACCGAACCCGAACACAGTTATCAGGATGGACAGCCACACCTGGACGTTGGTGAACGCGGTGAGTTCCAGCCCAAGATTGGCCGGACGGGCCGCTGGCTGGGTTTTGATGAATGCGAGTATCCCGACCAGGGCGATGATCCCGACACCGGTGATGGCCCAGAACGTGGATCGCCAGCCGAAGTTCTGCCCGAGGAAGGTGCCGAACGGGACGCCGAGGACGTTCGCGGTGGTGAGCCCGGCGAACATGATGGAGACCGCGGCGGCCTTCCGGTGAGGTTGAACAAGGTTTGCAGCAAGTACAGCTCCTACCCCGAAGAACGCTCCGTGGCACAGCGCGGCCACGATCCGGCCGATGAGCATCACCGTGTAGTCGGGGGAGAGTGCCGAGATGAGATTCCCCGCGATGAACAGGACTATCAGCCAGGCAAGGGTGCTTTTGGGGTTCCGTCCTGCAGCAACCGCTGTGACGAAGATTCCGCCGAAGGCGACGCTGAGCGCATAGACGGACACGAGGTAGCCCGCGACCGGGATGCTGACGTTGAAGTCAGTGGCGACTTCGGGAAGGAGTCCGAGGATGACGAATTCGGTCAGGCCGATCCCGAACCCGCCTGCTGCGAGGGCTATCAAACCAAGGGGCATCGTATCGCTTCCTTCTGGCAGGTAGCGGCGCCCGGCCGACCAGGCGTAAGGCCTCTGCCAGCCAGGTGCCGTGGTGAGGGTTAGGCCGCGACGGCTGCGGGCTTCCGGAGGAACAGGGCGACCAGGAGTGCCGCTGCCAGGCAGAGCGCAGCATTGATGCCAATCGCGGGGAGCACCGCACCCAGGACCCGGTCCGGAGCGACGCTGCCGGTGCCGTGCTGGAGCAGGGACGCGGCGATGATGGTGCTCATGACGGGGATGCCCATCGTGATGCCGACCTGCTGGCTCATGGTCGTCAGGCCGGTGGCAAGGCCCTGTTCAGTGTCGGGGAGCCCGGTGGTGGCGGTGACCATGAACCCGACGATCGCGGCGAGGTTCGCGACGCCGCCGACGAACGTTCCGATCAGCACGATGACCAGGGAGGCCTGATCAGTGTTAATGAAGAGCAGGGAGCCAGTTGCAGTGGCCTGGATGGTGAGGCCGGTGATGATGGTGTTCTTGTTGCCGAGTTTGCCGATCAGTTTCGGGGCGATGATTCCGCCGACGACGGTCCCGGCGCCCAGGACCGCGAACGCGAGTCCGGCGCCGAGCGGGGTGTAGCCGAGGACTTGCTGAAGGTACAGGGTCAGGACGAACACCAGGGAGGTTTCAGTGGCGAATGCGAGGATCCCGGCGATGTTGCCCCAGGCGATGTTGTTCCGCCGCAGGATGGTCACGGGCACCAGCGCGTGTGTTGTGTTTTTTTCGATGAAGAAGAATACGACGAACAGGAAAAGGCCAGCTGCCAGTGGTCCCCAGGCCAAGGTGTCAGCCCAGCCCTTTTCACCGGCAGTGGTCAGGCCGAAGACGAGCAGCAGCAGCGCCAGGGTGACGGTGATCGCGCCGGGAACGTCGAGCTTCGTCTTGTTTCCGCGGGCAGATTCTGTGAGGAGTTTCGGGGCAAGGATCAGGACGAAGACGGCGATGGGGATATTGAGGAAGAACGCCCAACGCCACGACAGAAGATCTGTCAGGAGCCCGCCGAAGAGCGCGCCGGCGGTGAACCCTGCAGCCATCAGGGACCCGTTCAGGCCCAATGCTTTGTCCCGCAGCGGGCCTTCGGGGAAGGACGTGGTAAGCAGCGACAGCGCAGCCGGGGTGACGGCGGCAGTGGCGAGGCCCTGGGCGACGCGGGCGGTGAGGAGCAGGCCGGGGTCGGTGGCGAGCCCGCCGACGAGTGAGCCGATGCCGAGCAGGGCCATGCCGGCGATGAAGAGCCGCTTGCGTCCGAACAGGTCAGCGACCCTGCCGAAGAACAGGGTGAACCCTGCCGCGCACAGCGCGAAGGACGTGGCGATCCATTGCAGGTGCTCCAGTGAAAAACCTATGTCGGCCCCAATCCGGGGCAGTGCCACGTTCAGGATCGAGAAGTCCACGGCGAGGGTGAAACTCGCGGTCAGCAGCAGGACCATGATCAGCCGCTCCCGCCCCGTCATCCGGGCAGGGGCATGGCTGACCGGCGGTTCCGGGGGTGCGGTGAGTTGGGGAAGGGGTGTGGTGTCGTGTGCTGTCATCGCCGAAGGTGTCCAATCACTGTGAGTGTGTACGGGTTTTCCTCTCCACCCTGCCGATGCCGTACAGGAACAGCCACGCCGTGTTGTGGGTAGCACTGGCAGTGCTACCCACCTTCGGGAAAGTTCGTGAATACTCGGGGATGTGAACCAACCAGCAGCCATGGCCGACTTCCTCCGCAAGCGACGGGCCGCGCTGACGCCTGCCGACGTCGGGCTGATGGATTACGGCACCCGCCGTGTACCCGGACTGCGCCGTGAAGAAGTGGCCATACTGGCCGGCATGAGCGTGACCTACTACGCCAGGCTGGAACAGGGCCAGCACGTCAACGCCTCCGACGCCGTCATCGACTCCCTCGCCCGGGCCCTGGCCCTGACCGAGGTCGAAAGAAAACACCTTGTCGACCTGTCCGGCGCCAAGCGCCGCACAACCAAGACCATGCGGAGCAGGCCGGATCAGGTCCGCCCCGGAACAAAACGCCTCGTGGACTCCATGGGTCCGGTTCCTTCGGTGGTGCTGGGCAAACGCACCGAAGTCCTTGCCTGGAACCAGGCCGGGCACCGGCTCGTCGCCTCCCACCTGGACTTCGACGCCCCGGACACCCCGGCCGAGCGGC
The DNA here is from genome assembly GCF_023913815.1 of Pseudarthrobacter cellobiosi. NCBI lineage: Bacteria > Bacillati > Actinomycetota > Actinomycetes > Micrococcales > Micrococcaceae > Pseudarthrobacter > Pseudarthrobacter cellobiosi. Next base: position 116,837 of record NZ_JAMXBK010000025.1, read on the forward strand.
CGAACATGACCCGTATGCTCTTCCTGGACGAGGCCACACGCGCCCTGTATCCGCAGTGGCGCACCGAAGCCGGCCGGGCAGTGGCGTCCCTGCGCCTGCTCTCCGGACGCTTCGCCGACGACACAGACCTTGCAGCCCTCGTCGGGGAACTGACCCTCAAAAGTCCTGAGTTCGCGAGCATGTGGGCTGAGCACCCGGTCGAGAACTGCATGTCGGGGTACAAGACACTGGATCACCCACAGATCGGCGTTTTGGAGCTGGGGTTCGAGGTCCTGACCATGCCGGACGATTCCGGCCACCGCGTCCTTACCTACACAGCAGAACCAGGCACTGAAACAGCCAAAGCCTTGTCCCGCCTGCAGCGTGCACCCCTGGCCATCGCACGGGAAGGAGCGGATTTTGATCAGGCAGTCTGAGGTAGCTATCCGTCATCACTTCAGCCCCCAACTTCATCAGTCCACCGCCCCGTTCTCGCACTTTGTGCAGCACGGAGATACCGGCTACACGGCAGGGATAATCGGCCAGGACCCACGCACAGGTGCCCTCGGGTCCGACGACGTCGGCAAGCAATGCGCTGCCATGCTCACCAACCTCGAAACGCTCCTGCACGAGGTCGGTTCAGGACTGTCCGACATCGTTCGCACAACGCTCTACCTGACGGATTACGCGGACTTTGCCGCAATCAACACCGCCTACGCAAAACACTTGCAGGCACCGTTCCCTGCCCGGACCACCCTCCAAGTAGCCGCGCTCCCGCTCGGTGCGAAAGTACAAATAGATGCCATTTCGACCACTTCGAGGTTCCCGCAACAGAAGAAGGACCGATAACGGTCAATCCGTCCCGTAGAGGGTTCGGCTAGCGGGCACCAAGGGTGCGGTGATCGACCGGCAACGGGACGATTTGAGAGAGAAGGAACATTGTGAGGCGGTAGGCTCGGCAAGTTGAGCGCCACAAGACATAGAGGGGGAACTAATGGACGGTCATGCGAAGTGGGAATGCGGAACTTGTGGACAGCAACATGCTGGGGTCGCCATGGTGTTCGGGCCGCAGGCGCCAGATCCTTGGTTGCAGGCAACCCAGTCGGAACGCGACGCAGGCGAACTGAACTCTGACATGTGCGTCCTCGAAATCAAAGGCGAGTGGCATTACTTTCTCAGGGGACATATCGAAATCCCTATCCTCGATGTACCTGGTGAAGTTTTCAGCTGGTCCGTGTGGGTCTCAGTCAGTGAGGAAAGCATCCAACAGGTCGCAGACCACTGGGAAGACCCGGCACGTGCGTCCCTGCCCCCATTGTTCGGGTGGTTATGCAACGAATTGCCCTACAAGCAGTCAACCATCTCCACTCCAACCCTTGTGCATAGTAGGGACCCAGGAGTTGTTCCGTTCATTCAGCTCGACCCGTCGGTGGACCACCCCTTGGTCGGAGAGCAGGGTATGGGCATAACGCTGCATCGGCTAGCGGAGATCAATCACCTGGTCGAAGTGGAGGCCCCGTGAGACATTTACAGGATCTGGAAGCGCACTATACGTCCGCTGTCGGCGCCGAACCTGAATTCGGCACGATGACCTCGTTGGAGGGCAACACTGTCGGCATCTTCTACTGGCCCAAGGCATCATCACGGATGGGGGTCCACTTCTACGCTTCCGCCGGCATCAGCGTCCCCGGTCCCGGCGGCCGCGGCCATTCACACACAGTGGAAGTCTTCACCGGCATCAAGCAGGACTCTCCTCAAGTTCGAGAGGCATTCGCCAACCTCATCACGAGCATGGTCTGCAGCACCACGCCGCACCCGGCCTGTCACGGCGTCTTTGTCGCGGGGGACTGGAAAGTTATCGAAGGCCGAAAGTTCACCGGCTGGGTCCTGACCGAACGGCCGGATGAACTCATTCCAGACCTGCAGCTGAAGGACGGGCGCCACATCACTTTCCTTGACGCGCTGCCGGTCTTCCCTGAAGAGGCAGAGTTCAGGCACGGCAACCGAGCGGACGATCTGCTCGGGATGTGGGAAGAATGGGAAGTGAAGCCCGCGGATCTGGACCGGCAGCTGCACCCAAGCCTAAAGAAGCCGAAAAGGACCTCGTGGCTGAGGTCCGCCCGGAATATGGGACGGCGATGACACGGACCAGGGGAGCCGAAACACCGTACCGGGTCCGCCAACAGGAGCACTAAACGTAAAGGCCCCGAGTTGGCCAATGAACTAGAAACCGAATGCTGCAGAGGTGATTGAATGAGCCGGTGAAAGTGTCCTCGTTCAAAGACCCGCTCCTGCTGCGTGCCATCCCTCTGAGTGCCCGTCCCGCCGCTCAACAGACGATGCGGATCCTAGAGCGACCCGAGATCTCCACCTCGGCCTCGTTGATTCAAGACACTAACTGGCACGTGGCCGACTACCCGGAGATCCACGTCGCTGGGGAGCTGATGCAGATCCCCTACCGCATGTACTACTCCCGGCCCGACGAGGACATAACTTCGCAGCTCACACCAGCTGAGCATCTCGTCCTGGCCTGCTGGATGTCGCGCCACCACGACGGGCGGGTAAGGCAAAGGGCACTTTCGCTGATCTTTGCCTCAGATGCCCCGTGGACCATACCCTTCGTTGTTCAGCTCTGCGGCGAATATGTCATCGAATTGGGGAAGGATGTGTTGGCCTTCCTGAACCGGGACCTGCCAGGCAGATCGGTTCTCCAAAGGGCTTACAAGCAATTTTCCAATGAGAACCCTCAGTTCATCAGCCTGACGGAGCAGAGAGCAGCGAGCTATTGGCTGGATGATTACCGCTCCGAAATGGCGCGAGATGAATACCCTCAACTAGCAGCCTTGAGGATTTTGGCACGCTTATTTGACTGATCCGAGGCCGCACAAAGTATACGAAACCAAGAGTCGCGGTCCATTAGCGGACGGCTGTCCCGTTGGGGGTTCCCGTGTGACACAACGGGGATCTCAGCGGGTTGGTATTCACCACGAAACGCGAAGCCGCTAATACCGTCTCGACAAGGGGTTGCAAACCGCAAGCGGAAGGCATTTCATGCTGAAGGAAGTCGCTGAGGGCGTTCTTGTTCACGAGAGCGAGTTCATCCAGAGTAATTCCGTTGTCGTGCAGGGCCGGGACGGTGTGTTGCTCATTGACCCCGGTATAACGGTCGACGAAATGGCGGCCCTCGCGAACGACCTTCGCGAGTTGGGCCAGCCCGTCGTGGCAGGCTTCTCGACGCATCCTGATTGGGACCACGTGCTCTGGCACGCGGACTTCGGCGACGCGCCCCGTTACGGTACAGCCCGCTGCGCGGCCTCTATCCAGGATCTGCTGTCGAACGCGGACTGGAGGGCCCGCATAGCCGAGGGGCTCCCGCCGGAGTACGCCGAGGATATCCCGATGGATCTGCTCGGTCTCATTACCGGTCTGCCCGTCGATACTTCGCAGATTCCTTGGGATGGCCCCACAGTCCGGATCATCGAGCATCAGGCCCATGCCCCGGGCCATGCGGCGCTGTTGATCGAGGAACGCGGCGTCCTCGTCGCCGGCGACATGCTTTCTGACATCCTGATGCCGTTTCTCGACCTGGAGGCAGCGGATCCGCTTGAGGACTACCTCGCCGCGTTGCGGCTCTTCGACAGCGTGGCCGACGACGTTGATGCCGTCATCCCCGGTCACGGCTCGGTCGGCGGAACTGGGCAGCTACAAGCACGTATCAAACAGGATCGCGCGTACGTGCAGGACCTGCTCGACGGCGGTGTCCCCGACGACCCGCGGATCGGCCCATCGGCTCCTTTGGATTGGCTGCCCGACGTGCACCGATGGCAACTACAGCGGCTCGCCCAAAGAGAACGGAACGAGACGCCCGAATAGCGGTCGCCGTTCCGTCTAGGCCACGACGAAGAGTCGGCTGGCTCGCTGCGCATCGAAGGCGGATCCGTCAGCCATCTCGAAGAAGTAATTACACTGCCACTGCTGGGATTTTTTCGCCTGCCGATTCGTCGTAGCTGACCACGGCGGATAGACGCGGAATCCTCGCTTGCCTCCGGCCCCGCCCACGGAGACGACGCCATGCTTTACCAGCGCCGCCTTCGGAAACGCGAATGCTCCGACCCGGGAATCCTCCCGCACACAGACCACCAGCACGTCGCTGTACTCCTCCGCAGGCAGCGGCTCGGTCGACCCATCGAGAGAGCGCCGCCACACCGTCACGAACAAGCCCACCTTCGTCGGGGTCAGCTTTCCGACCCTGAAGCGAACCGGAGACCGACCGATTGCCGAGATCGCGGCACCGTACTCAGCGTTGTCGGCCTCGACTTTGGCGGGGGAACAGGCGAGGNTCGCCGAGAACCCTCATCACCATGGCGACATCCGGATGGACCTGAACACCAGACATAGAACTCCCATCGAAACGAATCCCCGACAGGAGCGACGGGGCTGCGCGCGAGAGCTCAGCCCTCACTACCCCGACGATATCCGCACTTGCACGTCTACCGGAGAGGCGGTCCTGGACAACGAATCCTCTGGTTCACGAACGGCCCCTAAGGGTTCGATTTGAAGGCTCAAAACGGGACACGTTCTACGGAACGCCATGATGGTCTTTGCTCGACGTTGAACGCGCTCGGAATTCGCGCTACGTGAGCTCCACCAGCCCAAGGCATTCGATGACAACTTGTTCAGGCTGCCGGGGATCGTCACCCCAAATGCGAACCGGAAGTTCCCCAGTGAGGGTCCTGATGCCGGCGATGCGGTCCAAATAGACAGTCTCGATCTCAACAAGCCTGTGGCCCGTCGGAAGGATGCCATCGAAAAGCAGGATCATATTGGGCGAAGAGGGGGCTTCGTGAGTGATCCGGAGTTCAACGTCACCGTCTACGTCGTGTTGGACGGCAAGGGCGAGCATGCTCTCACTTTGCCAAATGTTGGCTATTCCGTCGATGTCCGGAACGTTGGGGTCGTCTTCGGTTATCAAGAGCATTAAGGCATTCGGATATGCCGTAGTTGTCTGAAATAGGGGACTCATATCGGATGGCTCCCTCCCAGTGATTGGTCAACCCAAGCCTGGAGTCCCGGGTCAACGGATCTCGTTGAGCGCTTCGGAGGCGCCAAAGCCCGTTCCATTGGCGAATTCGACGCGGCCTAGCAGGTCGCCCCGGACGATGAAGCACTCAACGATCATGGCGCCGAATGACGATTGCTCGTAGAGGTCCGCGACTTATCTAATTCGACTCCGAGTAGACAATCTCGATTGCGGTCGCTTTCCCGGCCGGCCGGCCGTAAATCAGCGCGTAACGCGAGTATGGCTCCGGCCGTCCGTCTCTCGTGAAATGGTGGTCCTCCCAGCGAAGGAAAACCTCGAATGGGTGGCCGTCTGCGTTCCTCGCCCCCCATTCGATGACGTCCGTAACCTGCTCGGCCTCAGTCACATCCCATTCATCCACGTACTAGGCGAAATGCGGTGCAGGCGGCGGGGTCCAGAATCGAACTCTGTAAATCGGCGCGGAATCACCACCCCCAACTGAATCACTCGAATCAGCTCGGACGCTACGCATAGGCCGAGCCTACGCCCAGGGACGAATCTGAAGAACGGCCGGCCTCAACAGCGCGGCCGGCGAGCCGCGACGGCAGGCTGATCACCCGATGATGGCGCTCCCCGTGCGGCCCCGCCCGAGGACACCGCCAACGGCAATGACAGAAGCTAGGCGCGCTGCCTCTTCCTTGAACGTGCTGACGCCCAATCGGAATCGCTGGCGAGCTTCTCTTAACTCCCGAGTAGGCCAGCTAGGTCTGGAGCTAGGCTTCAATCCAGGTTGAAATAAGCCCAGGGCACAAAAGGCCTGGTCATGCCTCGGCCTGCGGCAGCACCAGCAGGTAGCCCGCTGGCAGATCGCTGCTCCAGCGTCGCGGCTCGCGGACCACGAACTGCGTCGCCAGCTGCTCGGGGCTGAGCAGGCTGTTGGGCGCAGGCGATGGACCCCACTGCCCGCTTCCGTGCGGGTAGAGCGGATCCTGGACGCGTACGCCGGTAACCGAGAACTCAGGGAACTGGTCGGGATCGCCGAGCGACTCGAACCCGCTCATCACCCAGGCATGGCGACCACTCCACATGACCAGCCCGACCGGCCGGTCCGTGTCGGAGATGGCGCGCGCAGCGGTTCGCAGCGCGTCCTCGTAGTCGGCGATGCTGACGACGGCGTATGACCCCATCCCCACGTCAGTCAGCACCTCGGCCCAACCCAATGGGTTGGCACCGTTGAACGAGTTGGACGACCGTGCCCGGGCCATCTCCCATAGGTCGTTCTGCTGAGCGCGATCGGCCCACGTGCCGCCCCCCGTGTCATCGATGAGGTTGTGCGCGATCTGGATGCTCGCCGCAACACACCAGTCGAAGGTGTACTGCGGCACGAAGTCCCCCTCCTGGTAGAGGTTGAGGGCAAACGCCTGGGGCACCGCCGTTGGCGTGGGAACTTGCGTCGGGGTGGGGTCCGGAGTCCGGTGAGGGGCGACGTCGCCAGGCGCTGGCCGGGCCGAGGACGTCGCTATCGGTCGATCGGTGGCGGTCTCGTCAAAGCCGATCGCGGGCGCGCACGCCGTGAGGAGCGTCGTCAGGGAGACGAGCCAAGCCAGAAGACGGGCAGGGGCACCGGTCATGATCGAAAGTCTAGCGCGATGTGGCCAGGGCGTTGGTTACTTGAAAGGCGTCTGCCTCATCATTTTCGATCCGGTCGAGGCTCCGGTCGGCAGCGAGCAGGCGGGCCGCATCCACAGCCGAAAAAGATGACGCCGGACACCAGCGCGATAGGGCCGGCAGCCTTAGCTAGCGGTGAGGCCATTTTTCCTCCTTGCTTGAATGGGGTGGCCTGGTCCTGACCGGGACTATAGGCGCCGTTCGCAGGGCGACTGTTGCCCGCCGTCGTTCACCTGGGTCGCCTCCTGAGGGAGAAGCGCCCGACGGCGGTGGCCGGGCGGGGTGCCTTGCGCTAGGCCCGGCGATCCAGCGTCAAAGTGGCCAGAACCGCGAGAACAACGACCACGAAGTAGATCAGTTCCGCGCGGTCGGCACCGGCGCCGGTGAAGCCGAAGGAACCCGTCGTGAAGGTGCCCTGGCTGTTGTGGAACAGAAGCGTCAGCAGGACGCTGCCGCCTGTGCGGTTGAAAAGCCAGACGTAGAGGAAGGTGATGGCGAACGTCGTCGGCAGGCCGATCAGGCTTAGCCCGCCAAAGAGGACCAGCGGCAGGTGCCACAGAGCTACGAGGACGCCGAGAATGGCTGCGGACAGCAGCGGGGGACAGGACACCTGAAGCAGCGGGAGGGCGTAGCCGCGGAACCCGGGTTCTTCGCCCAGTGGTCCGTCCAGCGGATTGACCAGCCGGACGGCGAAGACAGTAAGCAGCCCGCTCCACGTCAGCTGTGCGAGGCCCGGAGCGGAGGCCCCGACTGCCATGGTGATGAGCCCCGCGACCAGGACAAGGACGGCGGGCAGGAGAAGCGCGACGGCGTACCAGATCCACCCGACGCGCCACCGGATGAGTCGCCGTCCCCAAGCACTGAAGCCAGGGAGGCCCTCGGCCAGGGCGATGACGATAACGGCCGCAGCAAGCGGGCCACGATGCCCAGGAAATCGCGTAGGTCAGGACAAAGAATGCCAAAAGCCTGTGGTGTTTTAGCCAGCCCGTGGAACGGCGCATGATGGCTCCAAACGGTCGCTGCAAGGTGCTCCAGTTGTCCGCCCCTGCCCGCGTGCGCGCCAGTGCTGGACGCTGGCCTTGACGGCGTTCCCGCAGTCCAGAGCCGGCGCTAAACCCCGACGGCGGGGCGGCCCAGGGGGAGCCCCTCGCGCAGGACCAGGACCCGGCGGAAGTTGCGGTCCACCACCACGACGTCGGCCCGCAGCCCCGCGCGGAGGCTTCCGATTTCCTGCGACTGGCCGATGATGGCCGCCGGAACTGCGGTGGCTGACAAAACAGCGGCGGCCGGCTCCACACCGGCGTTAATGGTCCGCCGCACAACGTCCAGCATTGTGGCCGTCCCGCCGGCGAGGGTGCCGTTGCTGAGCCGGGCCACGGCACCGCTGACGGAGACGGCGGCGGGGCCAAGCTCGTAGTCCCCGTCCGGCAGCCCGGTGGCGGCCATTGAGTCGGTCACCAGGACCACGTTTTCAGCCCCCACCAACTCGAAGACCATCCGGACTGTTTCGGGGTCCAGGTGCGCGCCGTCGGCGATGAGTTCGACGGCAATCGTGCCGGCCCCGGCCAGCCGGAGGCACGCGGCAACAGGTCCGGGGCTGCGGTGGTGCAGCGGCGCCATGCCGTTGAAGAGGTGTGTGACGGTGGGGCGCGATACGGTCCCCAGGCCGGATGCCGCCAGCAGCTCCGCCGCCTCGGTGAGGGAGGCCGCCGTCGTCCGCGCGTCCGCGTCAGTGTGGCCCAACGACGGCGTGACGCCGTGCTCGGCGAGCAAACGCACCACGGCGTCGGCGCCGGGCAGCTCGGGCGCGTACGTCATGGTCCGCAGGTGGCCGCCGGCCGCGGCCAGCAGTTCGCCCAGCAAGGGGAGGTCCGGTTCGCGCAGGTACCGGGGGTCCTGGGCGCCGCAGCGCGCGCGGGACAGGAACGGCCCCTCGGAGTGGATGCCCGCGATGAGCCCTTCATCGGCAAGCAGCCGCAGGGTTTCCAGGCCGCGCAGCAGGTCCTCGCGGGACGCGGTCACCGTGCTTGCCAGCAGCGTAGTGGAGCCGCTGCGGTGCAGGAAGTCCACGGCGGTCCTGGCAGCCTCGCTGTCGCCGCTGGGGAAGTCGCCGCCCACAGCCCCGTGGCAGTGCAGGTCTACGAGGCCGGGCAGAATCATGCTGCCCGGCGGCAGTAGGAGTTCTTCAAGGCCGGGCAGCGACGCCTCATCAAGACCGGCGCGGGACCCCACATACGCGATGCGGCCGTCCGCGACGGCCACTACTGCGTCGTCCTGGATCGAGCCGTCGGTCAGGACCGTGCCGGCCAGCAGGTAGTTCCCGGACTCAGCGGCGGTGGGCCCGGGCGTCACTTGAGGGCCTCGGCGAACCAGCCGGTGATGGTGGCCGGGTGCGTGATCGCGGTGCCGACGACGACGGCGAACGCGCCGGCGTCGAGGCACTGCCGGGCCTGGGCGGGGGAGTGGAGGCGGCCTTCGGCGATGAGCGGCACGCCGAAGCCGGCCGCGGCGATCTGCTCCAGCAGCTCCAGGTCGGGGCCGTGCGTCTTGGGGCGCTCGCCGGAGTAACCGGACAGCGTGGTGCCGATCAGGTCGGCCCCGGCCTCGACAGCGGCGGCAGCGTCGTCGAACGAGCCGCAGTCCGCCATCACCAAGGCGTGGGAATCCTGGTGGATGCCCGCCACCATCTGGGCCAGGGTCAGGCCGTCCGGTCGCTCCCGGCGCGTGCCGTCGATCGCCACCACGTGGGCGCCCGCGTTGGCCACAGCCAAAGCGTGGCGGAGTGTGGGAGTGATGAAGACGCCGTCGTGCCCGTCCTTCCAGAGCCCGATCACCGGAACCTCAACGGCTGCACGCGTGAACTGAACATCGGCCAGGCCCTGGACACGGACAGCAGCGGCGCCGCCGATCACCGCGGAGGCGGCAAACTGCGCCGTGGTGCGCGGGTCCCGCAGGGGCTCGCCCGGATACGCCTGGCAGGAGACGATGAGTTGCCCGCGCAGGGCTTCGAGGGCTTCGGGGGTCAGAATCACGGTCGGTTCCTCTGGAAGGTTGGCGGAGCGGGCTGAAGATCGGGGTGGGGCGCGGTGGTCAGGCGAGGTGCTTGGGACGACGGTGTCAGGACGGAGTGGTGAGGACCAGTCGCGCGGCGCCCACCATTGCCGCTGCGTTGCCGAGTTTAGCCGGGAGGACGGGGAGGCCGAGCAGTGCCGGCAGGAGTTCGGCGCGCAGGGCGCGTTCCATGGGACGCCACCAGGGCGCGCCGGCGTCGGAGAGCCCGCCGGAAACCACCACCACTTCGGGGTCCAGGATGTTGGCGAGTCCGCCCACGGCCTGGCCGGCCGCGGCGGCGCCCATACCCGCCGCCTTGATGGCTATGGCGTCGCTGTCGCCGGCGAGGGCAAAGACGCCGCGGGCGTCCATCACCGGCTCGTTGCCGCCGAGCCGCACGTACGCCTCGCGGATGGCGGGCCCGGAAGCGATGGCCTCAACATGCCCGGCGCCGCCGCAAACGCAGCCAATAGCTTGGCCCTCGTGGAATGCGTACGGCGAGGCGAAGTGGCCCACGTGTCCGCCCGCGTAGCGGTGTCCGAGGACCGGGTGCCCGGCCAGGACAAAACTGCCGCCGACGCCAGTGCCGAAGGCCACCAGGAGCGAACTTGCAGTCCCTGCGGCGGAACCCGTCCACGACTCACCAAGGGCATGCGCATGGACATCGTTCACTGCCTGTACAGCCTCCGGCGCCAGGCCCAGCCGGGCGGCCAGCCCTGCGGTCAGCCCGGTCCCGGCCCACCCGAGGATCGCATCGGTAGCGGACACCACAACACCGTGAGCGGCGTCGATGACCCCGGCCGAGCCAACCCCGACCCCCACCACGTCCAGGCCCTCTGCTTGAGCACGGGACATGAGGGAAGAAACCAGTGCCGCAGTAGCGTCCAGGATCGCGTCGCCACCATCCCGGTTCAGGGTAGGAATGGTCTCCGAAAACAAGACCTCCCCGTCCCCGGAAACAACCCCGGCAGCAGTCTTAGTACCCCCAAGGTCAACACCGATCGCGTACTGCATTTCTGTCCTTCTGTCCTGTCAGTTTCGTTGTGGCCGGGTCGGTGCCAGTCCGCGGCCTTGCCGGCGCTTAGACGCCTCCCGGCGTCGTCTTCCGGTCGCGGGGCGACCTGCAGACGACTCTGGTCGGCGATGCGCGCCTACGCAAGACCCCGGCCCGGCACCTAAGTGCCTCGCCCGGCAGCGATGACTAGACCAGGCCGTTGCGTTCGAGGATGACCTTGATCGCGGCGGTCTCGTCCTCGTCCAGGGAGAGCATGGGGGCGCTCATGACGTTCGTCTTGATGATGCCCATGAGCTGCAGGGCGGTCTTGAAGGCGCCCAGGCCCGCGGCGTTGCCGGACATGCGGCCGGCCTTGGGGGTGTAGACGATCTCGAAGACGTCAGCCAAGCGGTCCTGCTCGGCTGCGGCCTGGGCCCAGTCGCCGGCCTGTGCGGCGTCGAACAGGCGGCGGTAGCCGGCCGGGTCAACGTTGCCGAGGCCCGGAACAACACCCTGGGCGCCGCCCAGGAGGGCGCCGTCCACAACCACTTCGTGGCCGGTGAAGATGTCGAAGTTGGGGATGTCCTTGGCGGCCAGCAGCAGCTGGCGGAACGAGACGTCGTCGCCGGAGGAGTCCTTCACCCCGGCAATGACGCCCTCGCGGCCCAGCTCGACCAGAAGGTCTGTGGGCAGCTTGAAGTGGGTGCGCACCGGCACGTCGTAGGCGAAGACGGGAACGTCGACGGCGGCGGCGATGGAGCGGAAATGCGTGCCGTTCTCCTGGGCGTTGGAGATGGCGTAGTACAGGCTGGTGGCCACGATCGAGTCGGCACCCAGCGCGATGACGCGCTTGGCTTCTTCGATGACGCGGTTGGTGGTCTGCTCTACAGCGCCCACGATCACCGGCACCTGGCCCGCGTTCACGCCTGCCACGGTCTGCACGACAAGGTCGCGCTCGGTGTTGGTCATATGGGTGACCTCGCCGGAGGAACCCAGCACGAACAGGCCGCTGACGCCGCCGTCGAGCAGGTGCTTGGTGACGTTTTCCAGCGACGGTACGTCGATGGCGCCATCGACGGTGCGGGGGGTTACGACGGGCGGAATGACGCCCTGGAAACGGGAAGCGACGGTGGTCACAGTGTTCTCCAAATATTGATGGTTAGACGAAAATTTGAGGTGGGAAAGCTAGATGTGGAGCAGGCTCGGGGCGGCGCCCAGGAGCTTCTTGGTGTAGTCGTTGGTGGGGCTGTCGAAGACCTGGGTGGCGGTGCCCTGCTCGACGATCTTGCCGAAGTACATAACGCAGATGCGGTCCGAGACGTAGCGGACCGTCTGGATGTCATGCGAGATGAACACCATGCCGAGGCTCAGCTGGGTCTTCAGGTCCGAGAGCAGGTTCAGCACCTGGGCGCGGACGGAGACGTCCAGGGCCGACGTCGGCTCGTCCGCCACGATGATGTCCGGGTCCAATGCCAGTGCGCGGGCGATTGCCACACGCTGGCGCTGGCCGCCGGAAACCTGCGACGGCGTGACCTCGGCCGCGGACTGCGGCAGGCCCACCAGGGCCAGGAGTTCCTTGACCTTTGCCGCGCGCGTTGCTGCGGTGCCGATGCCGTGGATCTGGAGGGGGTCCGTGAGGATGTCCTGGACGGTCATGCGAGGGTTCAGCGCCGTGGCCGGGTCCTGGAAGACCACGGACACGGACCGGCCGAATTCCTTGCGCATGGCGGCGTTCCGCTTGATGGCGGGCTTGCCGTGGAACAGCACCTCGCCCGACGTCGGCGTCTGCAGTCCCACGAGCACGGACGCGAGCGTGGACTTGCCGCAGCCGGACTCACCCACGATGCCCACGGTTTCGCCGCGGCTGATGCTGAAGTCGACGCCGTCGACCGCCTTGACGATGTTCGGGCGGAAGAGCCCGCCGCCACGTGCGTGGTGGTAGACCTTGACGTCCTTGAGCTCAATGACCGGCTTTGAGTCTTGCTGCATTGACTGACTCATTTTGCATCCTCCTTCAGGTGGCTCGCCCAGTAGTGATCAGCGTCCCCGCCAGTGGCGGCTCCCACTGACGTCAGGACCAGCTGCTGGTTGGGGTCGGCGTCGGACCGCAGTGAACGCGGGGCGAAGCGGTCGCCCGGGGCGAAGTCGCTCGGGGACGGGACGGTGCCGGGGATCTGGTGCAGGCGCACGGCGTCGGCCTCGATGGAGAGGACAGCGCCGAGCAGGCCGCGGGTGTACTCGTGCTTGGGGTTCTGCAGCAGCTCCGAAGCCTGCGCGGATTCCACCACCTGGCCGGCGTACATCACCGTGATGCGGTGGGCCAGGGAGGCCACCAGGGCGAGGTCGTGGCTGACGAAGACCATGGCGAAGCCGAGCTGATCGCGCAGCTCGTTGAGCAGGTCGACTACCTGCTTCTGGACGGTGACGTCCAGGGCGGTGGTGGGCTCATCGGCAACCACGATCTTCGGCGAACGGGACAGGGCCATGGCAATCAGGACGCGCTGGCGCTGGCCGCCGGAGAGCTCGTGCGGGTAGCTGGCGAGCGTCCGGACGGGATCAAGCTTGACCAGTTCCAGCAGCTCGGTGGGGGTCTTGCGGCCGCCGCGCTTGGTCAGCTGCTCCATCTGGTCCTTGATCTTCATGGACGGGTTCAGGGAGCTCAGGGCGTCCTGGTAGACCATGGCGATCTGCTCGCCGCGCAGGCCTTCGTAGGCTTTGATGCTGCTGTGGCTGGTGGCCGGATCCAGCAGTTCCTTGCCGTCGAACTTGATGGAACCGGTGACCTGCGCGGTTTTGGGCAGCAGGCCCATGACCGCGAGGGACGTGATGGACTTGCCGCAGCCGGATTCGCCCACCAGGCCCATGGTTTCGCCTTCGCGGACCGTGAAGGAGACGTTGTCCACAATCGCGGTGTCGCCGAAGCGGCCCGGGAAGCGGATGGACAGGTTCCTGACCTCCAGGACGTTGCGGGCGCCGGCCGGTACCTGGGGGAGGCGGTCGGTGCGCGTGGCCTCGATGGCGGAGAGCAGTTCCAGTTCCTTGTCCAGCAGCAGGTGCGGGTTCGCCGCGGCCAGCTTCGGATCGGAGAGGATGGCTGCCTCGTTGTAGTGCTCCTCGGTGAGGACGTCGCCGTAGGCGGCGCGCACGCCGTCGAGCTCGTGCTCTTCCACCACTGACGGCTGGGCCACGGAGGTCCCGATCTGGGTGTCGACGCCGGCACCCACCGCTGCGCCGGCAACGACAGCTGCCGAGCCGTCGTCGTCCTTTACTACAGGTGCCTTGCGCAGTTTCGGGTTCACCATGGCGTCGGTGAGGCCCTCGGCGAGGATGTTCAGGGACAGCACGGTGAGCAGGATGGTCACACCGGCGAAGGTGGTGGCCCACCAGCCGCCGGACAGGACCAGGTTGCGGCCGTAGGAGATCACGTTGCCCCACGACGGGGCGGGGTCCTGGACGCCGGCGCCGAGGAAGGACAGCGAGGCTTCGAGGATGATGGCGTCAGCCACCATGACCGTGGCGAACACCAGCACGGGGGCGGCGGTGTTGCGGACGATGTGCTTGAGCAGGATGTAGAAGCGGCCTGCGCCGATCACACGCTCAGCGCGGACGTAGTCTTCGCCGTACTGGGAGAGCACGTTGGCGCGGACCACGCGGGCCAGTTGCGGGGTGTAGATGATGGCGATCGCGATGATGATGGTGGGAACCGAGTTGCCGAACGCGGCCAGCAGCACTGCGGCCAGGGCGATGCCCGGGAACGCCATCAGGATGTCCATGAGGCGCATGATCAGTTCGTTGACGGCCTTGCTGGACGTCGCGGCGAAGGAGCCCAGCAGGGCGCCTACCAGGATGGCCAGGATCACGGCGCCGAGGCCGATCATCAGCGAGGACTGGGCGCCGAAGAGCAGTCGGGAGAAGATGTCGCGGCCCAGCCGGTCCGTGCCGAAGAAGTGCTCGGCGCCCGGCGGGGTGGCGGGGATGAAGGTCTCCAGCGGATCGTGCGGCGCGATGACCGGCGCGAACACGGCGGAGAGGACGATCATGATGAGGAAGAGGAGGGCGATGCGGGAGCCCCAAGGCAGGGCCTTGAAACGGATGCCCGGGGCACTCAGCCGTTCAGCAAGCTTGCTACGCATGAGCTATATCGTCCTGATTCGGGGGTTGATGAGCAGGTACAGGAGGTCCACCACGATGTTCACCAGAACGAAGGTGACGGAGATGGTGAGCACCACGCCCTGGACCAGGTTGACGTCCAGATTGGTGATGCCGTTGAGGATCAGCTGGCCCATGCCGGGCAGGGCGAAGATCATTTCAATCACGACGGCGCCGCCGAGCAGGTAGCCCACGCGGAGTCCCAGCACGGTCACCGGAGTCACCAGCGCGTTGCGCAGGACGTTCTTGGAGACCACTTCGCGGTAGGGGACACCGTTGCCGATGGCGGTGCGGACGTAGTCGCGGTCCAGCTCCTCCACCATCGAGGTGCGGACCACGCGGATCAGCGAGGCGGAGACAGGGATGCCGAGGGCCAGGGCCGGGAGGGCCATCGAGTTGAGCCAGCCGCCGAAACCGGATTCCGGCGTCGCGATTCCCCCGGAGGGGAACAGGGGGCTGGCGCCGAGGGCGAACCACTGGATCAGGAGGATGCCCAGCCAGAACGACGGCGTGGCGATCGCGGCGATCGAGAAAACGCGGACCAGCTGGTCCTGCCATTTGTCGCGGTAGAGGGCGCCGAGGATGCCGAAGGTCAGGGACAGGACGATGGCGATCAGCACGCCCAGGAAGGTCAGCTGCAGCGTCAGGGGGAACGCGGAGCCGATCATGGAGGCCACCGACTTGGCCGGCGGCGTGGTGACGCCGAGGTCCAGCTGCAGGAGCTTGCCGAGGAAGCTGAAGTACTGGATGACCAGCGGATCGTTCAGGCCGTTTTCCTGGCGGTACTGCTGCTTCGCTTCTTCGCTGGCGCCGTCGCCGAGGGCGGAGCTTGCCTGGTCGCCGGGAGCGGCCTGCAGGACTAGGAAGACGAGCAGGGTGATGCCCAGGATCATCAATGGCAGTGCTGCGAGTCTGCGGCCAAGCAGACGCAATATCGTGACCAATTTGTTCTCCGGTTTGTTTGGTTGTGCCGCGGGGGGAGCGTCACGGGGTGGTGCTTCTCAGCCCAGAGGGGCCATGGCCAGCGGGCCACAGCCCCTCTGCTGCGTCGAGTTGGTGATGCCGTTTCCCGGGAAGTCCCGGGTGATGCGCTGGTTCTCAGCGCAGCTTAGGCGGTGCGGCCGACGTCGATGAACGATATGCCGGTGGTGGGCAGCGGCTTGAAGCCGTTGAGCTTCTTGTCGTCCCAGGCGGAGGGCAGCTGGCGGTGGAAGATCGGGTACAGGGGAACTTCGTCGGAGACGAGGTCCACGATTTCGCCGGTGATCTTCTTGGCGTCTGCTGCGGCAGCCTGCGAGCCCTTGTTCATGAGTTCCTGCAGCTTGGCGCGTTCCGGGGCGGTCCAGTAGGCGCGCTTTTCCATCCAGGTGGCGCCCGAGTAGAACCAGCTCAGGAGCAGGTCCGCGTCGTTGCCGAAGACTGAGGGGTCGCCGGGGGCTGCGACCACTGAGTAGTCGCCGGTGCCGACGCGGTCGGTGTACAGCGCGCCGGACTGAATGCTCTTGACGGAGACCTTGACGCCCGGGATCTTGTTCCAGGATTCGAGGATCAGCGGGGCAACGTCCTTGACCCAGGCAGTGTCCGTGGTGAGCAGTTCGAATTCGAGGCTCGTGACGCCGGCCTGCTTCAGGAGGTCCGCTGCCTTTGCGGCGTCGTAGCCGTAGACGTTCTTGGCCTTGACGTAGTCCGGGTGGCCTTCCTGGAAGTAGGAGCTGGCGGGCTTGGCGTTGCCGAACAGGGCCTTCTTGATGATGGCTTCCTTGTCCAGGCCGTAGTGCAGGGCCTGGCGGACCAGCTTGTTGTTGAACGGGGCCTTGTTGCAGTTGAACATGAGGAACATCAGGCCGAAGGACTGGACTGATTCAACCTTGACCTTGGACTTGAGGCCGTCGATGTCCAGGTAGGGGACGTCCTCGATGGCCTGGACACGGCCGGACTGGACGGCGGTGACGCGGGCTGCGGCGTCGGAGAGCAGGAGCCAGGTCATGCCCTTGGCCAGTGCCGGCTTGGGGCCGTTGTAGTCTGCGAACGCTTCGAAGACGATCTTGTCGTCCTTGGCGGCGGAGATGAGCTTGTAGGGGCCGGTGCCGACGGGCTTGGCGTCGAAGGCCTTGAGGTCCGTGGCCAAGGCCTTGGGGACAACCTTGACCACGGAAATGCGCGGTCCGAAGCCGGGGAAGGCGTACTTGAGGGTGAACTCGACCGTCTTGGCGTCAATGGGCTTGACTTCCTTGATGAACGGGATGAACTGCGAGAAGAGGGACTTGTTCGCCGGGTCCATCACGCGGGTGAAGGAGAAGGCCACGTCTTCGGTGGTGACCGGGGTGCCGTCGTGGAACTTGGCGCCCTCGCGGATGGTCACCTGGTAGGTAGTGTCATTGACCTTCTTGGGGTCCGAGGCCGCCAGCGCGTTGTACGGCACGCGGGTGGCCGGGTGCAGCTCGATGAGGCCTTCGAAGATGTGCAGGTTGGCGGCCATCGGGGTGGCGCCTGAGGAGCTCAGCGGATCGAAGCCGGTGGAGAGGGCGTAGGAGATGCCCGCTTCGATGGTGAGGTCCTTGTTGACTGCCGCAGCGCTTGCCGAGCTGCCGGTGGTGGTAGCTGCCGGGCTGCCGCACGCGGCGACAGAGGCGGTGAATGCTGCAGCGGCGCCCATGGCACCGGTGAGCTTGAGGAAGTTCCGGCGGCTGGCGTCATTGACCAGCGGCAGGTTCTTGGTGATGTTGTTCATGAGGGCCTCGCCATTCCAGAAGGTTTATCGGATGTAGGACGTCCGAGCTCGTATGTCGACTGTAAGCGTCATCACAGGTTCACGTCAAGCGCCACTCTTGCAACGCTCTCTCACTTTCTGTGGGTTTTCGGCGAACGCTCTCTCACCCGGGCGCGCTGACGTCGCCGGAGACAGTGTCAAACCTGAAAGCACGACGGCGGCGCTCGGCAGTGCCGCAGCGCTCGCCGGTCATTTCAAATGCCACCTCGTAGGCCACCTCGGCGTAGCCGCGCGCCACATCGGCGGCGGTGACGGTGTAGCCGGGAGTGAAGTAGAGGGCTTCTTCTCCGGGGCCAAGATCCGCGACGGGGAAGGCGTCCGAGCCGGGACCGGACAGCTGGACCGAGGTTGCCGGCAGGGGGCCGTCATTGCGTGCCCGGCCCGTGAAGGCCAGGATGTCCCCGGCCTTGTAGCCGGGAATGATGGGTCCGTAATTCAGGTCCTGCGCCTCCCGCGTGCCGATGACCTGCGCAGCTTCGGCCGAGTAGCCCTGGCCGATTTCCTTCCAGGTGTGCACGCCCCAGTCCCCACCGCCGGACTTCATGACGTGGAACTCGCCGGCGTTTTGCCAGGCCTTCGGGCGGCCGGGCGTGATGGAGCGCAGAACCATGTCGAATACAAGACCCG
The DNA here is from genome assembly GCF_023913815.1 of Pseudarthrobacter cellobiosi. Taxonomy (NCBI): domain Bacteria; kingdom Bacillati; phylum Actinomycetota; class Actinomycetes; order Micrococcales; family Micrococcaceae; genus Pseudarthrobacter; species Pseudarthrobacter cellobiosi. The sequence continues at coordinate 135,095 of NZ_JAMXBK010000025.1, forward strand.
CGCCGGGCACGCGGGCTTCGCCGGCGGACTCAGGCGGGATAATCCCGGCGGCGCTCCCAGTGGCGGCGGGACGGGCGGTGAGCTGTTCGGTGAGTTGCTCCGCGGGCACGGAAACGAACACGATTTCCCGGTAGCCCTGGCGCTCGTAGAGGATGCCGATGTTGCCGTCGGGGAGCCGGGCGGCCGTCGAATATGCCGAGCTGCCCGGGCAGAGGACTATCTTCGCGGGCCAGCTGAGGCCGTTGTCTGTGGACAGGCTGATCGCCGTGTTCCGCCGCAGGGCCGTGTCCTGGTTGTTGGTGGCCAGAAGCCATGAGCCGGTGGACTCGTCGGCGAGGGAGGTCACGGACGGCAGGCCGTCGAAGCGGACCAGCGAGCCGTTGTCACCCGGGTCCGGGAGGTCCGCGACAGGTCGCAGTGCGTTCCAGGTGGCCCCGCCGTCGTCCGATATTGCGGCAAGGCGGCGCGGCGTGCCGCGGCTGTGCAGCAGGAGACGGCCATCCTGGAGGGCGGCAACCTTGTTTTCGTTGGGGGCGTGACCGTGCGTCCGGGCGCCGATGAGCTCCCCGAGGGTCCAGGTGTCGCCGTGGTCGTCACTGTACGCCGAGGCGGCCATGATCTCGCCGCCAGCCAGGACCACAAACTGCTGCACCAGCCGGCCGCGGTAAAGGCCGGCGTGGATCTGGATGCCCTGCCCGGCCGCGGCGAAGATTCCGGTGATGTCCGGCTCGCCCGTACTTGGCCCACGCGTGTGAACCGGCGGGCGGAGCTTGAGCTGGGCGGTGATCCTGCGGTGCTGCCAGGTCAGGCCGTCGTCGTCCGAGTAGCTGAGGTCGCAGTGCTGGACGTTGTCATCGGGTTCCAGCCCGGCCGCGGCTTCAAAGAATCCGGCGCGCGTTCCGGCGGCGTGGAACATCAGGATCCGGTCGGTCTCCACGTCCACCAGGAGGCTCGGATCGCCGTAGCCGTTGAGGCCGCTGCCCGTCCTTACTACCTGCTGCGCGCCCCACGTCCGGCCGTTGTCCGTGCTGCGGCGGAGCAGGAGGTCGATCGGGTTGGGCAGGTCATCAAGGTTAGGGCGGCCGTCGTAAGCGGCCAGCAGGGTGCCCCGGCGCGAGACGGCGAGGGCGGGGATCCTGTATTGCCGGTAGCCGCCAGTGCCGCGGACCGCGAGGACGTGTTCGACGTCGGGCATGGCAGCCGCCGTTGGCTGAAGGACATGGGATGTCATATCTCCATGGTAGGGGACACGTAACACGCGTGTGTAGGCGGGCGCATGTCTGGCAGAGTTATGACCATGCTCACAGTTATTGGCGAAGGCCTTGTTGACGTTGTCCAGCGCGCCTCCGGAATCGAAGCCCACGTGGGCGGCAGTCCGCTTAACGTCGCGGTGGGCCTGGCCCGCCTTGACCATCCCGTGCAGTTCGTTGGCCGCTACGGCCGTGATGCCTATGGGGATTCGGTGGCGGCGCACCTGCGCTCCAGTTCGGTCATGCTGCCGCTGGGCCCCGACGAGCTGCCTACCAGCGTGGCCACCGCCGTAATTGACGACGACGGCGCCGCCACCTACACGTTCGACCTCGCCTGGGAGCTTCCCGGCCTGGCGGACCGCCTCGCCTTTATGCTCCAGGGAACCACCCTGCTGCACACCGGCTCCATCGCCACGATGCTGGCGCCGGGCGCCGCGGCGGTGCTGGCCGCCGTCGAGCACGCCCACCCCGCCGCCACCATCAGCTTCGATCCCAACTGCCGGCCCAGCATCATCACCGACGTGGTTTATGCGCGGACGCAGGCGGAGAAGTTTGTCACCCTCTCGGACGTGGTCAAGGCCTCGGACGAGGACCTGGAGTGGCTGTACCCGGGTGTGGATGTGCTGGAATCGGCGCGGCGTTGGCTGTCGCTGGGCGGTTCCGAGGGGCCGGCTTTGGTGGTTGTCACGCGCGGTGCGGCCGGACCGTGGGGCATTACGGCCGCCGGTGAAGCTGCCATTGACGCGCCTCGCGTGGAAGTGGCTGACACCGTGGGTGCCGGTGACTCCTTTATGGCCGCGCTGCTATCGGGGATCGTGGACCGCGGCCTGGACGGCGCGCAGAACCGGAAGGACCTGCGCGAACTTCCGGCCGAGGGCCTGGCCGAACTCCTGGCCCACGCAGCCCGCGCGGCGGCCGTTACGGTTTCCCGCCCGGGCGCCAACCCGCCCACGCGTGCCGAACTGAACGCGGTCCCGGGGGAGTAACGCGGGACGCGACGCCCAGGCCCCGACGTCCAGGCCCCATGACCGCTAGGCCGTCGGGCTGCGCAGATGATCCTGGCAGCCCAGCGCATAGGCCTCACGGAGCCAGGCGGCCAGTTCGCCGGCGACGTCGGATGGCTCGGTCACCCGCACCGTGTAGAGATGCGTGTACGGAGACAGCATCTCGACCCGTCGGAATCTGGGCGACTCAACCCGGCGCGTGAGCCAGAACTCCACATCGAGCCACTTGTTCGCGGGTTTGACCCCGGCGAACCGGACCCGAACCATAAAGGCGACACGGTCCCTGTACGGAACCAGCGTTACCGGACCGATCGCCTCAACCGTCCGGCAAACCACCTCGAACAGCCGGTGAATGCTTTCTGGCCTGTCACGGAACGGCTCGTCGAGGGTGTGCTGTGAGCAGGAATGGTTCATGTTCCGCGTGACAAACTGCCGTCCGCAAGACGGGCAGGTCCACAAGGCGCCGCCGGTGCGCAGGCCCGGCGGCCGGACGTCCTGGCCCTGCACCAGGGCCACGAGCTGCTCAACCCGGCGTGCCCGCGTCGACGGGGTCCGGGCGTCCTCAAGGAAACGCGTCAGCTCCCGCCGGTGCGAAACGGGGAGCTGCCCCCAGCTGTCCGACGCTCCCACCGCTGCGTCCAAGGCGGCAGCCAAATCTCCGGGTGGGATGACCTCGTTGGCGTTGAGCGCTTGAACGTCCACTGTGACCGTTTCCCCGACGCGCACGCCCGTTGCCGTCCGCAGGCCGCCGGAAAGATACAGGACGTGCCGACCGGACCTGACTGGCGTCACCGTGGCATTGAACTCCGTGCCCCTGAGCGTGCCGGTCACCCTGATCCGGCCATGCTCGGCAAGCGGCAGCAGCTCAGCCGCAGCTGCCGTCAGGACGTCCACGAACGGATTGGGACCCCGCAGCCGAACGGTGGCGGTGAAGCGAACCATACGGTCATTATCGACCCGGCCGGTCGGCTCGAAAAGGAACCCCGCGGGTTGAACGCGGCCCCGGCGGAGTACGTGGGTTCTGCCTCATCGACTGCTCCGTAGGCGCCGTTTTGAGGGGTCAAAAGGGCGCCTACGGAGCAACCGATGAGGTCCTGGCTACTCCTTGCCGAGCCTGGCCGCGGACGTCTTCTGCCCGGTGACCTCGTTGAGGGCCGTCAGGTCAAAGATGCCGTTGATGTCCGCCTGCTTGGTGGTGCCGGCTTCCACGCCGTCCTTGAGCAGCTTGGGGTAGGTTCCGGCGAGCGGATCCACAGTGAAGACGATGTTCTTCAGGGAACGCTCGATCACGTCGGCCTTGAGTTCGGCGCCAGCCGCTTCCTTGAGGGCAGCGTTGATGACGCTGGCCTTCTCGGCTGCAGCCGCGCTGTTCAGCCAGTCAACGGACTTAGCATGGCCCTTAAGGAGCGCCTTTACGGTGTCCGGGTGCTCGGCAGCGAACTTCTTGTTCACAATCAGGATGGTGGTGGGGAACTCGCCCGCCTTGCCGGAGAGTGAGCCGTCCCAGAGGTCCTTTTCGTCCACCAGGACCTTGGCCCCGGCGGTCAGCACCAGGCGGGACGCCCACGGCTCAGGCAACCACGCGCCGTCGAGCTTTCCGTCCTGGAACAGTTTCAGCGTCTGGGCGTTTTCGGTGGGGTTGATGGCCACGTCGCCGCTGCCGTCCACGTTGGTTTTGTAGCCCCGGGTGGCGAGCCAGGCGCGGAGCGCCACGTCCTGCGTGCCGCCGAGCTGCGGCGAGGCGAGCGTCTTGCCCTTCAGGTCCGCGGCGGAGGTGATTTCCGGCTTGACCACCAGCTGCGCACCACCGGCGGCCGCTCCGGCAATGATGCTGATGGACTCCCCGCCGCTCTTGACGAACGAGTTGATGGCCGGGTTCGGGCCGATGTAGGTGGCGTCGATGGCTCCGGCGTTCAGGGCCTCAATCGCGGCGGGCCCGGCGTTGAAGACCTGCGTGCTCAGTTTGGTATCGCCCAGCTCCTTGGGGATGTAGCCCTGGCTGACACCCACCAACGCGGTTGCGTGCGTTACGTTGCCGAAATAGCCGAGCTTAAGCTCTGCTGCCGGGTTGCCGGCCGGGGCGGCAGAGGACGCTGCGGAGGTGCCGGCGTCGTTGCCGGAGAAGGCCGATGCCACGGCCACGCCGCCGCCGACCAAGGCCAGAATGCCAGCTACGATGCCGATCTTCAGGCCGAGCGGACGCTTCGGAGCGGAAGCCTGGCCGGCCACGATGCGGGTGGCGGCCGGTTGGTTTTGCGGAGTGTTATCCGGGGGAGTTGTCACGGTATTTCCTTTGCTTGCGGAAGATGTTGAAGATGAAGTTACGGACGGCCCCCACGCCCCACAACGGCACCGGACACGGACGTTCACGCAACGACGTGCAGGCTCAACAGAACGTAGCGCGGCGTCAAAAAACGTCGCCGGGCGACTCCAACAGGCCAGCCCCAGGGACGAAGCTTCACGGCCCGGGAAGCCTCCTGCCCCACGTAGACTGGCAGGATGCGGCTGGTAGCAAGTGATATTGACGGAACGATTCTTGGGCACGACGGAAAGATCAGCGACCGCACCGTCCGGGCCTTCCACGCCTGCCGGGACGCTGGCATCGAGCTCGTTTTTGTCACTGGCCGCCCGCCGCGCTGGCTCCACCCGCTGGAGGAACAGCTTGGCCACACCGGCACGGTCATCTGCTCCAACGGCGCCGTGGTGTGGGACCTCGAAGCGGACCGGCTGGTTTCCGCCCGGACGCTGGGCATGGACGCGGTGCTGGAACTGCGGCGGATCATCAAGGAACTGCGCCCGGCCGCTCTCTTCGCCGCGGAAACGCTGACCGGATTCCATCTCGAGCCCGGTTTCATCGAGAACGGTTCCAGCGAGCTGCTGGTCGAATTTACCCCCGCCCCGCTGGCCGAAACGCTCACCCCGGACGACGCCGTCGTGAAGTTCCTGGCGATTGTCAGGGATGGCACCGCGGACGACTTCCTGGCCGCGGTGCGGCCTGCCGTCGCCCATCTGGCGTCCGCCACGCACTCCGCGCCCACCGTGGCGATGCTGGAACTGTCCCTCCCCGGCGTCAACAAGGCCGTCACCCTGGCCGAATACGCCAACTCCCTGTCCATTGACGCGGCCGACGTCGTGGCGTTCGGGGACATGCCCAACGACGTCGAGATGCTGCGCTGGGCAGGCCACGGGTACGCCATGGCCAGCGGCCATCCGGACGCCATCAGCGCCGCCGGGCAGCAGGCACCCCACTTTGACGACGACGGCGTGGCCCAGGTTCTCGAGGCCAGGCTCGCGGCGCTGGGCGTAGAGCTGTCCTGACCCCCGGCTCTGTAGCCGGAAATTCACAGCTTCCGCTCACCTTCCGTTCACGTTTGCCGCCTACCGTGGGCTACGGATACACATCCGCGGCTAAAGGGGAAGTCATGGCAAGGAACGGCAACCAACGCGCGGCCGAAGCGCCGCTGCGCCCGGCAGAGCCGGCAGCGCACTGGAAGGCACTGAAAGAGGGCGACCGCGTGCGCGTCCGCCTCACCCAGGGATACGAAACCAGCGGTTTCGTGGACGCCATCACCTGGGACCACACCGCTGTGTGGGTGGATCTGGACAACGGCCACGGCCGCACACTGCTGCACTGCAGTGACGGCGTGGAGATTGTGCCGCAGGACACATAGCCCAGCGGCTCCGGTACGCTCGCAAACGTGACTGAGCCGTTTTTTGATGCTTCCGGCGGTGCTGCCCGTCCCTCGCATCCCATTGCCATGGCCCACCGCGGATTCTCGCGGGAGGGGCTGGAGAACTCGATGGCCGCCTTCCGGGCCGCCGCCGAACTTGGCTATGTGTACCTCGAGACGGATGTGCACACCACCTCCGATGGCGTGCTGCTGCTCTTCCACGACGACACCCTGGACCGGGTCACTGACGGCCGTGGCCGGATTTCCGAGCTGACCGCCACAGAGGTTTCCACCGCGCGGATCGGCGGGCGCGAGCCCGTGCCGCTCTTCGATGACCTGCTGATGGCCTTCCCGGCCGCCCGGCTGAACCTGGACGTCAAAGACTGGAACTCCGTGCAAAGCCTTGCCGCCGGCATCGAACGGCACGGCGCGCATGACCGGGTCCTGGTGGCCAGTTTTTCAGACCGCCGACGCCGGGCGGTGCTGAAGCTGCTGAGCCGTCCGGTGGTGTCGTCGGCAGGGATGGTGACGAACGCGCTGTTCGTCCTGTTGGGTCCGGTGCTTCCGGCCGCGTGGCTGCGCTATGTGCTGCGGGGTCCGTTGCGGGATATCCAGGCGCTGCAGGTTCCGGTCCGGTACGGGGCGATCCGCGTGGTGACGCCTGCCTATGTGCGGCGGGCGCACGCCCTGGGCCTGGTGGTCCATGTGTGGACCATCAACCATCCCGCTGAGATGCACCGGTTGCTGGACCTGGGCGTGGACGGGATCGTGACCGACCGCGCGGATCTGCTGAAGCAGGTCCTGCAGGAGCGAGGCGAGTGGCCCGGCAGCTGACCCGGATTCGAGCCTGCTGTTTTCGAGCGTGCCGGCACGCGCTGTGCCGCCGTATGCCGCCGCGTGGTCTACGTCAGTCGGAGCCGCCGGAACCGTCGGGACCGTGATCGGCTGCGGCGGCGAGGTGGCGGAACCCATCGGGGTCGAGCGGCGTATTCCATGCCGCCCAATCCTTCGGCCGCACTGAGGGCCGGCCCAGCAGGTAGCCCTGGCCGGCGCTGAAGCCCAACTCGGTGAGGACCATCAGTTCCTCGGTGGTTTCAACACCTTCGGCCACAAGAACACTGCCGATCTGCTCCGCGAAGTCCACCAGGCACGCGGCCAGGGCGTGCTGGGAGGTATCCGTGTCCACGCCGCTGATCACATTCCTGCCCAGCTTGATGAAGTCGGGCCGCAGATGGAGCATCCGGCTCAGGGCGCCGGCGCCGGGGTGTGAATCATCGATTGCAATGCGCAGCCCGCGTTCCCGGAGCGGCGTAATTGCGGAAACGAAATGCGAGTATTCCTCGTCCGGAATTCCGTCTGTTAATTCGAGCACAATGCGGTCTATTGGCAGCTCGATGTGGTCAAACAATTCGGGCAGCCGGGGATCCAGGCATGACGTGGGGGAGATGTTCAGGGAGACATAGAGATGCGGGGGGAGTTTCGCGGCAGCGGCGGCTGCGGATGCGAGGGCCGAGAATTCCAGGTTGGCGCCCAAGCCAACGGCGGCAGCCTCGGCGAACCAGAGTTCCGCGCTTGCGCCGTCGTCGCTGACAAAGCGCGACAACGCCTCTACGCCCACAACGGCCTTGGACTCGAGGCCGTAGATGGGCTGGAACGCGGTCATCAGCATCTGGTTTTCCAGCAGCGCGCTGATCCGTGACAGGCTGCGCAGGGAGTCCAGCTGCTCGGCCACCTGTGGCGGCATGGCGCTGAGAGGCTGCGGGAAGCGCGCGGTGTCGGGCGTATCCGCCTCGGTGGTGTCCTGTTGCCGGCGTTCCAGAAGATATTCGAGCAGGGCCCGTTCCGGCATGCCGGGGTTTTCCCCCAAGCGGTTGCTAAGGCGCTGACGTATTGCCGCCCCGGCAGGATCGGAATCCGCCAAAACCGCCGCAATAACTCCCCAAGCTTGTACCCGAACCGTCATTAGCAACGCCCCCAGTTGACGAAGTAATGGCTCCTTGGACCCTTTATTTTCAAATTTCCAGATGCCTTCGGAATTCGCTACTTCTGATTAATGCCGATCTTCCTGGCCTCGAAGAATCGGATACCGCAACTTGATGGTATATCGGGATGATCAAAAAGCGCAGCCCTTAATCGATCAACCTCTACTACTTTCGGAAGAAGTTTCCGCCAGCAGCGCAGGAATCCGTTCGGGCGGGACGGGTTTGCTGAAGAAATAGCCCTGTGCGCTGAGGCACCCGAGGTTCCGGAGATGCTCGGCCTGTTCCGCTGTTTCCACGCCTTCCCACACGGCTTCGAGCCCGCAGGCGCGCACCAACTGCAGGACTGCAGCCACCAGTGCCGGCTGGCTGGGGTCTGTGCCCAGGCCCTCGATCAGGGACCGGTCCACTTTGACCCGGTCCACGGGGAGCCGGCGCAGGTAGCTGATGGAGGAGTATCCGGTACCGAAGTCGTCGATCTCGATCCCGACCCCCAGCCCGCGCAGCCCGCCCAGGGAATACCGGTCCAGTTCGTTGCCCCTGACGATGGCCGCTTCGGTCAGCTCCAGGACAACCTGCTCGGGACGGACGCCTGTCTGCTTGAGCACGGCGCGGACGTCCTCGATGAACTGCAGGCTCTGCAGATCCGTTGCGGAGATGTTGATCCGGACGGAAAACCGGCTGTCCACCAGGTCGGCATCAATCCAGGTGCGTAGCTGGCCTACAGCGGTGCCGAGCACCCACAGACCCAGTTCGGAGATCAGGCCGGCATCTTCTGCCAGCGGGATGAACTCGTCCGGCATGATGCGGCCGCGGGTGGGGTGGTCCCAGCGGATCAGGGCTTCCACCCCTTCAATGCGGCCGGTGCCCAGTTCAACCACGGGCTGGTAGTGCAGTACCAGCCCGTTGCCCTTGATGGCGGCCCGGAGATCCTCCAGGAGTTGGCTGCGGAGCCTGCGGATGAGCAGGAGCCCGGGTTCGAAGACGTGGAGCCGGTTCTGGCCCTCGGCTTTGGAGGCGTACATGGCCACATCGGCCTCCATCAGCATGTCCTCGGCCCTCTGCCCGGCCGCCCCGACGCTGAGTCCTACGCTCGCCCCGCAGTGGACGGTCCGGTCAGGCAGGTCGATGGGTTCCTTGATGGCTGCCAGGATGCGCTGGCCTACGACGGCGGCCTGGTCGGCGCCCGTGGCCGGCATAACGATGGCGAACTCGTCCCCGCCCAGCCGGGCAACCACGTCGCTGGTCCGGACGGCGCTGCGGATGCGTTGCGCCACGGTGATCAGGACCTGATCGCCGGCAGTGTGACCGAGGGTGTCGTTGATGGATTTGAAGGCGTCAAGGTCAAGGAGGAGGATGACGGGCTGGCTGAGGGGATCGCCGTCGTGGTCCTGGGCGGACTTCAGCGCGGACAGAAGCGCCGAGCGGTTGGCGAGGCCGGTGAGGGGATCCTGCATGGCCATCATCTGCATTTCGCGGTGGGCTTCGTGCAGCAGCTGTGTGCGGACCTCAACACGCTGCTCAAGCTCTTCGTAGATGATCTGCAGGTCCTCGGCCAGGAGGTTGGTGCCCATGATGATGGCGTCGAGCTCGTCCCGGGCCGGCGATACTTCTATCCGCGACTGGAGGTCTCCGGAGGCGAGCCGGACGATGCCATCGAGCAGCTGGGAGAGCCTGGGGTCATCGTCAGCGAACATCTGGTGCCTCCTTTTCGGGTTCAGGTTCCGTGGGACGCGTGGGCTCCAAGGCGGAGGTTCACGGTGACAGTGGTGCCAACGCCCAGCTCCGAGGTTACGTCAATGCGGCCGCCGTGGCGTTGGACGATGTCCTGCGTGATGGCGAGCCCAAGTCCGGTGCCCGGAACCGCCCCGGACATCGCGTTCGAGGCGCGGTAGAAGCGGGTGAAGATGTGGGCTATCTCGTCGCTGGAGATCCCCATCCCGGTGTCCGAGACGCTGACCGTCGCCCAGCGGGTGCCGTCTGCATCTGCCCGCGTCAGGCTGACGACATCGATCTGTCCGCCGCCGGGGGTGAACTTGATGGCATTGGAGACCAGATTCGTGAAAACCTGCTGCAGCTGAACCTCATCGGCCAGGATTTCCTGATCCTCCGATGCGGGGGCCATCACAATGGCGACGTTCTGCACTTTCGCGAGCGGCCTGAGCGCAGCGGTGACGATCTCCAGAGTCCGAGCCAGCCGGACAGGGGTCAGGTGCAGCGGGCTTTGTTCATGCCCGTTGCGGGAAACGCTCAGCATGTCTTCGATCAGCAACCGCAGCCGTTCGGTGTTCCTGACCACGATGTCCAGCATCTGGTGGACCTCGCTGGACACGGGATCGGTCGTTTTCTCCTGGATCATGTCCAGGTACGCCATGATCGATGTCAGCGGCGTGCGGAGCTCATGGTTGACGGTGGCCAGGAAGTCTGTTTTGGCTTTGTCCAGCTGCTGGAGCTGCTTGACCACCTGCTGCTGGCTGGTGATCAGGTGGCTTTGGATCAGGCCGTGGGCGGTATTGCCGGCCACGTGCTGGATCAGTGCCAGCTCGGCCCGCGACCATTCCCTGGGCGAGTTAAGCAGGGCGATCCAGATAATTCCCAAGGACGAGCTGCCCTCCCCCATCGGGACGGCCACGGATGCGGCTGCGCGCAGTTTCGCGAGTTCGGCCGGCAGTTGGACGTCGCCGGTGCCCAGCGGTGCGAACGCTCCGTCGGCCGTCAGGGCTTCAGCCCGCGACCACAGCACGTCGGCCGTCCTGCGCACCGGGGCTTCGTCCGTGAACAATCGTTCGGGCAGCGGAGCCAGGCCGGGCCGCTGCCACTGGGCGGTGATGGGTGGCACCCTGTCGTCGTCGAATGTGGTCAGCCAGACGCGGTCCGCGCCGAACGTCTCGCCGAACCCCCTGACCACAAAGTCGGCGATCTGTTGCGGATGGTTGGTTCCGCGGACCGCCGCGGATACCTGCCGCAGCCTTTCGCGGAGCGTCTCCGCTTCCTGCCGCGCTTCATTCCGGCGGGAGACCAGGTTGATCAGGGCTGTGGCGCGGTGGACGAGTTCCTTGGCAGCAGGCGGCTTGGCGATGGAGTCCCGTACGCCGGCATGCTCCACTGACTTGACCTCTGCCGGGCTGTCGAGATCCACGAGGACCAGCACAGGGGCGGTCGCGTCGACGTCGGAGAGTGAACTGTCCAGGATCAGGACGGAGGGCTCGCGCTGGTCCAGAAGCGCCGACAGGCTGGCGGCGTCGCCGGCAGTGTTGACCGTGAAGCCCGCCGCCTCCAGTGCCGCCGTGGTGAATTCCCGGCGCCCGGCGTCGGGGTCCGCAACGACAGCCAGGTATGGCACGGTTGCGAAATGTGGTGTGTTCGCTGGCAAACCTGCCCCCTTCGCTCCTGAGTGAGCACCCGCTTGCTCCTGACTGAGTACATTGTAGGGTGGCGGAGCACACCTGTTCCTATAAGAATGCGCGGAGGGTAATCGTGACGAGTCAGCCTGCAGAAGCAGCCAAGGCGGACCTGACGCTGGATGGACAGGGTGTTATCCAGCTGAAGTGGCCGCGGGGTGTGTCCATCACGGAATCCGACGCCGAGGCGGCCATGCAGAAGGTTAATGACCTGTGTGGGGCCCGCCGACACCCCATGCTGGTGGATATGGCCGCCACGGCCCAGGTCAGCCGGGGAGCCCGTGCCGTTTTTGGCCGCCCCTGCCAGGCCTCCCGCATTGCGCTACTGGGGGCGTCGCCGGTTGACAAAGTACTGGCCAACTTCATCCTGGGCATCAACAAACTGCCCTGCCCCACGCGGTTCTTTACGTCCCGAGACGACGCCATGGCCTGGCTGCTGAAGGAGCCCGCGGCCACAGCCTGAACGGACCAGCCCGGCCAAACGGCCGCGGCGTGTTTGGCGTCCTATATTTGTACGATGTCATCCCCAGCGAAACCGGTGCTAGCCGCCTTGCGGAAGTACCTGATCCTGCCCAAACTGATCAGGCTGTCCTGGTCGGCTCCGAAGAACAGGACCATGGCCTGGGACAGGTATTGGGCCGGAATCGCCAGGACGGGCGCCCGGAGTGACGTGCTGTGGGACTCGGGCACTGACCACGAACTGCTGGGCTACCGGGACGTCCTGCAGCGGCACTTCGATCCCAGCCTTCCCGTGGTGGATGTGGGGTGCGGGCACGGCGCCTTCAGCCGCGCGCTGACAGCGTTTTCACCCCAGGTCCTGGGCGTTGACGTGTCTGCGAACGCGGTGGCCCGTGCCCGGGACGAATCGGCGGGCGTTGAGGGTGTCAGCTACCTGGCCCGTGACATGACCGAGCTGGGGGCGGCTTCCGGGCTGGTGGGATCCACGGATGCCAACGTCTTTGTCCGTGGCGTGCTGCATGTCCTGACCCCGGCCGATCAGGCCGCGCTTCTGGAAAATCTGAGGGAGCTCGTGGGCGCCCGTGGCACAGTCTTCCTGGCGGAGACGAACTTCCAGGGCAATCCGGTGGAGTATGTCGCCCACCTGGGTGCGTCACTGCGGAGCATCCCGGCCGCGCTGGAGCTGGCGATCCGGAAACTGCCCATGCCGGGCCACTTCGGACCGGAGGAGCTCGCCCGTGTGATGCCGAAGGACCGGTGGACGCTGGTGGAGGACGGGGCCGCCACCATCGAGACGAACCCGCTGATGGACGCTGCGGGGAACAGCCGCGTACCGGGCTACTTTGCGGTGCTCAAGCCCAAGGATCCCGACGCCGACCGGTAGGGGGCGTCCCGTGCTGTCCGCATGCCGGATTGGGCAAGCGCTTTCCTGGACTTGGCTGGCATGATGGACGGCATGCGCATTCTCATTGCTCCGGACAAGTTCAAGGGCTCGCTCACCGCCGCGGAGGCCGCCGCCGCCATCGCCGAAGGTGCGCTGCGCGTCTACCCGGACGCTGTCGCCAACCAGTTTCCAATCGCCGACGGCGGTGAAGGAACCCTGGAGGCTGCCTTTTCGGCCGGCTACGAGGAGCGGCTCAACGCCGTCGTGGGTCCCATCCTCGCCCCCGTGGGCGCCGCCTGGGCCATCCGGAAGAACGCCGGTGGCGGTGCTACCGCCGTCATCGAGACGGCGCAGGCCTCCGGCCTGGCCGAGATGGAGCCCACCCCCGCCAACGCCCTGCGGGCCCACAGCTACGGCTGCGGACAGCTGATCGCCGCGGCCCTCGACGCCGGAGCCACCGAGATTGTGCTGGGTCTGGGCGGATCGGCCATGACCGACGGCGGCAGCGGGGCCCTGCGCGCGCTGGGCCTCAAGCCGCTGGACGCCGCCGGCAACGTTGTCCCGCTGGGCGGCGGATCACTCGCCGACGTCGCAGCCTTGGACACCACCGGACTGGACCCGCGCCTGTCCGCCGTCTCTTTCAGGATCGCCGTGGACGTCCAGAACCCGCTCTATGGCCACACAGGCGCGGCCCACGTCTTCGGGGCCCAGAAGGGCGCCGACGACGAGGCAATGGAAGAGCTCGACGCCGGTCTCCGCAACTGGGCGTCCGTGCTCCGCGAGGCCACTGACCGGGACGTCAACATCCCGGGCGCCGGGGCGGCGGGCGGCTTCCCGGCGTCGTTCCTTGCCTTCACCAACGCCCGGCTGGAAGGCGGGTTCGAGCTCGTCGCCGGGCTCACCGGCCTCGCGGGCCAACTGGACAACGCGGACCTGGTGATCACCGGCGAGGGTTCCATGGACTCGCAGTCGCTGACCGGCAAGGCCCCCATCGCGCTCGCTGACGCAGCCCGGGAGCGCGGGATCCCGGTGATCGTGGTGGCGGGGCGGATCCTGGTCACGCCCGAGGACCTGGCCAGCCACGGCGTGGTAGCCGCAGCGCAGCTGCTGGATGTCGCGGCCAGCCCGGAAGACGCCGTCGCCAACGCCGCAAAATACCTGGCCTGGGCCACCAGCCAGGTCCTGGAAGGCGCCTGAAGCCCGCCCCCCCGGCGGCAAGCGCCCCCAGCGGCACCGGGCTTACTGCGGCGGCCTAGGCGCGCGCTGCTCAGGCCCCGGTCTCGTAATGCGGCTCGGCCACCGGCTTGGACTCCGGTGAGCCCTTTTCACGGAGGTAGACGGAGGCGCCCACCAGGACCGCCACGGCGAGGAATTCGCTTTGCCAGTTCTGGAAGGATTCGAACCAGAACCTGCTGGTGGCCAAGTACTGCAGCACGGTGATGGCGGGCTGGCCGTGGGTTTGCTGCTCCTCGTTGTAGGCCGACGTTCCGCCGGCGGCGTGCAGGCTGAACGAGGCAACAAACAGCAGCAGCAGGAGTATGGACAGGGAGTGTTCATACAGCTTCAGCACCAGGCCGCCGCGCTTCACCGGCCACGGCGTGGCCTTACTGATGGTGGCATCGCGCGGATCTTGGTCCTGCGGCGCAGCCTTGCCCACGGGCTTGGATTCGGAGGACCCCTTCTGGAAAAGGAACACGGTCAGGATCACGTACATGGCCATCTGCAGGAACTCGGATTCCCAGTTTTCAAACGTGGCCTCCACAAAATTGCCCGTAGACAGGTACTCCAGAACCGAGACTCCCGGCTGCCCGTGGGCCGCCTGGTCCTCGCTGTACGCGGCAGCTCCGGAGAGGATCATGCCAACAAAAAACGCCAGGAACAGTCCGGCGTTGGCGAGCAAAAGCCCGTGTTCCTTGGCCCACGTGCGCATGTGCACTCCTTCGAATGGATCCCCTGCAGCTTGCTGGCTTGTTGGCCTGGTTATTGTTCGGCTGCGCGTTTATTGAGCCGCAGCGGGACGTAGACCAGCAGCACCAGAAGGACCGCCAGCAGGATTCCGCCGGCGGTCAGGCCGGCGGTGCGGCCCGCTGTCACGTCGAAGACCAGGGCGGCTGTCCCGACACTGAGCATCCCCACGCAGGCCAAGGCAATTTTGGTAATGGTGTCTGCGCTGGAGACCAGGGTTTCCTTGAGCCTTTGGCGGAAGAGTCGGCGGTGGACGCTGACGGGAAGCAGGATAAAGGCGGTGGTCAGCGTCGCGATCACCACGTTGACGAGGTAGAGGCCCACCTGGAAATTGTCCAGGTCCTCGAACCGCTGTTGGAACGGCAGCGTCAGGAGAAAACCGGCTAGGATCTGGACCCCGGTCTGCAGCACCCGGAGTTCCTGCAGCAACTCAGCCCAGTTCCGGTCAAGCTGCTCCTCGCGGGTTTCATTCCGGCCGGTGCTGCCGGTGAAGTCCTCCACATCCGACATGTTTCTCCTTGCTCCGGGGCTAGGCGTGTGCTCCAAAACTAGGCGGAAGTTCCGCCAAGGGCAACGTTTGCTAAGTTTACTGATTATTTCCTCCGGGCGATGGACTTGCTCCTCCGGGCGGGATAGTTTCGAAGTGCCGGTGCCGGCCGGAGCCCTTCGAAAACCGATTCAATGAAGAGGTGGACTATGAGCGACACGCAGAAACGGACAGACACGCCCACAGACCCCCGGGACGGCTATCACTCCGGGCCGTTTCCGAAGCAGGAACAGAAGCAACCGGGACTCACCGCGCCTATGGATCCCAAGCCGGATCATGGCGAACTCAGCTACCAAGGGCGCGGCGCGCTGCAGGGTAAGGCCGCGCTCATCACCGGCGGCGACTCCGGGATCGGCAAGGCGGCGGCCATCGCGTTCGCCCGCGAGGGGGCCGACGTCGCAATTTCCTACCTTCCGGAAGAAGAGGAAGATGCCCAGGACACGGCCGCCTGGATCCGCAAAGCGGGCCAGCGCGCGCTGCTGCTGGCCGGGGACGGACGGGAGGAGGAATTCAGCACCCGGATCGTCGCTGATGCCGTGGCTGAATTCGGCGGTCTGGACGTGGTGGTGCTCAACGCCGCCTACCAGAAGAACCGCGAGAGTTTCGAGTCCCTTCCTACCGAGGAATTTGACCGCGTCTTCAAGACCAATCTCTATTCCTTGATCTGGACGGCCCGGGCCGCGGTTCCGCACCTGAAAGCCGGCGCCTCGATCATTACTACGGCTTCCATCCAGGCCTTTAAACCGTCGCCGGGGCTGATCGACTACGCCATGACCAAGGCGGCGCAGGTTGCCTTCACCAAGGCAATGGCCCAGGAACTCGGACCAAAGGGAATTCGCGTCAACGCCGTGGCCCCCGGTCCCATCTGGACCCCGCTGATCCCGGCCACGGAATGGCCGGACAAGCTGCCCACCTTCGGGCAGGACACGCCGTTGCAGCGCGCGGGTCAGCCGGCGGAACTCGCCGCGGCTTATGTGCTGCTCGCGTCCGATCAGGGATCCTACATCTCGGGGGCAGTGCTGCCGGTGACCGGCGGCAAGGGCCTGTAGCGAAGTCTGCACGTCAGATTCACATCCACAACAGGAGGAACCATGAGTCAGGACAACCAGCGCACGGAACCGGACGAGGAAGTGGGCGGCTACGGCACGCCGACGGCGGAACAGGAGGTGGGCGGCGCGGAGAACAAGCAGGTCGCCCAGCCCCGCGACGAAGAGGACTTTGATGCCGCCGGCCTGAACCAGAACAGCCCCGACGGTGAAACATTCGCCACGGGCACGCCCAATCTCAGCCACTTCGATGAGGAGGACAAGGACAGTGCCGGCGAGCCGGGTGCCGGCCGTTTCGGCGGCACCGATGACCAGCATCATGCCGAAAGTGACACGAACGATCCCGGCTTCGAGCCGGGCGAACCGCCTATCCCGCGCGACGCCGACGTGCCCTCCGCCGAGGCGGAGATCAACGACGCCAACGCCGATTCGCAGGGTTCTGAACCCTTCTCGTCGGAATCCGGACAGGATGCTGCCGGCCTGCCGGACGGCAGCGGAACCGACCACGCCAAAGACAAATCACCGAAGGACGACGGCGACGCAAGTTTCGACGCCGGGTAAGCACTGATCTATGCCCGACTGCGGTTTTTATGTGGCTGGACCACACCCTGGGGGCCTTCGCCGGACGTATCCTAGAAGCAGGTTTTGCAGTGGGCCACGCGTTTCGAACCTAGGCGTGGAACATGGCCGCGGAGACACCGGGAGAGCCGGGCTGGGAATCGCTTCCCGCCCCCCAGGATGTGGTGTTCGACAGCACGGATGTTGAAGACTTCCTTGCTGCGGTCACCCGCGAGTTCATGCGTGACATCGACGGCGATTCCCGCGGGATCAGCTGGGCTGCCACCTTCTTCCGCCCTGGCTCTGCCCGGACCGCCGCCGCCGGCACCCCCGCGGCCCGCGCGGCAGACGAAGAACAGTGCTCGTTTGCCGACGGACCCGTACTGGAGGCCGTACGCACGGGGGATTTTGTGCACCTGGCCGACGTCGCCCGCGACCGGCGATGGCCGGGCTATGCCAGTGCTGCCGCGGACCACGGCGTCAGGTCGCTGCTGTCCATGCCCATTGCGGCCGCTGCCGGATGGAGCGCCGCACTGAGCCTCTACGCGTCCACTCCCCACGCCTTCACCAGCGAGGACATCATCAGGACGCGCCGGTATGCGCGGCAAGTGGCCCGGTCGCTGTGGATGGTGGTGCGGGTGGCGGAGCGGGCCGAAGCCGGCGCGCAACTGGCGTTAGCCCAAAGCTCCATGGTGCTTATGGACCTGGCAGTGAGCACCCTCAAATCCGATTACGGGCTCGGCCATGAGGCGGCCCTGCAGTACCTCCGGACCGTCGCGCGGCACACCCGCCAGGGGCTTCGCGAGACCGCCCTGAATATTGTGGCTGCCTCGCGCCCGGACCCTGCCGGACGTGGCCAGGAAAACGCCCCTTTCCGGGGACTCACTGGAATTGAAACCTCCTCCCTCAGCGAGGGACCCTACAAAACAGGGAGCACGGCATGAACGTCTGGAAACAGGACATTGCAGCCAAGAACACCGCTGTGGAACCGGCGCCCCACCCATGGCACCGGCTCGTGGCACTGGGCGATTCCTTTACCGAGGGGATCGGGGATCCCGAGCCGCGCAGCGAGGGTGGTTTGCGCGGCTGGGCGGACCGTGTGGCCGAGGAGCTCAGTGCGAACCAGTCTGATTTCGCCTACGCCAACCTTGCCGTCCGGGGCCTGCTGGTACAGCAGATCCTCGACCACCAGCTTGCCGCGGCGGTCGCCCTGAAACCCGACCTGGTCACGCTCTCCGCCGGCGGTAACGACATTGTTTTCCGGCGCAGCGATCCTGACCGGCTCGCAGAAAAAATCGACGACGGTGTGGCACAACTGGCAAGGTCCGGCGCCACCGTGGTCCTCTTTGCCGGGCCGGACTGGGGTTCGACGCCTGTCTTTAGCCAGATCCGCGGCAAAGTGGCCATCTTCAATGAGAACCTCCACGCGGTGGCGGCCCGCCATGAGGCGGTCATGGTTGACCTGTGGTTCCTGCGCGAACTGTCGAACCCGGGCATGTGGGATCCGGACCGGCTGCACTTCTCACCGCTGGGGCACCACACCATCGCCGCGGCCGTGCTGAAGGCCCTGGGTGTCCCGCACACGCTGGAGCCGCTGGCGCCCAAGCCGCCGCTGCCCCGCAGTTGGAAGGAAGCCAGGACCGAGGACCTCATCTGGGCGCGGGAATACCTGGTTCCATGGGTGATCCGGCAACTGAAGCACCCCGCAGAAGCGGAGCTGACCGCCAAGCGTCCCGAGCCGCAGCCGGTCTTCGGCATCGGAACCCCGCCCGGACCATTCATCGGCGGCGGTCACGCGGCCTGACGCAGGCGTCTGAGGCAACCGCCGGACGCAGGTGCGGACGGGTCAGCGCTTCTTCTGCGCGCGTTTCGCTGCTGCGTTGACGGCTGCCTTGACGGCGGGAGGCAGGCCCGCCTGCTCCGTTTCCGGTTCGGTCACCGAGCCGCGGACCTTCGCGATGGCTTTCATGCCGTGGTACATCACCAGGGCGGCGGCTGAGCCTAGGGCGATGCCCGTGAATGTTAGTTCCCCGATGGTCCACGTGTAGTCGGCAATGCCGATGATCAGGGCGACGGCGGCCGTGGTCAGGTTCACGGGGTTGGAGAAGTTCACCTTGTTCTGCACCCAGATCTTGACGCCCAGGATGCCGATCATGCCGTAGAGCATGGTGGCGGCGCCGCCCAGCACGCCCGGAGGGACCGTTGCAATCAATTCGCCGAATTTCGGCGAGAAACTCAGCACAATGGCAAAGACGCCGGCAACCCAGTACGCCGCCGTCGAATAGACCTTGGTGGCCGCCATAACGCCGATGTTCTCCGCGTAAGTGGTGGTGCCGGAGCCGCCGCCGATGCCGGCGAGGACCGTGGCGGCACCGTCGGCCATCAGCGCGCGGCCGGAGACGCCGTCGAGGTTCTGGCCGGTCATGGCCGCCACGGACTTCACGTGCCCGATGTTTTCGGCCACGAGGACCAGTACCACGGGCACAAAGAGGCCAAGCACGCCCACGTGGAACTCGGGGGTCTGGAAGTGCGGGAGGCCGAGCCAGGCGGCGGCTTCCATTTTTTCGTAGCTCACTTCGCCGCGCAGCATGGCCACGAGGTAGCCCACCACTACGCCCACGAGGATGCTGAGCCGGCCGACGATTCCGCGGAAAAGAACGCTGACCAGGATGATGGTGGCCAGCGTGATCACGGCGGTGACGGGGGCGGCGTCGAAGTTCATTTTCGCCGCGGGCGCAAGGTTCAGGCCGATCAGCGCCACGATGGCGCCGGTGACGATGGGTGGCATCAGCCGGTTGATCCAGCCCGCGCCGAACTTCTGCACGATCGCACCGATCAGGGCCAGTGCGACGCCGGCGAGCACCACTCCGCCCAGCGCGCCGGGCACGCCGAACTGCTGCTGGGACGCCATGATGGGCGCGATAAACGCGAAGCTGGAGCCGAGATAGCTGGGCACACGCCCCTTGGTGATGACCAGGAACAGCAGCGTGCCGATGCCGGAGAAGAAGAGGGTGGTGGCCGGCGGCATTCCGGTAATGATGGGCACCAGGAAGGTGGCTCCGAACATGGCTACGACGTGCTGCATGCCCACGCCGATGGTCAGAGGCCAGGCCAGCCGCTCATCCGGAGCAACCACGTGGCCGGGCTTAATCGATTTGCCGGTGCCGTGGAGCTTCCATTTCATTCCGAGCATGCTCATGGTCGGGGCCTTTCAAAGGGGGTTGCCGCTGGGGCTGGGATCTTCCGGTGCAACAATACCGCGCGCCCGGTCCGGGTTAAGCAAGTGCTATCGAGTGCCTTCCTCGCGATCCTCATTACTTCCCAGGCCAGCTCATTGCTGGGCGCGTAGGCGGTGAGGTTTAGCGGTCCAGGTGGATGCGCCAGGTTAATGGTGAGCCCGGCCAGGTACGCCGTGTCCAGCCGAACGCCGTCGATAGTGATGAAGCCATGGTCCATGTTTGCGGGTGCCGGGCCGGGGCCGGTCATATGCGTGCCGGTCAGCTTGTGGGGGTCGATAATGTCTGACCGGAAGATCTGGGCGATGGGCTGGCCGCGCAGGCGCTGCACCATGAGGCCAAGGGCAATGTAGTTCGCGTTGGCGTACAGCATGCGGTCGCCGGGCGTCAGCACCCAGGGCACGCTGGCTGTCAGGGCAAGAATTTCTTCAGCCGTGATGGGCTGCGTCAGCGCCTGCTGCAGGGTGCGCGACGTCAACTGCGTGTCGTGATAGTTGGGCGTGCCGCTCGTGTGCCGCAGGAGATGCTCCACCGTGACAGGGCCTGGCGGCTTCATCAGGCTGTCGAATTCGGGGAGGTGCCTCCCAGCCGGACCTTGGAGCTGGATGATGCCTTCCTCCACCAGTTTCAGGACCGAAACGGCAACCATGGATTTGGTGAAGCTGGCGACGTGGACCGGGTCGGTGACCTCGGCCGGCGTCGACGTTTCAAGGCTGCGGACCCCGCCTGCCGACGAAAAGGTCTCGCCATCGATCCGCGCCTCGATCAGGACTGCCGGGGCTCCGAGGTCCAGCATCCTTTTGCTGAATTCCTCCAGGATGGTCCGGTATGTCACGGACGCTCGGGTGACCTGGACAGGCGCCGGCGGCGCCGCTATGCAGCCCGTCAGCACTACTGCCACGATGGCGGCCAGAACGGCTGAGAACCGGACCGGTGATGGGCGCTTCCTAGGCTCCGACATGTCTTCACGTCCCTGCTGGGGTCGGGCGGCGCAGGGAGCACGATCAGGCAGGCTGCGCCTGTACTGCCCATGTTCCTCAGGCTCTCTGGAGGGGTCAATCGGAATTCCCGCCTCCGCTGTGGTGAACGTCACCTGTGTATTGGGAAGACGTCCGGCCTGCTTGAAGTTACAACTATGGAAAGCAGACCGCCGGCCCATCGATTGCGATGAGCTGGCCCAGCGAAAGGTACGCCATGACTATTGCCCACGAAGAAGCGGTTATCGATTCGGCCGCCGTCGACGCCATTTTTGCCGAGGCCCGCACGGCCAACTCCTTCACCGGTGAGGTGACCGAGGACCAGGCCCGCGCCATCTACGAGCTCACCAAGTTCGGCCCCACGGCTTTCAACTCCCAGCCCCTCCGCGTGACCTACGTCCGCTCGGACGAGGCCCGCGCCACGCTGGTCGACGCCCTGATGCCCGGCAACAAGGCCAAGACCGCCTCCGCGCCGCTGGTTGCCATCCTCAGCTACGACACCGCCTGGGCCGAGCAGTGGGACAACTTCCTCCCCGAGTACAACGCTCCGAAGGCCATGTATGACGCCGCCCCGGACCTGGCCGCGTCCACCGGCAACAACAACGCCCACCTGCAGGCCGGCTACTTCATCCTGGCCGTCCGGTCCCTCGGCCTCGCAGCCGGCCCGATGACCGGAGCCGACTTCGGCGCCATCGACGCCGCGTTCTTCCCGGCCGGCGACCAGAAGAGCTTCCTGGTGGTCAACATCGGCCAGGCCGGCGCAGACGCCTGGGGCGCAGCGAAGCCCAAGTTCAGCTACGAGGACGTTGTCCGCACCGTCTAACGCTCTCTCACTTTTCGCAGCTTAAACGCCGACGCTCTCTCACTTTCCTGAGGAAAGTGAGAGAGCGTCGGTCATTTAAGCGCATTTAGTGAGAGAGCGTTCGTATTTCTCGGCAGGCTAGGCGATGACGCCGTCCACCAGCGCCTTGGCTTCCGCCTGGACCTGCTTGAGGTGCTCCTCGCCCTTGAAGGACTCGGCGTAGATCTTGTAGACGTCCTCGGTCCCGGACGGGCGCGCGGCGAACCAGGCGTTCTCCGTAACCACCTTGAGCCCTCCGATGGACGCGCCGTTGCCGGGCGCCTCGGTCAGCTTGGCCGTGATGGTTTCGCCAGCCAGTTCAGTTGCAGTGACGTCCGACGGCGAGAGCTTGCCGAGTGCCGCCTTCTGCTCCCGCGTGGCTGCTGCATCAATGCGCGCGTAGACCGGGGCGCCGAACTGGTCGGTCAGGCCCTTGTACAGCTGGGACGGTGACTTGCCCGTAACGGCGGTGATCTCGGAGGCCAGCAGCGCCAGCAGGATGCCGTCCTTGTCGGTGGTCCAGACGCTGCCGTCCAGCTTGTTAAAGGAAGCGCCGGCAGATTCCTCGCCGCCGAACGCGCCTTCGCCGGACAGCAGCCCCGGCACAAACCACTTGAAGCCCACGGGGACCTCAATCAGTTTGCGGCCCAGGCTTTCCGCCACCCGGTCGATGATCGAGGACGAAACCAGGGTCTTGCCCACCACCGAGTTGGGGTTCCAGCCGCTGCGGTTGCGGTAGAGGTAATCGATGGCGACGGCGAGGTAGTGGTTCGGGTTCATCAGGCCACCGTCGGGGGTCACGATCCCGTGCCGATCGGCGTCGGCGTCGTTGCCGGTGGCGACGTCGAACGCGGCTGAACTGCCGCCGTCGGACATCCTGTTGATCAGGGAAGCCATGGCGAACGGCGAGGAGCAGTCCATCCGGATCTTCTCGTCCCAGTCCAGGGTCATGAACGCCCACTGGGGATCCACGGTGGGGTTCACCACGGTCAGGTCCAGGTGGTGGCGCTCGCCGATCTCGCCCCAGTAATCCACTGCAGCCCCGCCCATGGGGTCGGCGCCGATGCGGACACCGGCCTCGCGGATGGCGTCCAGGTTCAACACAGACGGGAGGTCGTCAACGTAGCTGCTGAGGAAATCGAACTTGCCGGTGCTGTCCGCGGCCAGGGCGTCGGAGACGGGGACGCGCTTCACGCCCCGCAGGTCGTTTTCGAGGAGTTCGTTGGCGCGGTTGGCGATCCAGCCCGTGGCGTCGGAATCGGCCGGGCCGCCGTGCGGAGGGTTGTACTTGAAGCCGCCGTCTCCGGGCGGGTTGTGGCTGGGCGTGACCACAATGCCGTCCGCTTCCGGAGTGCCGGGCTGGCGGTTGTTGTTGTATTTGAGGATGGCGTGGCTCAGTGCCGGTGTGGGGGTGTAGCCGTGCCGCGCGTCGATCAGCACGTGTACGCCGTTGGCTGCGAGAACCTCCAGGGCGGAGTTCTGCGCCGGCTCGCTGAGGGCGTGGGTGTCCTTCGCCAGGAAAAGCGGGCCGGTGATGCCCTGCCCGGCGCGGTATTCCACGATTGCCTGCGTGATCGCGACGATATGTTTTTCGTTGAACGACGCCTTGAGGCTCGAGCCGCGGTGCCCGGAAGTGCCGAACGCCACGCGCTGGCCGGGATCACCCAGATCCGGCGTGATGTCGTAATACGCGTCGAGGAGCGCAGTGATGTCAACAAGGTCCTGGGGTTGGGCAACTGTGCCCGCGCGGCTAGCCATGGCACCAGCATGCCAGACGTGGGCTGGAGTCAAAACGCGCGGTCCATAATCCGGTCCCTATGACGCGGAAAAGTCCCCGCCGGACGCTTGGCAGCAAGTAGCTAAAGCAAGTACTCGCCCCAAAAGTACCTATATACCGGCTCCCCGCGACGCTGCTACGTTCGGAAAACTCAGGAATGAATGCTCGACGGCGGGGAGCGCCGCCGTCGGGCTCTGCAGTAAGTGTCTGGCACTGCAGTAAGTCGCACACTGCAGTGAGTTGGCATGCGGGAGCCAGGGGGTAGGTCATGGGGACAGGAGACGGCGCGGCCGAGCGGTCGAGGCTGGCTGCAGAACGAGTGCAGCGGCTGAAACGCCAGCTCGATCAGGCCGAGCGTGCCACGAAGTCGTGGGATGCCGGTGCGGTTGGCGAGCGGCTCGTGGCGGACAGCCTGAGCGGGCTCATTCCGCACGGCTGGTACCTGCTGAACGATGTGCACTGGCCCGGCCGGCCCAAAGCGAACCTTGACCATGTGCTGGTGGGTCCCGGCGGGGTGGTGGTGGTCGATGCCAAGAACTGGACCGGCGAGGTCCGTGTTTCCGCGGGCGTCCTGTGGCAGGGCCGTTTTGCGAGGACGCAGTCCGTGGACGGGGCGTTGGCGCAGTGCGCCGCCGTCGCGTCCGTGCTGGCGCCGCCCCACCGGCGGTTCGTTCGCCCGTTGATCTGCCTCGCCGGGCAGCCGGGCCTCTTCGGCATCACCAATTCCGACGTCGCCGTTGTAGGTGCCGACCGTGTGGTTGGTGCCGTCCTTGCGCTGCCCCCGGTGCTCAACCAGCAGACGGTGGTGGGCCTGTATGCGCACCTCGGCGAGCAGCTCACGCAGGAATCTGCGGCTGAAAGTCCTGCGGTGAACTCGCTGTCCGTGAAGTCACCGACCGTGAAGCCGGCGGCCGGTCGGCCGGTGGTGCCGCGGCCGCCGGTGGCGGGGCCGCCGCGGTCCGGGCAGGCAGGAGGCCGGCCCGCGCCCCGGCAACTCGCCCCTGGCACCGGCACCGGCGCCGGTACTGGCCGTGGGGCGCGTAGTGGGGCGGGCGGCGGCTCCATACGTGCCAGGAAGTCGAAGGCGCAGCACCACGCCGCCAGCGGAATGACCCCGTTGATGTTCCTGGCTGCCTTTGTGGTTTTTGCTGCCTACGTGCTGCCGTATTGGGGGCGGTAGGACTGGACGGCGGCCGCTGTAGGCCGGTACAGCAGGCGGCTGTAGGCTGGGAAGCGAAGACTTCGAATGGGGAAAACCATGACTGACCAGCCAACTCCGCGCCCTGATTCGCAAGGGTCCGGCGCCCAAGGACCAGGCGATTCGCCGGCAGGCTACGAGCCGCCCCAGTTTGTGCCGCCGCAGGGCCCGAGCATTCCGGCGCCGCCTCTGTATGACCAGAATCAGTACGGCCAGAGCCAGTACGGCACAGGCCAGTACAGCCAGCCGGGCCAGTACAGCCAACCTGGCGCGTACAGCCAGCCCGGGGATCAGTACGGCGCGACGTATGCCCAGCCTGCAGGTCCTTACGGCCAGGGTGCCAGCCCTTATGGCCAGCCGGCGTACGGGCAACCCTCGTACGGCCAGCCTGCCTACTACGGCATGCCGGCGCAGGAGCCCAAGGGCCTGAGCATCGCCAGCATGGTCCTCGGCATTTCCTCGGTCATTCTTGGCTGGTTCATGATTCCGCAGATCGCCGCAATCATCACCGGCCATCTGGCCCTCCGCCGTGAACCCTCTGGCAAGGGCATGTCCATCACCGGGCTGGTCCTGGGCTACCTTTGCCTGCTGGGTTACGGAGCGTTCTGGCTGCTCCTCATCATCGGGCTGACGTACAGCTCCACCTACGGCTACTGAGCGGTCGCAGCCGACCCAGGCTAAGAGACTGCCGGGCAGCGGAAAGGCCCCCGTCAGGGGGCCTTTCTTCAGGTGGGCCTGACTGTCAAAATCAGACTCTCTCGCGCCTGCGCTCAGCGGCCGGTTCCTGGGCTTCGTGGGTCCTCCGGCGACGCGGGAAGGCCCAGAAGGTGAAGTCCTGGGCCGTGTAATGCGGCTCCGGACGGTCCGGCGGTGTTTCCTGGCGCGCTTCGGGTTTCCGGTCGGCTTCCTTCTTGGTACGCCACCCGAAATCCTCCATCGATGAATAGCACATCACAGACCTCCTCATAGTGACTGCCCCTTAATCGTCCTCCGGATCGGCCCCGGAGTCGACACCCAGAGCCGTTCAAACGGGCATCAGAGGCCGAGCTGGGCCGCTACTTGGAGAAGGAGCAGTTCGGATCCCGCCGGCCCCACGAGCTGGATGCCCATCGGGAGGCCATGAGCCGGTTGCCCGCCGGTCCAGTGCACGGGAAAGGTGATGGCAGGCAGGCCGCAGACATTCACCATGGAGGACCACGGGGCGAATTCGCACTGCCGGCGGTAGTCGCCGTCGGCGTCCCCGGGCCATTCTGCTGCCGGCCACGGTTCGTCGCCGTGCGTGGCGCCGGTAAACCAGCCCACGGGGCGTGGCGTCTGCGCCAGGGCCGGCATCAGCATCAGGTCCCAGCCGCCGTACTGCGTGATGGTGTCGCGTTCGAATTGCCTCAGGAACGCCAGTGATTCATTGAGTTTTGCGGCGCTGCGCTGCTGGGCCCGGCGCCTGAACGTGCGGGTCAGCGGGGCCAGAAGCGCTTCGCGGTGCGGACTGATCCGGGCAGTTCCGACGGCGGCGGTCCACGCGGTGGTGAAGGCGTCCGGGTAGCGGTTGTCGTAGCGGATGGCGGCTTCGCTGACGGCGTGCCCGGTATGCTCCAGCATTTCGAGGCCCGTCTGCAGCGCGGCCAAGGCTTCGGGTTCCGGCGTGAACGGAAAGGTGGTGGACCAGGGGCTGTCCAGGGTCAGGCCGATTCGCAGAGGACGCGGTTCGTGTGCCACGGCGTCGAGATAACTGCTGCCAGCGGACGGCGCCAGAGCATCCATCAGGAGGGCCGCGTCGGCTGCGCTGCGGGCCAGGGGCCCCGCCGCCACCAGTCGGGCGGGATCGCCTGAACTTTCGCCCGACGGCACCACGCCGCGGCCGGGTTTGAGGCCCACCAGGCCGCAGGCGGCGGCCGGGATGCGGACGGAACCGCCGCCGTCGGTCCCCGGCGCGAACGGAAGCAGGCCGGCGGCCACGGCGGCAGCGCTGCCTCCCGACGAGCCGCCGGAACTCCGGCTCGGGGCATGGGGATTGCGCGACGGCGGTGCGATGCGGTTTTCGCTGTACGCCGTCTGTCCAAACTCCGGAACCTGCGTCTTGCCCAGTGAGACAACGCCTGCGGCCTTGAGGACTGAGGCCAGGGCGCCGTCGGCGGGCGCCGGTTTGTGGTCAATAGCAGCGCTTCCGTGCGTGGTCACCACGCCGGCGACGTCGGTCAGGTCCTTGAACGCCACCGGCATGCCGTGCAGGAGCGGCAGGCCGTTCGCGCTGCCTCCGTAGTCCCTCGGGGAGTCGTTTCCGAAGTCTTTTCGGAGCTGGACGAACCGGGCATCGGCCGCCGCAGCGTCGGCCATCGCCTGATCTGACGTGACCGTGACAAAGGCGCCCAGCAACGGGTTCTGCTCTGCGATCCGGGCCAGGAAATGGGCTGTGGCTTCCCGCGCTGAGAGCTCTCCGGTGCGGAGCGCATCCCGGAGCCGAACAGCCGGCAGGTCGTGGATGTCAGCCAAGGAAGCGAGGCTCCAGACGCCTCTCGGAAGCGGTGGCTCCATTCTCTCCACCGGCTTCCGCGGTGACGATGTAGGCGCCCTTGCCCCGTACTTCGGCAACCGCTTCCACAAGTTCCGTGCCGTGGTAGACCAGCCCCACGCCGTCGTCCGTGCAGTGCGTTTCCCCCAGCACTCCGTCAGCCACGAGCCGGTGCACCAGCGGGCGCCGCCTTTCCTCTGAGTCGTAATGGACGCCATTGGCGTACGGGAGGAAGGCCAAGCCATTGGTCACGGCACGCAGCTCCGGCCCAAACGAATCAGTGGTGCCGCCCTGGTACCAGCAGATTGATCCGGCCGAAACCCCCGCCAGCACAACTCCGTGCTGCCACACGCGGTGGAGGATGCCGTCCAGCCCGTGGGCACGCCAGACGGCAAGCAGGTTCACCACGGAGCCGCCGTTCACCCACACCACGTCCTGTTCCAGCAGATGCGCCTCCGGGTCTGCGTGGTTTGGCATGGTGAAGAGGTTGAGGTGGCTGAAGTCGAAGCCCGCCAGCCGCGCTGCCTCATCCATTTCCGCATTGAATCCGCGCTGATCCCCTGCGGCCGTACCCACGTGGGTGACCCGCGGCGGCCGTCCGCTGGCTCCGGAAAGCTCGACGGCATAGTGCAGCAGGCGGTCAAACTCCAAGCGTGTTCGAACACCTTGCCTGTAGCCTCCAGACGTGGCCAAAATGGTGGGCTGCTCAGCGGGCAAGGATCCTCCTACGGGTCTTCAACAGCGTAACTTGTCCTGGTTTCGGGAGCGGCGCGATCGGCTGGCGCTAGGCTGAAAGGAGACCCGTGATTCTCCGAAAGAGGACTTCTATGAGCGATTTTGATACCGTGCCCGTCAACGACGTCCCAGCCGACGCTGTGATCCTGGACGTCCGCGAAGACTACGAATGGGTAGCCGGACACGCTGAGGACGCTGTTCACATTCCGCTGGACCAGCTTCCGGCGCGGCTTGACGAACTGGACCCGGACCAGGACGTCTATGTCATCTGCCGCACCGGCGGACGGTCCTTCCGCGCCGCGCAATGGCTCACCGGACAGGGCTATACGGCCATCAACGTGGCCGGCGGCATGGACCAGTGGCTCGAGTCCGGCAAGCCGCTCGTGTCCGACAACGGCCTCAAGCCGCTCATTCTGTAGTTCAGCCCGAACCTGCGTCCCGTCACCACAGAGGAATCCATGCCCGCGACACCTGTTACGTACACTTTCCTCGGGCCTGAGGGCACGTTCACCGAGGCGGCACTGATGCAGGTTCCGGATGCCGGAGAGGCCACCCGCATTCCGGCTTCCAACGTCAACGCGGCGCTGGACATGGTCCGCGACGGTTCTGCGGATGCAGCGATGGTCCCCATCGAGAACTCGGTGGAAGGCGGCGTTACGGCCACCCTGGACGCCATCGCCGGCGGGCAGGAACTGCGAATCATCCGCGAAGTTCTGGTCCCTATCAGCTTTGTCTTGGTGGCCCGACCCGGTGTGCGCATTGACGATATCCGCCGTATTTCCACTCACGGCCATGCCTGGGCACAGTGCCGTCTTTGGGTGGATGCGAATATTCCAGGCGCAGAATATGTTGCCGGCTCCTCCACGGCGGCGGCCGCCATGGGGCTCCTGGGCGGCGACGCCCACTACGACGCCGCGATCTGTGCGCCGATTGTGGCCCAGGAGCAGCCGGAGCTGACCGTCCTGGCGGAGAACATCGGCGACAACCCGGGTGCGGTGACGCGGTTCATCCTGGTGAGCAGGCCCGGCGCACTGCCCGAACGGACCGGTGCGGACAAGACCACGGTTGTAGTCCCGCTTCCGGAAGACCGCCCGGGTGCGCTGATGGAAATCCTGGACCAGTTCGCCACGAGGGGAGTGAACCTCAGCCGGATCGAATCCCGGCCTACGGGTCAGTACCTGGGACACTACTTCTTCAGCATCGACGCTGACGGGCACATCGCGGACGCCCGTGTGGCAGATGCACTGGCAGGGCTCCACCGCATCAGCCCGGCCACCCGCTTCCTGGGCTCGTATGGGCGGGCTGACGCCCAAAGCTCCAGCGTCGCGCAACACACCTCTGACGAGGCATTCCGGGCGGCGCATGAATGGGTCGGGCGGATTCTGCATGGGGAATGAACGCAGCTTGACGCCGCCCGAGGCTTCGCCCACAGCGTAGGCCAAGGTACTTCCGCGGGATAGTTACTGTGCGTATGCTTGCTTGATCCACTTGGGGGATGGCCCCTAATGAAGGGAACAGGTCATGAGTACCAGCAGCACAGACAACGACGGCCAGGGCATGATCGTTAATCCGAAGCCCACAGCCGACAACCAGGACTGGGACGGGGATGACGCTGACCGCGCCGACCGCCTGCGCTTCGAAGAGGAGCAGGCCATGATCCGTGAGCAGTCCGAGGCACGTGCCGCGAAAGCTGCTGCAGAGGCTGGAGCTGCCAAGAAGGCAACCGCCTGAGGCGGGACCGGCTCAGGCCGGTTGGCCCTTGACCCTTATCAGGAGCGAGCGCGGTTCCACGCGGACCGTGAGCTTGGTGGCCAGCCCGGACGTATCGCCGTCGATTTGTGTGGGCATGGGCTCCGGGCACTTGATGACGATTCGGCCGGCCCGGTACATCGTCATGATGGGCAGGTTGCCCTTGTGTTTGAAGAGGATTTTCGCGTACATGGCCAGCCAGCCGATGGCGCTGCGGGGGCTCATGACCACCACATCCAGCATGCCGTCATCGATCATGGCTTCCGGGATGAAATCGATCCCGCCCGGGACCAGCCCGCAGTTGGCAAAGAGGACGCTGCGGATGTTCCGGACCTGCTCGGGCTTGTCATCCAGCGCGACTGAGACCTTCCTTCGCCGCCCCGGCAGGTGACGCATTCCGGCTTCGGTATAGGCGAGCCAACCCACGGCTTTCTTTAGGCCGGCATTGGTATCAGCGAGTATTTCGGCGTCCATGCCGATCCCGGCGATCACCAGGAAGGCGTGCTCGGATGAGTGTCCCGTGCGGGAATTCTCGATGCCCATCCGCGCGGTATCGATGTAGCGCTGGTGGCCGAAAAGAGCTGTCTGTATGTTTGCGTGAAGGTCGTTGACGTCCAGATCCACGTTTCGCGCCAGAAGGTTTCCCGTCCCCAGCGGAATCAGGCCCATGGCCACATCCGTGTGTGCGAGGGACTCTGCCACCACCCGCACAGTACCGTCGCCACCGCCCACCAGAACGACGTCGGCCTTGTAGTCCAGCGCCGACCGGGCCTGGGAGTATCCTGGGTCCTCGGCGGTCGTCTCCAGGAAGAGAGGTTCGTCCCACCCGGCTGTCAGGCAGGCGCGCTGGATGGCTTCCTTCGCTTCGGGGGCACGTGCCTTGACGGGGTTGAGGATGACGACCACGCGTTGCTGGGTGAGGCCGGATTCGTGTGCTTCTTCGTGGACCGCGCTGCGGATGTGCAGGGCCTTGAGCTTCCGGACGCCCCACCAGCTGGAGACGGCGAAAGCCAGCGCCGCCGCGCTCAGGACGTAGAGAAGCCAGTCGTTCATGGTCTTCCAACAGTATCCCGGCCGCGGCGCCGCGATTCCCCCCGTCCGGCCGGGCAGTGTTGGTTCCGCCGGATTCGATACTCTTGTCTGGTGATCGACGTAAAAGACCTCAGCGAAAACCCGGACAAGTTCCGTGCCAGCCAGCGCGCCCGCGGCGCAGACGAATCAGTGGTGGACGCGATCATCGCCGCAGACTCCGCCAGGCGTGCCGCCCTGATCCGGTTTGAAAACCTCCGCGCCGAGCAGAACGTCTTCGGCAAGAAGGTGGCGCAGGCCAAGGGCGATGAGAAGAAAGCCCTGCTCGCCGAGGTTAAGGAACTGGCCAACACTGTAAAGGCCGCATCGGCCGAAGCAGACGCTGCCCAGGCCAAGCAGGACGAACTGCTGCGCAGTATCCCGAACCTTATTGAG
Organism: Pseudarthrobacter cellobiosi; assembly: GCF_023913815.1. Classification (NCBI taxonomy): domain Bacteria; kingdom Bacillati; phylum Actinomycetota; class Actinomycetes; order Micrococcales; family Micrococcaceae; genus Pseudarthrobacter; species Pseudarthrobacter cellobiosi. The sequence goes on from NZ_JAMXBK010000025.1 coordinate 166,344, forward strand.
GCCGGGGTCCCCGAGGGCGGCGAGGACGATTATGTGGTAGTCAAGACCGTTGGCACGCCCCGCGAGTTCCCCGATTTCGAGCCGAAGGACCATCTGGAAATCGGTGAGCTGATCGGCGCGATCGACATGGAGCGCGGCGCGAAGGTGTCCGGCTCACGCTTCTACTTCCTGCGCGGCGTGGGTGCGCGCCTGGAGATGGCGTTGCTGCAGATGGCCATGGACCAGGCCATCGAGGCCGGCTTCGTTCCCATGATCACCCCAACGTTGGTGCGCCCCGAAACCATGCAGGGCACCGGCTTTGATGTAAAGCACGACGCCGAGATCTACCGTCTCGCCGAGGACGACCTTTACCTGGTGGGCACCTCCGAGGTTGCCCTGGCCGGTTACCACGCGGACGAGATCCTGGACCTGACGGCCGGCCCCATCCGGTTCGCCGGGCAGAGCTCCTGCTACCGCCGTGAGGCCGGCTCGCACGGCAAGGACACCCGCGGCATCATCCGCGTCCACCAGTTCAACAAGGTGGAGATGTTCGTTTACACCACCGTGGAAAAGGCCGCAGCCGAACATGAACGGCTCCTGGCCTGGGAAGAGGAGATGCTGGCCAAGTGCGAGCTCCCATACCGCGTCATTGACACTGCCGCCGGAGACCTCGGCATGTCCGCGGCCCGCAAGTTCGACTGCGAAGCCTGGGTTCCCACCCAGGGCGCCTACCGTGAACTCACGTCCACCTCGAACTGCACCACGTTCCAGGCCCGCCGGCTGAACATCCGCGAGCGTGTGATCAACGACGAAGGCGTAGCCAAGGGAACCCGCGCCGTGGCCACCCTGAACGGCACGCTGGCCACCACCCGCTGGATCGTGGCCATCCTGGAGCACCACCAGAACGCCGACGGCTCGGTCAACGTCCCGGCCGCGCTGCAGAAGTACCTCGGCGGCATGGAAGTCTTCCCGGTCCTCTAGATTTCGCTCCGCGGCGCGGCGCCATTCCTAGGCTGTTCGTGGATCTGAACGTTGAAGGTTCGGATCCGCGGATACGCCTAGGAATCTTCCTTCCGAGGCCGCCTCCATCGCCTGGCTTGTCCACATAGGGCCCGCTGCCTGCTGACAGGGGGCCCTTGCAGGCAGCCTGATGGCATGGAAATCACGCCCGGACTGATTGATTCTGCCGCCACGCTGCGGACACAGGCCGGCATTGACGCCATTCACCGTGACTTCAGGAGAGGAAAGCTGGTCAGAATCCGGCGCGGATTCTACGTCCCCACGTCTGAGTGGCTTCGGGCCTGCCCCTCGAGCGCTTCGCCTGGTCGACGACGGCGGTTGCCAGATCAGTGAAGGGCGCCGTGCTGTGCGGAGAAAGGGCTGCCCTGGCCAACGGCCTGCCCACACTCAGGACACCCGCGTTTGTCGAACTTGCAACGACACTCCCCGGACGCAGCGGGACGCGACGATCACCGCTGATGGTTCTCGGCGAGGAAGCTAGGCCAAAGAAGTGCGGGAAACGCGCTCCTATCCACTTCGGTACCGGCTGAGGACGGCGGTGGAACCCGTCGTGCAGGGTGAATTCCGATGCACGGGGGTGACCCAGACCGCCGTGGATGTCATGGTGGCGAGCAAGCTGAGCCAGGCTCTGGTGGTTGCTGACGGGCTGGCTCGACGGCTGCATGACGAAGGCGTCCTGCCGGATGATGCCAATCTGCTCAGCGTGGCCGACATTCGCCACGGCATCGCAGCCCATCCGTTCGAGGCAGCCCGGCGACGCGCGGAGCATGTTGCGGGGCTGGCTGGTCCTCTGGCGGAGTCGGCGGGCGAGTCCTACAGCAGGGCCGCTTTCGATTTCCTCGGCTTCGAGCAACCCGTACTCCAGCACCAGTTCAGGGATGACGACGGCTTCATCGGCCGCAGCGACTGCTGGTGGCCGGAGCACGGTGTTGTGGGTGAGTTCGACGGCAAGGCCAAGTACTTGGATGTTGATATCCGTGGCGACATGACCGCCGAGGAAGCTGTGTACCGCGAAAAGCTCCGCGAAGACCGGATCCGCGCGCTTGGATATGGGTTTGCTCGCGGGAGCTGGGCCGATGTGGATAACCCTGACCGGCTGAGGCGCAAACTCCTGGCCGCGGGCCTGCGTCCACGGCACCGGAGCTAGTTCGCGCATCTGAGCGTTCCAGGTTCGGATTTGCGAACAAGCCTAGGAATCCCGTGTCATGCGGCGGGGAATTGACCACCCGGCGGGGAAAGCTACGGCTGGCAGGAGGGCGGAGCGTGCCGAAGGTTAACACTCACACCGGGGATAACCCTGTGAGTATTTACCGGGAGTTCATGCGCGCTGTGGCCTGCGTCCTAGCCGGTTTCAGGGGGTCTCTGGTCTACTGGATGTATGACTACATTGACTGAGACCACAGTCGCTGGCATCGATGACCAGCGGATCGAAAGCGAAAACAGCACCACCAAGTTCATGGTTGCCCTGGACGTGGACGGAACCCTGGTGGACCACGACGGCCACATGTCCGTGCCTGTCCGTGAGGCCGCCCAGGCCGTGGTGGCCGCGGGACACGATGTCCTCATCGCCACCGGCCGCTCCCTGAACGCCACGCTGCCCATCATCGAGCAGATCGGCATCGACCGCGGCTACGCCGTCTGCTGCAACGGCGGCGTGACGCTCCGGCTGGATCCGGACCTGACTGACGGCTACGAAATCATCCACAAGGCCACCTTCGATCCGGCCCCGGCGCTCCTGGCATTGCGGCAGAAGCTGCCCACTGCGAAGTATGCGCTGGAGGACGAGGACGGCAACTTCCTGTCCACGGAACGATTCCAGGACGCCAGCTTCGGCGTCGAGGCGATCGGCGTCGACTTCCAGACTCTGCTCGAAGCCACCGCCGTCCGCCTTGTGGTGTTCAGCACCGAAAACACCCCGGAAGAATTCACCGCAACCATCCAGGAGATCGGACTGGCCGGCGTCACCTATTCGGTCGGCTGGACGGCGTGGCTGGACATCGCCGCCGCCGGTGTTACGAAGGCCAGCGCGCTGGAACGGCTCCGCGGCCAGTTGGGGGCTGAACCCCACCGGACCGTGGCTATTGGCGACGGCCGGAACGACATCGAAATGTTGGGCTGGGCCGGGCGCGGAGTCGCTATGGGCCAGGCCCCGGAGGAAGTTATCGCCGCCGCGGATGAGGTCACACATTCAGTGTTCGACGACGGCGCCGCGCACGTGCTGCGCAGCCTCATTTAGAGGGCCGGCAGTAGCGGCAAGTGGCTCTTGAGCGGCAACCCTAGACTGGGGCTGTGCACTTCAAGGAGTGCCCGGCGCCGCCCGGGCTGTGGCCGTTCGTCACGGGTTTCTGGTTCATCCGGGCCAGCCCCGCGGCACGCTATGAAAAGATCCTGCCCGGACCTTCGGCCCACCTGGTCCTGAACCTCTCGGATCCGTACCGGCTGATCGACCCCGCCGGTTCCGACGGTCCGGCGCAAGAAGTCGCCGCCGGGTTTTACTCGGGACTCCAGCGCACCTACCTCATCAGTGAAAACCCCGCGCAAATTTTCAACGTGGGATCGTTCCTGCTCGCAGCGGTGATGTCCGTGGTGCTCGCGGCGTTTATCGGCGACGGCGGTGCCGGATTCGGTGCCCTAGCCGAGCCCTAGCCGGGCTGGCTACCGGCGCGGCCTGGGTGGCAGCCGCGTTGGGTGTCAACTACCTCTTCGAACGCCGCAGCCTCACGCTGTTCGCCATCAACGCCGGCTACAACATCGTGACTTTCACGGCGATGGGGGCAATCATTGGCGCCATGCAGTAGGGGGCGCCCTGCAAGAGGCCTTCAGCAGCAGGCGGCGTGAGCCAGCTGTGTTCAGCGCACCTCAAGGATGAGCGCCAGCAACCGTGCGGCGGCGGGGCGGGCAGCGTGTTCCTCGTTCCATTGGGACCTGGCCACTGCTTTGCTGACGGCCTGGGTGGTGATGCTGAGTTCCTGGGCCACGGCTTTCTGCTGTCCGCGGACGCCGGGGGTCATGAGGTCCAGCACGCGCCATTCAGCCCCGGATCTGTCCCGCACAATATGGCCCAAAAGCCGCAGCACGGCCTCGGCTTCGTGGGCGATGTCTGCCAACGGTCCTTCCACGGCAACCGGGATGCGTTCCTTGCTGTTCCGGAGCCGGTCCACCGCGCGCCGGGCATAGATCAGGCCGTGGCCGGAGGCATCCTTGATCTGGTTGGGAAGCGGCTCGTTGACCGGTCCGACGCCGAGCCCCACGTACCAGGAGCCGCAGCGCAGGGCGATCAGGGCAGCCTCCACGGCCTGATGCGGGCAGTCCACAATGCCCTGGACTTCATCCTCCACCGACCGGTCGAAATCGAGGCGCGCTGGTAGGTGCCGCAGGTCCTTCAGCAGCTGAGGGACGCGGTCGCCGTCGCGCCGGCTGTCGGTCTGGTTGATGGTCAACGTGAACATGTGAAACACAGACTACCGGCTGGTCTCTGTCTCAAGGCAAGTCGGCGAGCAGTTCCTCAGGGGGCAGAGTTGTGCCGCGTACCGATAGGTGTTGCGATGGAGGCTCAGCTGCCGACGGCGGCGCGCCGCTACGTGAGGATGGTCATGGACGGAAGCATGGGGCAGGACAGTTTGGGGCAGGAAACACTGGACCTTGTGGACCGGTGGTGGCGGGCCGCGAACTACCTTTCCGTGGGACAGATCTATTTGCGCTCCAACCCGCTGCTGAGGGAGCCCCTCGCGGCGGAGCACACCAAGTCCAGGCTCCTGGGCCACTGGGGGACCACTCCGGGCCTGAACTTCGTCTATGCGCACATGAACCGCGTGATCCGCCGGGACTCGCAGGAAATGCTCTTCGTTGCCGGCCCGGGCCATGGCGGTCCTGCTGTTGTGGCGAACGCCTGGCTTGAAGGCACGTACTCGGAAATCTACGGCCAGGTGGGCCCTGACGGGGCAGGCATGGCCGAACTCTTCCGCCAGTTTTCCTACCCCGGCGGCATTCCCAGCCACGCGGCTCCGGAGACCCCGGGTTCCATCAGCGAAGGCGGCGAACTCGGGTACGCGCTGGCCCACGCCTACGGGTCCGTGTTCGACAATCCCCAGCTGATCACCGCCGTCGTGATCGGCGACGGCGAGGCCGAAACGGGGCCGCTCGCGGCGAGTTGGCATTCGCACAACTTCCTGGATCCGGCCGCGGATGGTGCGGTGCTTCCCATCCTGCACCTGAACGGCTATAAGATCGCCAACCCCACCATCCTGGCGCGCATGCCGCAAGAACAGCTGGAGCAGTTGCTGCGCGGTTACGGCCACGAACCGTATTTCGTGACCGTCCAGGACTCGGCCAACACTGAGCAGGCGCACAGGGACTTCGCGGCCGCCGTCGACACCTGCCTGGCCGGGATCCGCGCCATCCAGGACTCCCGCCGGGGCGGGGCGGACGTAACAGGCGGGAAAACGCGCGACCGAGGCACTACAGCCGGTGCCGCAGGAAGCGGCGTTGCGCCGCACTGGCCCATGATTGTGCTGCGCTCGCCCAAGGGCTGGACCGGGCCGCGGATAGTGGACGGACTCCAGGTGGAGGGCACCTGGCGGAGCCACCAGGTCCCGCTGGCGGAAGTCCGCACCAACGGCGCACACCTGAAACAGCTGGAGGAGTGGCTGAAGTCTTACCGTCCGGAGGAGCTGTTCGACGCCGACGGCCGGCTCCGGCCCGAGGTAGCCACGAATGCGCCCACCGGGAACCTCCGGATGAGCGCCACCCCGCACGCCAACGGCGGACTCCTTCGCACACCGCTGAAGCTGCCCGCCTACGCCACCCACGCCGTCGACGTTGCGGAGCCGGGAACCGAACGGATCAGCCCCATGATCACGCTGGGCTCGTGGATGCGGGACGTCATCTCGCTGAACATGGAGAACTTCCGCCTCTTCGGGCCGGATGAGACGGCATCCAACCGGCTTCAGGCCGTCTACGAAGTGACCGACAAGGTCTGGCAGTACCGGATTGACGACGTCGACGAGCACCTCGCCCGCTCCGGCCGGGTTCTGGAGGTGCTCAGCGAGCACCTGTGCCAAGGCTGGCTGGAAGGCTACCTCCTTTCCGGCCGGCACGGATTATTCAGCTGTTACGAGGCCTTCATCCACATCGTGGATTCCATGTTCAACCAGCACGCCAAGTGGCTCAAGGTCCACCGCAAGCTGCCCTGGCGCCAGCCCGTGGCGTCGCTGAACTACCTGCTCTCGTCCCATGTGTGGCAGCAGGACCACAACGGCTTTTCGCACCAGGATCCCGGCTTCATCGACCACGCGGTGAACAAAAAAGCCGAGGTCATCCGCGTGTACCTGCCGCCGGACGTGAACACCCTGCTGTCGGTCATGGAGCACTGCCTGGCATCCACCGACTACGTGAACATTGTGGTCAGCGGCAAGCAGCCATCGCCCACCTGGCTGGGGCCGGCCGACGCCGCGAACCACTGCCGCCGGGGTCTGGGGATCTGGGAATTCGCAGGTTCCGAAGTGGCGGGAGAGGACCCGGACGTTGTTCTGGCGTGTGCCGGGGATGTGCCCACGGTGGAGACGGTGGCCGCGGCCGAACTGCTGAAGCGGGGTGTTCCGGGGCTGAAGGTCCGCGTTGTCAATGTGGTTGACCTGATGCGGCTCCAGGACGTTAGTGAGCACCCGCACGGCCTTCCGGCGTCGGACTTTGACGGCATTTTTACCCCGGACAAACCGATCATCTTCGCCTACCACGGCTACCCGTCGCTGATCCACCGGCTGGCCTACCGCCGCACCAACCAGGAGGGCCTGCACGTGCGCGGCTACAAGGAGGAGGGGACCACCACCACGCCGTTCGACATGGCCATGCTTAACGGGATCGACCGCTTCCAGCTGGCCATCGACGCTATTGACCGCGTACCTGGCATGGCCGAAAAGCACTCACTGCTGCGGCAGACCCTCCAGGACCGCCGGATCCAGGCCCGCGAACACACCCGCACGCACGGTGAGGACCCGGAGGAGATCCGGAACTGGGTGCTCAACGCCTGAGACCTAGAGTTTTTGTCCACTTATAGCGGCTTTGCCCCGTGCGAAAGTCTCGATATCTGGACAAAGAATCGGGTTTACATCGTGCGGTACTCGAGCGCGCCGGGAATCCCGCCCGTCTCACCCAATCCATCGCCGCGGGCAAACGCGGCCCACAGCCGGCGCATCTCGCGGCCCACGGCGTCGATCTCGTCCCAGGTTGCGCCCTTGAGGAGTCCGGCAGCGGCCCAGGTCTGTTGGTTTCCGAACAGCAGCGGCAAGTCAACAGTGTGTGCGGCGCGGTAAGAGTTTTCGGGTGCGCCCCACGACAGCAGGTAGCTGTAGGCCTTTCCTCCGGCGCGGGCGTGGCGGCGGGCAAACTTGCGGGCGGATCTGCCGTAGACCGCCTCCGTCACCGCCCAGTTAATCGCCCGCACGGCGCCCGCACCCAGGCCCGGGATCTTGCCCAACCGGCTGACCACGGGATTGCGGGGCAGGAACAGCCGTGCCTCGTCGGAGGTGTGCCCGATCAGCACTTCGATGCCCGGGGCCGTGGCGTTCCAGGCGGCCTCGACGCGTGATTCCGGCGGCAGTGGGGCGTGCCCGTACTGGGTGCCGAACGGCATGGCTGCCATCAGGCCAAACTTCCGGGCCACTTGTGACACGTGGTCTTCGATGGCCACAACGTCCAGCATCGGGGTGTCTTCCGTGACGGCTTCGGCCGCGATGCCCATGGCACGGCTCATCTTGTGCCGGCCGCGGGTGATCCCCAGCGGTGCACTCTGGATGATGGCCCGCTGGAACAGGGACGGCGCTTCGGGCGTCGCCATGAGGTGGGCTACGGAGTCGCCGCCTGCGGACTGCCCGAACGCGGTGACGCGCCCCGGGTCCCCACCGAAGGCCAGGATGTTGCGCTGCACCCACCGGAACGCTTCCAACTGGTCCAGCAGGCCGAGGTTCGCCGGCCGGCCGGTGCCGGTAGCCAAATACCCGAACAGGCCGAGCCGGTAGGTCACGGAGACCACGATGACCCGGTTCTCGGACACCAGCGACGTGGCGTCAAAGATTGCCAGGTCGCCGGAGCCGGACGTGTAGGAGCCGCCGTGCAGCCACACCATGACGGGGACCTGTTCGCCGTCGGCAAGCCCGGCCGGAACGGTGATCGACAGGCGCTGGCAGTCCTCACTTCCGGGGAGTTCGCCGTACCGCGTACCCAGGACGTCGTCCAGGAACGGAACGGGGCCCTGCGGGCAGGCGGGCGAGAGGGTAGTGGCGGCGTAGCTGGCGGTCCAGTCGGACGCTGCCACCGGAGGTTGAAAGCGGCCCGCGGTGGCGTAGGGGATGCCGGTGGCGCGAACCACCTCACCGTCCCGCCACCCGCTGATCGGACCGCACGGGGGACTAAACGAAGGCTCGGAACTCACAGGGCAACGATTCCACAGTTTCCTGGCAGCCCGCGCCGGGGAGCTGATTAAACAACGACGGCGGGTGCCGGGCTCTCGCGAACCCGGCACCCGCCGTCGGACTGGCGCTAGTGCGCTGCCGGTACGTAACGCTTGATGGAGGCTTCCAGCTCGGCCTCGGCGGCGGCGCGGTCGCCCCAGCCCTCGGCCTTGACCCACTTGCCCGGCTCCAGGTCCTTGTAGCGGGTGAAGAAGTGCTCGATTTCCTTGATCAGGAATTCGCTGACATCACTGATTTCCTGGATGTGGTCGAAGCGGGCGTCAACCGGGACGCACAGGACCTTGGCGTCTCCGCCGCCGTCGTCGGTCATGTTGAAAACGCCGATGGGGCGCGACTCAACGATGACGCCGGGGTGCAGATCGAAGTCCTGCAGGAGCACCAGTGCGTCCAGCGGGTCGCCGTCTTCGCCCAGGGTGTTCTCGAAGAAACCGTAGTGCGTGGGGTACTGCATGGAGGTGAAGAGGACGCGGTCCAGGCGGACGCGGCCGGTCTCGTGGTCAACTTCGTACTTGACGCGAGATCCCTTGGGGATCTCGATGGTCACGTCATGCTTCATGGAATGCTCCTCGGCAATTGCAGGGGGTTCGCGGCACGGGAGACGAACAACAAAAAGGAGTGTCGGTGCCGCCGACTACTATTGAGGATATAGCGAGAGGCCCAGGTTTCAGGAACTTGCGGGGAAATTTCAGGACTTGAGGACCAACAGCAGCATGAAGGAAACATCGGGCCCCGGCGCATTCCGGCACACCCTCCGGCGCGGGCTGCGAGCCTGGCCCACCGCGCTGCTCCTGGCAGTGATCGTTATGCTGGCCCTCCCCGCCGCATGGCTGGTTGCCCCTGCTTTCGTCAGCCCGCCTCCTGCGGCGACACCCGAAGTGCCCGCCTGGCAGCAGGCCCCCACCGCGCTTTCCGCAAGAATGGGCCTTTCTCCGCTCACGGAGTCGGCGCCCGTGCCGCTGCCCTCCGCGGTCGCCGCTCAATTGGACGGATTGTTAAAGCCCGACGGCGACGGCAGCTTCACGGGGCTGGTCCAGGATGCGCTCACTGGCCAGGTCCTCTTTGACCGCGGCGGTTCGGAGAGCCGGATCCCCGCCTCCAATATGAAGCTGCTCACTGCCGTGGCCGCCCTCCGCGCAATCGGGCCGGACCACCGTTTCAGCACCAAGGTCCTGGCCGGGCCCGCTGCCAATCAGGTGGTGCTCACCGGCGGTGGCGACGTTCTCCTGGGTGCCGGGGAATCCGCGCCCAACCAGGTGATGGGCCACGCCGGACTCGCCAACCTCGCCACCGCCACCGTGAACGCGCTCCAAACCGCAGGAACAACCGGCGAGCTGACGGTCCTGGTGGATGACTCCCTGTTCACCGGCCCAGCGCTGAACCCCGCGTGGGCAGACGGGGACGTTGCCGCGGGCGAGGTTGCCCCGTTGTACCCGCTTGCGCTGAACTCGGCGCGCTTTGACCCGGCCGTGACCACCGGACCCCGCCCGCAAGACTCAGCAATCACCGCCGCCGAGGCGTTTGCCGCGCAGCTCAAGACGGCGGGTGCCGCTGCGGGAATCACGGTAGCGGCCGGCGTCGAACGTTACACCGCACCCCCGGGCGATGCGCCCCCAGCAGAAGAGCCGGCGGTCCTTGCCGAGGTCCGGTCCGCCACGGTCGGCCAGCAGGTGGACCTCATGCTGCAGACCTCGGACAACAACCTGGCGGAGGTCCTGGGCCGGATGGCCTCGGCGGCTGCGGGTGAGCCCGCCAGCAACGACGGCGCCACCGGAGCAGTCCGCGCACAGCTCGCGGATTTGGGCATCCCTACGGACACGATGCGGCTCGCGGACGTGTCCGGGCTGGCGCTGGCCAACCAGGTCTCTGCCCGCCAGTTCGCGGAAGTGGTGCGTGCCATCACCAGCGGGACCGACACCCGTTTGCGGGCCGCGCTGGATGGATTTCCGGTCGCGGGGCTGACCGGAACACTGGACACCCGCTACGTCGATGGCTCCACGGCCCGCGGCGCCGGCCTGGTGCGGGCCAAGACCGGGACCCTGAATTCGGTCATCGCTCTCAGCGGCTACGTGGTGGACGCCGACGGCCGGCTCCTGGTCTTCTCCTTCATCGGCAACGACCTGAAGCCTGGCGCCGCCGGGAACAGGGAAGCCCTGGACCGGGCCGCCACGGCGCTCGCTGCCTGCGGCTGCCGCTGACCTGCTCCTACCGCAACCGGGTTCCTACCGTAACCGCTGCCCTGCGCCGCATTAGCGGTGCCTGGCAACACCGTTCGTGCGAGTCCTGACCGCTGTTATGCGGGCAGGATCTTTTAGGAGCACGTACTTGCGGCGCGGCGGGCGGAAAAACAAGTACCGGCTACTCGTGACACTTGACGGAGGCCAGCCCTAGGCTCAACCACACGAGGGGCTCCGCGTTTGGCAACGCAAAGAACATCCGCCGTCGAAACGTCATGAAGGGGTGAGGCTGGTGTCCATTTCCGATCAAATTCCGTGATGCCGCCCCGACCCACTCCCGCCAAGACGCGGCACGGCATGACCTTGGGCTTGAGGCCGCGCGTTCGGCGGCTCGCCGCGCTCCGTAGGGGACGTCTTCGGATCGCCTCAGGCCCGGCGCGGTTTCGACAGCGCTGCCCCTCGGTGAGCTCCGAAACGGGGCGCCCGTGGCAGTTGCTGAAAGCAATAAATTCCGATAGCGAAGGCCACAATCATGCTCCAGCCAAGTAGGCGACTATTAGCCCTCAGTTCCGCGTTCACGCTGCTTCTGGCGATGTCGACTGTGGCGTCGTGCGCGGCGCCGGTTGCCGGGCAGGCGCAGCCCAGCTCCACCGCCACTTCGGAGCCGGCATCGCCGTCAGGGTCACCGACGCCGACAGCGACGTCGCAGGCGCCAGAGCTGTGCGGGCCAGGGTCTGCGGTCAATTTCGACAAGACGGCTTTCCAGAGCTCTCCAACGATCGACAACAAGTGGTTTCCGCTGAAGCCAGGCACAAAGTACACCACCACCGGCACGGTCCAGGCTGAAGATGGCACCACCGAGCGGAGGGTCACACACACCGTAACTGGCCTGACCAAGGTTATTGACGGCGTGAAAACCCTGGTGATGTGGGACCGCGACTACGAGGACGGGGCGCTGGTTGAATCGGAGCTTGCCTTCTTTGCCCAGGATAATGCCGGAGCGGTTTGGCTCTTCGGTGAGTATCCCGAGGAGTTCGAGAATGACAAGTTTATCGGGGCCCCCAACACTTTCATCCACGGGATTTCGGGGAGCCAGGCCGGAATTGCAATGCAAGCGCGGCCACGGACCGGCACGCCGGAGTATGTTCAGGCTCACGCGGCTTCAGTGGGTTTCCTCGATTGCGCGCGTGCCTACGAGGAAAACGTAGCGCTATGCGTCCCCACCGGCTGCTACGGAGACGTGCTGGTGATTGATGAGCACAATCCGCTGGAACCGGATGTAGGCCACCAGCGTAAGTTCTATTCAGCCGGCACTGGGCTGGTAAAGGTGACAGCCGAGGGTGGTGTGAAGCAGGAAACCCTGGACCTCGTCAAAATCGAACAGCTCACCGGCGCCCAACTTGCCGACATCAATAAACGAGCACTCGAGCTCGACCGGCACGGATATGAGGTCAGCAAGGACGTCTATGCCGACACGGCTCCTGCCGAAGTTGCCACGAAGACTCCGTGACGCGAGTGAAGGACAGCGCAACCGGCCGATTTCTGAAACGAACTACAGGGGCAGGTCACCGGATGCCCCGAGTCGTTCGCCGGTCAGCGAACTTAAGGACCATCCGCCGTCCGCTGTGATGTGATGGGGTCTATGGAGTCCACTGCGCGTGATTCGTCAGCCCCGGCATCATCCAGCCCGGCCCAGGCCCTGATCAACTGGGACCTGGCCGCGTCCACGGCCGCCCGGCTGGCCTCCGCGGGGCCCACCCTCAACTCGGCGGAAATCGGCGAAGCCGTGGACAGCCTGCGCCGCTTGGCGGACGCCTCCGTCCCGCACGTCCACGAAATCACAGGCCTCGAAGCCGCACGCGACCTCCGCGACTCCGAGGTCCTGGTGGTTGACCGGGCCAGCTGGGCCAAGGCCAACACGCAGAGCTTCGCAGTGATGCTCAAACCCGCCATGGAAAAAATGCTCGAAAGCCGCCGCGGCAACGTCAGCCCGGCGGCGGCCAGCGTCAGCGGCGCCATCACGGGCAGCCAGCTCGGCGCTGTCCTGGCGTTCCTGTCCAGCAAAGTCCTGGGCCAGTACGATCCATTCGCCGCGCTCGCCGAAGGTTCCAAAGCGCCCGCAGCCGGCCGGCTGCTGCTTGTGGCGCCCAACATCGTGGCGGTGGAACGCGAGCTCAACGTCGCGCCGGAGGATTTCAGGCTCTGGGTCTGCCTGCACGAACAGACGCACCGCGTGCAGTTCGCGGCCGCGCCGTGGCTCCGCCACCACATGCTTTCCGAGATCGACAACCTCAGCGGGCACCTGCTGGGCAACGTTGATTCGCTGATGGAGCGCGCGTCGGCCGCCGCGCGTTCCCTCAAGGACCGGACCGCCACCGGCAATACGCCTGGCCGCGGCGCCATCCTGGACCTGCTGCAGAACCCCGAGGAAAAGGCGTCCCTGTCCCACCTCACGGCAGTGATGAGCCTGTTGGAGGGCCACGCCAACGTTGTGATGGACGCCGTCGACGCCAGCATCGTCCCCTCCGTCAGGACCATCCGGCAGCGCTTCACCGACCGTGGCAAGGACCGCGGCGTGATGGAGAAATTCATCCGCAGCCTCCTGGGCCTGGACGCCAAGATGCGGCAGTATTCCGACGGCGCCAAGTTTGTCCGCGCTGTAGTGGACGTGGCCGGGATGGAGGGCTTTAACCGGGTGTGGGAATCCGCGGACAACCTCCCCACCGAGCCCGAAATCCACGACGCCAAGCTGTGGGTTGACCGGATGGGCTTGTAGGTGCCGCACGCCCCAAAAGTGCCGGAAGCTCGCACGGCTTCAAGCGGACGACGACGGCCTGGCCGGCTCGCGCCCGTCGTCGGCAAGGCACGCAAAGTGGTCCAGAACGCCCTGGCGGACGCCGGCTATCCGGCGAAGGTGCTGGTGGCCTGCAGCGGTGGCCCGGATTCGCTGGCCCTCGCGGCGGTGGCAGCCTATTTTGCCCGCCGCGGCCACGTTGACGGGCACCCCCTGACGGTCGGCGCCGTGGTGGTTGACCACCAGCTGCAGGAGGGCTCGGCCCAGGTGGCTGCCGCCACAGTACAGGTACTGAGGGAACTGGGCCTTTCCCCGGTGGACCTCCGGACCGTTACCGTCGCCAGTACCGGGATGGGCCCGGAGGCCGCCGCCCGGGATGCCCGCCACGCAGCGTTGGAGGCTGCGGCCCAGGAGCACGGAGCCGCGGCGATCCTGCTCGGCCACACCCTGGACGACCAGGCCGAACAGGTCCTGCTGGGCCTCGCCCGCGGCTCCGGCACGCGCTCGCTGGCCGGCATGCGGCCTTCCCGCGGCCTGTTGCTCCGGCCGTTTCTGGGCCTTCGCCGCGCGGATACCCTGGAGATCTGCGACGTTGAGGACCTCGAGCCCTGGCATGACCCCAGCAATTCCGACCCGTCGTTTGCCCGCTCCCGGACCCGGGTGGAAGTGCTGCCGCTGCTGGAGGAAAAACTCGGGCCCGGGGTGGCTGAATCGCTCGCCCGGACGGCCTCCATCCTGCAGCAGGACGCCGACTATCTGGAGGACGTGGCAGATCGCACATTTGCCGCCTTGGCCGAGCGGTCCGGACCGGAGATCAGCCTCCCAGAGGAGGCCTTGGGGGAACTTTCCCCGGCCATCAGGTTCCGCGTCATCGCCAAGGCAGCGGCCGACGTCGGGGGCCAACAGCCCAGCTACCAGCGCCTTCTGGCAGCGGAAGCGCTCCTGCGGCGGCAGGGTTCCGCCGGCCCCGTTGAGCTGCCTGGCGGGGTGAGCGTGTACCGGCTATCCCTCGCCGAGCTGGCCCAGCGGGACGCAGCGGAAACGCGGCCCGGGACCCCGGACGGGCCCGACGGCGGCGCCCCCGTTCCCCGCGAAGCGGCCCGCTGTGGGAAGCTAGTATTCCGGCCTCAAAAACCGCCCCAAGAATAGTCGCACCCCGCATCTACACAGGAGCCATTGGTGGATTCAAACGACGTCCAGGCAGACCTCAAGCACGTTCTCTACACCAAGGAACAGATCCAACAGCGGATCGCTGAGCTCGCTGCGCAGATCGACAAGGACTACGAAGGCCGCGAAATCCTTCTGGTCGGTGTACTCAAGGGCGCTGTGATGGTCATGGCCGACCTCGCCCGCGCGCTCCACAGCCACGTTTCGATGGACTGGATGGCAGTGTCCTCCTACGGCTCCGGCACCCAGTCCTCGGGTGTTGTCCGGATCCTCAAGGACCTGGACACGGACCTGATGGGCAAGGACGTCCTGATCGTCGAAGACATCATCGACTCCGGCCTGACCCTGTCCTGGCTCAAGACCAACCTGGAATCCCGCGGCACCGCTTCCGTGGAGATCTGCACCGCCTTCCGCAAGCCCACGGCCGCCAAGGTGGAGATCGACGTCAAGTACGTCGGCTACGACATCCCCAACGAGTTCGTGGTGGGCTACGGCCTGGACTACGCAGAGAAGTACCGCAACCTGGACTTCGTGGGCACGCTCGCCCCGCACGTTTACGAGTAGCCACACCCGCCGAGATGGCAGTTCACGGCAGTCGCACCAACGGACACTGCCGTGAAATGCCATCTCGCTGCATTTAAGCGAACGGGGGAGAGTGGATGAGCAACAAAAACATTGGCATCAAGGACGTCGCAGCCGCCGCCGGAGTGTCCGTTACCACCGTCTCGCACGTCCTGAATGATGTCTCGTACGCGCGGATCAGCAGCGAAACCCGGGCGAAGGTGAAGTCTGCAGCGGCGCAGCTCAGCTACGGCCCCAACCGCTTGGCCCAGGCGCTCCGTACCCGGCGCACGGGGTTGCTTGGACTGGTCAGTGAGGACATCGCCACCACGCCCCATGCAGGCCGGATCATTCTTGGCGCAGACGACGCGGCACGTGCCCGCGGCTACAACCTCATGATCGTCAACACTTCCATTTCGGCCAGCCCTGGGTCCCGGAACGCAGACGTTGAGGGGCTTCTGGAGCGCCAGGTGGACGGCATCCTGTACGCCACTATGTACCACCGTATTCTGGATGTTCCAGGGAACCTCGGCACAGTCCCTGCTGTCCTGGTGGGCGCGGTCAGCAGTGGGTCAACCATCGCCGCCGTTGTCCCCGATGAAGAAGGCGGGGCCAAAACGGCGGTCACAGCCCTGCTGGCCGCCGGGCACACACGCATCGGCTTCCTGAACAGCACGGATGACGTGCCTTCGAGCCACGGTCGCCTCCGCGGATTCACGGACACTTTATCGGCGGCAGGGCTCGACGGCGCTGCCGCCCCCGTTCAAACCGGACCATCCGAGGTGCAGGGCGGCTACGAGGCAGCACTCAGGATGCTGCAGCTCAGCAAACCTCCCACCGGCATCTTTTGCTATAACGACCGAATGGCCATGGGCGCCTACCGGGCCGCGGCCGAGCTGGGGCTTTCCGTCCCCGCTGACCTGTCCATTGTGGGCTTCGATGACCAGGAGCTCATCGCCGGCAACCTCCATCCGGGCCTCACCACGGTGGCCCTGCCGCACTACGAAATGGGTGCCTGGGCCACAGGCGCACTGATTGACGCCATCGAAGGCAAAGTCGATCTGGCCGGACTTGAGCTGCATCCCACGGTTCTGGACTGCCCCCTGCTGACCCGGGGATCTGTGGGACCGCCGCGGATCCCGCTACGCCCAGAGGGAACTTTTGCGCAGCACCGTGCGTGAATTACTCCGAACGGTGTATAGCTAGTAGCTGATGCAGCACCACACGCGCGTAGACTCACTCGCCGTGCAGCACTACCAGGAGGGACGGGGCCAGCCCCCGAACAGATGAAAGCTAAGAGTTTCTTCAAGGGCCCGGGCATCTGGATCGTTGTTGTGATCGCCATGCTTCTCGTGGCTTTTGCAACACTGGCTCCCGGTGGTGCGGCACGGATCGATACGGACAAGGGCCTTGAACTCCTTGCGGACAGTGGCAAGGTTGAGCAGGCAAAGATCTTCGACGGCGAAAACCGCGTTGACCTAACCCTTAAGGACAACCTGGATGTCAACGGCCAGGACAAGGGCAAGAGCGTCCAGTTCTTCTTTGTCGATGCCCGCGCCGCCGACGTCGTCAAGGCCGTCACTGCCGCCAAGCCCGCCAACGGCTACACGGACCAGCCGATCGAAAGCAACTGGTTCTCCGGCCTGCTTTCGCTGCTTATCCCTGTCATCCTGCTTGGTGCGCTGTTCTGGTTCCTGATGACCCGGATGCAGGGCGGCGGCTCGAAGATCATGCAGTTCGGCAAGTCCAAGGCAAAGATGGTCAACAAGGACATGCCGCAGGTGACCTTCGTTGACGTAGCCGGCGCGGACGAGGCTGTGGAGGAGCTCCAGGAAATCAAGGAGTTCCTGCAGGAACCGGCCAAGTTCCAGGCCGTAGGCGCCAAGATCCCCAAGGGCGTGCTGCTGTACGGTGCTCCGGGAACCGGCAAGACCCTCCTGGCCCGGGCCGTCGCTGGCGAGGCCGGCGTGCCGTTCTTCTCCATCTCCGGCTCGGACTTCGTGGAAATGTTTGTCGGCGTGGGCGCGTCCCGCGTCCGCGACCTGTTTGAGCAGGCCAAGGCCAATTCGCCGGCCATCATCTTCGTAGATGAGATCGACGCCGTCGGCCGTCACCGTGGTGCCGGCATCGGCGGCGGTAACGACGAACGAGAGCAGACCCTCAACCAGCTTCTGGTCGAGATGGACGGCTTCGACGTTAAAACCAACGTCATCCTTATCGCTGCCACCAACCGCCCCGACGTCCTGGACCCGGCACTGCTGCGTCCGGGCCGTTTTGACCGCCAGATCTCGGTGGACGCCCCGGACCTGATCGGCCGCGACCAGATCCTGCAGGTGCACGCCAAGGGCAAGCCGATGGCCCCGGGCGTTGACCTCAAGGCCGTGGCGAAGAAGACCCCGGGCTACACCGGTGCGGATCTCGCGAATGTCCTGAACGAGGCAGCCCTGCTGACCGCGCGCTCCAACGCCAACCTCATCGATGACCGCGCCCTGGACGAGGCGATCGACCGCGTTATGGCCGGCCCGCAGAAGCGCAGCCGCGTGATGAAGGAACATGAGCGCAAGATCACCGCGTACCACGAGGGCGGACACGCCCTGGTGGCAGCCGCGCTGCGGAACTCGGCGCCGGTCACCAAGATCACCATCCTGCCCCGCGGCCGGGCCCTGGGCTACACCATGGTGGTCCCGGAGAATGACAAGTACTCCATCACCCGCAACGAACTGCTGGACCAGATGGCGTACGCGATGGGCGGCCGCGTGGCGGAGGAGATCGTCTTCCACGATCCCTCCACGGGAGCCTCCAATGACATCGAAAAGGCCACCTCCACAGCCCGCAAGATGGTCACCGAGTTCGGTATGAGCGAGCGTGTCGGCGCAGTCCGCCTGGGCCAGGGCGGCGGCGAACCCTTCCTGGGCCGCGACGCCGGGCACGAGCGCAACTACTCGGACCAGATCGCCTACGTGGTGGATGAGGAAGTGCGCCGCCTGATCGACCAGGCGCATGATGAGGCCTACGCCATCCTCACCGAAAACCGGGATGTCCTGGACCAGTTGGCCCTGGAACTCCTGGAACGGGAGACTCTCAACCAGGCCGAGATCGCGCACATCTTCACGGACATCCGCAAGCGTGACTTCCGCGAGGTGTGGCTGTCCAAGGAGACCCGTCCGGTCCAGAAGGCCGGCCCTGTGGAATCCCGCCTGGAGAAGTCTGAGCGCGAAGCCCAGGAGGAAGCCAAGCACGCCCGCCTCGAGGAACCGCTGGACGCGCAGCCGCTGCATCCGCAGGGTGTCCCGGATGACGCCGCGTTCCAGGGTGGCATCCCCGACTCGGGGCCTGACGCCTCGCACGGCTAAGCTTTCTTCTGTGACTCACTTCGACGACGACGACGCTCCCGCCTCCGCCGGACACCCGGCGGAGGACGGATCCCACCACAAAAAGCACGAGAAAGTGGACCGGCCCCGGATCGAGGCGGCCGTCCGTGAAATCCTCCTGGCCATCGGCGAGGACCCGGACCGCGGTGGCCTCGTGGACACCCCCAGGCGGGTGGCCAAGGCCTACGCCGAGGTGTTCGCGGGACTGCACCACGATCCCGCGGACGTCCTTTCCACCACCTTCGACCTGGACCACGAAGAACTGGTCCTGGTCAAGGACATCCCGTTCTACTCAACGTGCGAGCACCACCTGGTGCCGTTCCACGGGGTTGCCCATGTCGGCTACATTCCCTCCCACGACGGGAAAGTGACCGGGCTCAGCAAGCTGGCACGCCTCGTGGATATCTATGCCCGGCGCCCCCAGGTGCAGGAGCGGCTCACCACCCAGATCGTCGAAGCAATGGTCAGCCACCTCAAACCGCGTGGCGCGATCGTCGTTGTTGAATGCGAACACATGTGCATGTCCATGCGCGGTGTCCGCAAGCCCGGAGCAAAGACCGTCACCAGCGCGGTCCGCGGGCAGCTTCATGACCCGGCCACCCGTGCCGAAGCCATGAGCCTCATCCTCGGAAGGTAAGTAACAGACCATGGACTCACTCGCTGCAGCCCCGGGAACCGGGCCCGCAACATCTCCGCTGCCCATCCTGCGCAAACCGCGCCCGGCCGCGAAATTCGCGGACCTGCCCACCGGCCGCACCCTGGTCATGGGCATTCTGAACGTCACCCCGGACTCCTTCAGCGACGGCGGAAAGCACCCGACGGCGGACACCGCCATCGCGGCGGGCCTGCGGATGTTCTACGCCGGAGCGGACATCATCGATGTCGGCGGCGAATCGACGCGCCCCGGCGCGGAGGACGTCAGCCCGGAGGAAGAACAGCGCCGGGTGATCCCCGTCATCGAAGCCCTGGTCAAGGCGGGCGCCCTGGTCAGCATCGACACTACGCACGCCGCCACGGCCGCTGCTGCCCTGAAGGCCGGCGCCGCCATCATCAACGACGTTTCCGGGCTGACCATCGAACCGGAGATGGCCGAGCTCGTAGCCGCGTCCAAAGTGCCGTATGTCCTCACGCACCGCCGCGGCGACGCCCGCACCATGGGCTCCCTCGCCCAATACCAGGACGTCGCCGGCGAAGTGGTGGCTGAACTGGCCGGCGTCCGTGACAAGCTCTACGCAGCCGGGGTGAGCAACGAGCAGATCATCGTGGACCCGGGCCTGGGCTTCGCCAAGAACGACGCCCAGAACTGGGAGCTCCTGCAGCACCTGGACCAGCTGGACAGCCTGGGGCACAAGGTCCTGGTGGCCGCCTCCCGCAAGCGCTTCCTGGGCACACTCCTCACGGTCGCCGGCAAGTCCGCCGTCCCGGAGGAACGCGACGACGCCACGGCCGCCATCACCGCGATCAGCGCGTCCCGGGGGGCCTGGGCCGTCCGTGTACACAACGTCGGTCCCAGCCTTGACGCCGTCAAGGTGGCCGCGCGGATGGCCGCCGCCCCTACCACCACCTAGGCCGGGCACTCATGGACAGGATCACGCTGAGCGGTGTCACCGCCGTCGGCCATCACGGAGTCTTCGATTTCGAGCGCCGTGAGGGCCAGCCGTTTGTGGTGGACGCCGTGCTGCATCTGGACTTCGCCAAAGCGGCAGAATCCGATGACGTCCGGGACACCGCCCACTACGGCGAGGTGGCTGAGCGGATCAAGGGCTGGATCACGGGGGAGCCGCTGAACCTGATCGAGGCCCTGGCCGTCCGGATTGCGGATGGCCTGCTCGCCGAATTCACCATCCAGGCCGTGGACATCACCGTGCACAAGCCCAAGGCACCCATCGAAGTGCCCTTCGGCGATGTGGCCGTCAGCGTGCACCGGGAGAGGCCATGAGCGGCGGGTACATCAAAGCCGTCCTCGCCCTCGGCAGCAACCTGGGCGAGCGGAACGACACCCTGTCCGAGGCCGTTGCTGACCTGGTGGACCCGCCGGAGGTTCGCCTGCAGGCCGTTTCCCCGGTGGTGCAGACCAAAGCTGTGGGCGGCCCGGCCGGCCAGCCCGACTTCCTGAACATGATCATCACCGTGGAAACCACGCTGTCCCCGACGGAGCTGCTGAAGCACTGCCAGGCCGTGGAAAACAAGCACCTCCGCGTTCGTGAAGTGCGCTGGGGACCCCGGACGCTCGACGTCGACATCATCACTTACGGCGACCTCACCAGTGACGACCCGGTCCTGACCCTGCCGCACCCGCGTGCCGCCGAACGCGCCTTTGTGCTGTATCCGTGGTCGCTGATCGAGCCGGCGGCCACCCTGGGCGGGGAACGCATCAGCGAGCTGGCTGCCCGGGCCCCCGACTTTGACGATCTCGCCCCGTTCGACGGTTTCGGCGATTACGACGGCGTCCCCACAGCCGGGGCGGTCGAGTAACCGGTGAAGCCCATCAACCCTGTCCGTCTGCTGCTGATCGGCCTGGTCCTGACCGTGGCCGGCTGGTCCGCCACCGTGGTGACCACACGCTACAGCATGTCAACGCCGGTTCTTCCGGCCACCGCGCTGGCCACCATGGGCGTGATTGTCGCCATCACCCTGGTGCTTGGCATCCGTGTGCTCCGGTGGCGCAACAGCACCAAACGCAAAAAGGCGTTGGACCCGATTCTTGCCGCCAGGACCCTGGTGCTGGCCCAGGCGTGTGCTTATGCAGGCACCGTCCTGCTGGGCTGGCATGTTGGAATCTTCCTGGACCAGCTGCGGATCTGGAACCTGCGCAGCGACCAGGCCATCACCTGGGTGGCGGTCGCGATCGCTGCTGGTGGACTGGTGATGATCGTTGTCGGCCTGCTGGTGGAGCGGTTCTGCAAGATCCCGCCCGAAGACAGCGACGCCGCGCCCGGTGACGGGAAACCCGGCCGCGCGGCCCGCGGCGAAGCCGCGGGGGAAGGCGAATATGCGTACCGGGGCGATTGATCCGCCGGGCATTACCTGGCAGCGGGTATCCCCGAAATACGTCACCGTGCGGCTGGTGCAGTGGGCCATCGGGAACCTGGTCACGGTGATTGTCCTGACCCTGCCCCTCATCTTTGTCCTGCTCGGCTGGTGGCGGTGGCCGCCGCTGTGGCTGGCCATCACCGTCCCGGCGGTGATTCTGGTTCTGGCCATCTGGCGGCTGGTGCTGATTCCGCGCCAGGTGCGTGCCATCGGTTACGCCGAGCGCGACGATGACCTGCTGATCCGCGGCGGCATTTTCTTCCAACGGACCATGACGGTTCCCTACGGCCGCATGCAGTACGTGGACATCGGCGTGGGCCCGGTGGAACGCGGGCTGGGACTCTGCACGCTCAAACTCCACACCGCCTCGCCCGGAACCAACGCCACGATCCCCGGCCTGCCCGCTGCGGAGGGGGCACGCCTGCGAGAGCAGCTCGCCGCCCGCGGTGAAGCGAGGCTGGCAGGGCTGTGACGGCAAACGTTCCGGAGGCCGGCGCACCGAGTGCGGTTCCGGTGGCTCCCGACGCCGAGTGGCTGCGGGTGCATCCGGCGTCCCCATTTGTGCGCGGTTGGGTGGCCCTGGCGGCCATTGGTTTCTTCTTCGGACGGGACTTTTTCGAACGGTTGCTTCAGGGCCGTCCGCTGTTCGAGGAGGACTTCGCGGGCAGGGCACCCTGGCTGCTGGCCGGCGGCGGCATCGTCCTCGTGATGACCGTGCTG
Organism: Pseudarthrobacter cellobiosi; assembly: GCF_023913815.1. Taxonomy (NCBI): domain Bacteria; kingdom Bacillati; phylum Actinomycetota; class Actinomycetes; order Micrococcales; family Micrococcaceae; genus Pseudarthrobacter; species Pseudarthrobacter cellobiosi. The sequence goes on from NZ_JAMXBK010000025.1 coordinate 188,632, forward strand.
GGCTTCATCCTGACCTGGTACTTCACCAAGTACCAGGTCGCCGAAGGGTACGTCCGCGTCAACTCCGGCTTCCTCTTCCGCCAGCAGCGCCAGGCCCGGCTGGACCGCGTCCAGGCCATCGATATCGTCCAGCCCCTCCTGGCCAGGATCTTCGGCCTGGCCGAACTCAAGTTCGAGGTGGCCGACGCCGGTGAATCGGCCGTCAAACTGGCCTACCTGCGGATGGACGACGCCCGCCAACTCCGGGCCACCATCCTGGCGCGGGCCGCGGGCGTGCTCCCGGACCCGGCCCGGCCGCAGGAGGCCGCACCCGAGGCGCCCGAGTATCCGGTGCTGTCCGTGCCGCCGTCGCGCCTTATCGGTTCCCTGCTCCTCAGCGAGCAGAGCTTCTTTGTGGCGGTGGGCGGCATCGCCTCCGTGATCCTGTCCGCCGTGACGGACAACCGCGGCTTCTTCTTCTACCTGATCCCGGCAGTGCTGGGCCTTGCAGCCAGCTACTGGGGCTCCTTTAACAAGGGCTACAACTTCACCGCGGCCATTTCGCCGGACGGGATCCGGCTCCGCTACGGGCTGCTGGACATGCAGGCGCAGACGCTGCCCCCGGGGAGGGTCCAGGCGCTGAAAGTGGCCCAGTCGCCGCTGTGGCGGATCTTCGGCTGGTACCGGATCCAGGTCAACGTGGCCGGGTACGGCGCGGCCGGAAGCAACGGCGAGACGGCGTCCCGGACCACACTGCTGCCCGTGGGTAAGCTGCCCGACGTGATGTCCATGCTCGCACTCGTGCTGCCGGATCCCGGAACGCCGGAGCCCGGACGCATCTTCGCTGCCGGGCTCTCGGGGTTGGATTCCGACGGCGGTTTTGTCACCACGCCGCACCGCGGCAGGTTCCTCGCGCCGCTGGGCTGGCGCCGCAACGGCTTCGCTACCACTGACACTGCCCTGCTGCTCCGCTCCGGCCGGTGGTGGCGGGAACTGGTGGTGGTCCCGCACCAGCGCACCCAGTCAATGGCGCTGCACCAGGGTCCGCTGGCACGGCGGTTCGGTGTGGCGGACCTTGTCCTGCACACCACGGCCGGGCCGGTCTCGCCGCGGCTCACCCAGGCCGGGCTTGACGAGGCCCGGGCCCTTTTTGATGCTCAGTCCGCCCGCGCCCGGCTCGCCCGCAAGCGGCAGACCAGCGAACAATGGCTGGCAACGGTGGCGCCCGCTCCGGTCGTTGAGCCAGCTCCGGTGGTTGAGCCTGGGGCCACGACCGCAGGGTTCCCTGACCGAGCTCGCGAGGTTAGGGAGCGGTTGGGGAGCGAAACCCCGGTGGCTGAGCCTGTCGAAACCAGTCCCCAACAGGAAGGCCCGCAACGTGGCTAAGCCCGGGCGCCTTGGCGTCGGAATCATCGGTGCCGGGAAAGTGGGCGCCGTCCTTGGTGCGGCGTTGCGCTCAGCCGAGCACGCCGTCGTCGGGGTTTCCGCGGTGTCCGAGGCCAGCCGTGAGCGGGCGGAGACGCTGCTGCCCGGCGTGCCCATCCTGGAGATCCAGGAGATTGTGGAACGGTCTGAACTGGTGCTCCTGGCCGTGCCCGACGACGCCTTGGCCGGACTGGTGGACGGACTCGCCAAACTTGGGGCGTGGCAGCCCGGACAGATCGTGGCGCATACCTCAGGCAGGTTCGGCGTGGGGGTGCTTCGCCCGGTGCGCGCCGCCGGAGCCATCCCCCTTGCACTGCACCCCGCCATGACATTCACTGGCATGAGCCTGGACCTGACACGCCTCCTGGACTGCACCTTCGGCGTCACGGCCGATGCCGCGATGCTGCCCATCGCCCAGGCGCTGGTAGTGGAGATGGGTGCCGAACCCGTGGCCATCGCCGAAGGGGACCGGACCCTGTACCACACGGCCCTCGCCCATGGCTCGAACCATATGGTCACCCTGGTGGCCCAGGCTTCCCAGCTGCTCCGCGACGTTGGCGTCGACGCGCCGGAGCGGATGCTGGGGCCTTTGCTGCGGGCCACGCTGGAGAACGCGCTCGCCTCCGGCGAATCGGCGCTGACCGGTCCGGTGGCCCGCGGTGACGTGGGGACAGTGGCGGCCCACGCCGAGGCGTTAAGGGAGTACGACGCCGGTGCGAACGGCGATGTGCTGGAGGCTTACCTCGCCATGGCCCGCGCCACCGCGCGGCGGGCAAGCAGCCGGGGGCTGCTCAAAGAGGATCAAGTGGGGGCCCTCCGCGCGGCCCTGGAAGAGGGAAACTGACATGGGCACGCAACTGGTGACAACTGCCGCAGAGCTCAGGGAGGCGAGTGCCCGGCTGCTCGCGCAGAAGGCGGGCAGGTCCCAGGGCCTGGTGCCCACCATGGGCGCGCTGCACGAAGGCCACGCCCGGCTGGCGCGCACCGCCGTCGAACAGAACGACGTTGTGGTGGCGTCCATCTTTGTAAACCCGCTGCAGTTCGGTGATGCGGTGGATCTGGACCGGTACCCGCGCACGCTCGACGCCGATCTTGCCCTGCTGGAAGAGCAGGGCGTGGACCTCGTGTTTGCGCCCCCGGTCGAAGAGGTCTATCCCGGCGGCGAGCCGCTGGTCCGCGTGACCGCCGGCTCCCTGGGCGAGAAGTGGGAAGGCGCCTCACGGCCCGGCCATTTCGACGGCGCCCTCACAGTGGTTGCCAAGCTGCTGCACTATGGCATCCCGGGCTCAGGGCTGCCCGCCACCGGGGCCTTCGTCTCAGGCGGCGGGGGACTGCCGGCTTACCGGGCTTACTTCGGGCAAAAGGACGCCCAGCAGCTGGCGCTGGTGCGCCGCATGGTGGCGGACCTGAACTTCCCCGTCGAAATTGTTGCCGTGCCCACCGTCCGGTCCGAGGACGGGCTTGCCCTGTCCAGCCGCAACCGGTTCCTGTCCGCAGAGGAGCGCGAGGCCGCCTTGGTGTTGTCACGGGCGCTGCGGCTCCTCGCAGAGCGGGCGAACGCCCACCAGCCGCTTGATCTGGAATCGGCCCGGGCCATGGTTGAATCCCAGCCCTTGGTGGGACTGGACTACTTCGACGTGGTGGATCCGCTCACCCTTGAGCCGCTGGCCGAGAACTGCCGGAAAGTCCCGTTCCGCGGCGAAGGAGTGGCCCTCATCGCGGCCAAGGTGGGGCCGGTTCGGCTGATCGATAACGTGCCGCTGAGCAGCTGAGATGCAGCGTCCGGCTCCGGGCGCGCAAGGCTTCGGATCCCTGTTCGTCCTTACTGCGCATGGGCTATGCTGAAATTGTTGCCCCAGACCCTGGCATCGCCTTATTCGGCGTACTCCAGGAGGACCAATTCCACGCAGGGCACCCAATACTTTCCCTGCCGTCCCCTCCAGGCTTTTGTGCTGTCCGGCTACTGTCTTCCGAAGCAGCCACATGCACGGCAAGCGGGACGCTGGCCTGCCTTCCCTATCCCCTGTGGCCGATCGGCCACGCAAAATCAGGAGCGAATTCAATGATCCGCACAATAGATGACGGGCTGTCCTATCTCGTCAAAGTGAATGACGCATCTGTCCTGGACGACTATTTGAATTCGGCCGTTGACCTGGCCCGCCAGTTTGCCTCCAGCACTGCCCTGTGCGGGATTCTGGTAACCCGCCACGCGCACGACACCTATACTGTGGCGGTCAGTGAGGCCGTACCGTTTGGAGAGACCCATGAGCGCCACGATCCCTAGCGGGAGGCCGTGATGTCGTACCGTATCGGTGCTGAGGAAATCACGCCACTAGGGTGGCAGGCCTACGAAATCATCACCTCCATCCTTGAGGACCCGTCGCCGGATCTGGCTGACGTCAAATGGCGCCTTCGCAGGTGTGTGGCCGCCCACCCCGGCGCCCCGGAACGGGCGTTACAGGCCCATCTGATGGCCACCTCAGAAGTGGTCAATGCCTAAGGCCAGGAAAGGCTGGCCTGAGGCCGGCCGGCGACGACGGGCGGGTTCGCCGCAATATGTATCCTTGAAGTGACAACTCCGCCGTTCCGGTTCAGCCTGCAGCCGGATCCTTCACCGCGGGATGATTCAGGGATCAGAGGCTCACCATGGACATTGCTCCCGACATGGCTGCGGGTCAAGAAGACGTGTGTGCCCCGTACCTGGCGAAGCTGCCCATAACGGGCGCTGCGGTGTCCCTCTTCGGCGGAGCCGCCGCGGAGACCCTGGTCTCTGCCAGCGACGAACTCGCCGCCCGCTTGGACGAACTGCAGTTCAACCTCGGCGAAGGCCCGCGGTGGCGGGCCCACAAGACCCGCCTGCCCGTGCTGATCCCCGACGCCCAGTCCACCGCCGACGACGAATGGCCCGTGTTCCAGCAGGCGATCGCCGGGACGGACGCAGCCGCGCTGTTCGTTTTTCCACTCACAGTAGGCGCGATGGACCTCGGTGTCGTTGAGCTGTATCACGTCGTTCGTGGAAACCTGAACCGGTCGGACCAGTCGATGGCGGCCGTACTTGCCGGGCAGACTTCCTGGTACCTCCTGCGAAAGATCCTGAGCCTCAGCTCACTGGATACGGATCCAGCCCTGGAGCCGTCGCTTATGTCGCGCCGCGAGATCCACCAGGCCACGGGGATGGTCTTGGCGCAGTCTGGTGCTACGGCAGCGGAATCCTTGCTTTTGTTGCGTGCCTACGCTTTTGCCAATGACCTCACGTTGGGGGAGACAGCCGCCGCTGTGCTCGAGCGAACGCTCAGCTTCGATTCCGACAAAGGTGGGGCCGGCGGACCTGCCCTGCAGTAAAATGGGGCCATGGTAACCAGTACCCGCGCCGAGCGCGCCAGTGCGGCGTTCGTGAAGCTCACTGACACGCTGGTGGCCGACTACGACGTCGTGGACCTCCTCCAAATTCTGGTGGAGGAGTCCGTGGGTCTCCTTGACGTCGCAGCCGCGGGTCTGTTGCTTGCCGATCCCAGCGGAGAACTGCAGGTTGTCGCATCCACCAGCGAGCAGAGCCAGCTCGTCGAGGTCCTCCAGCTTCAAGCCGGAGCCGGTCCCTGCGTTGAGTGCTACCTGACCGGGGCGGCAGTTGCAGTGGACGACATTGCCGGGCTTACCAAGTGGCTGGACTTCCGCGAAGCCGCGCTCTCACAGGGCTTCCGCTCCGTGCATGCGGTGCCCATGCGCGTTCACGGCAGGATTATCGGGGCCATGGGTCTGTTCGGCGCCCGGGAGGGTTTCCTGACGGCAGAGGATACCGCGATCGGCCAGGCGCTTGCTGACGTCGCCACCATCAGCCTTATGCAGGAACGCACCATCCGGGAAGCGGTACTGGTCAACGAGCAGCTGCAGCTCGCACTGAACACCCGGGTGCTGATTGAGCAGGCCAAGGGCGTCATTGCGCACACTGCCGGAGTGGATATGGAAGCAGCATTCAACCTGCTGCGGAACCATGCACGCGCCAACAGCCAGAGCTTGCATATGACCGCCGGGCGCATTGTGGACCGCAGCCTCACGTTGTAAGGCCGGCCGTTGTGAGCCTCACGTTGAATGGCGGGAGGGCATTCCGGGCGCAGGAACGTGTTGCTCTACTGCGTTGATTCACCCTGCGGGTCGCGGTTGATCATCAGTTGCTGCAGGAGTGCACGCTCGGGCCTGCCAGGGTTCTGGGCCACGCAGCGGCGCAACCGGGCCCGGGCAAGTTCCTCACCGGGAGCCGTTCCGCGGAGCACTTCATCAATGATTTCCTGTGCCTGCCACCGCAGGGATTCCCGGGCGAAGTGCCGGACCTCGGCGGACGCAGCGGTATTTTCTATCCACGGGTCCGTATCGTCACACGGGATAAAATCGTACGTTCGCTCTGCTGACATCGGGGCCTCCTTGCACCAAGCCGACGGGGCCTTTCGGGGGTCCCCTCGGCGTCATAGCACTGCGTCTGGGAAAGACATTACAGCGAGTAAGACCGGTCTGTCTGCACCTGGGAGTAAACTATTCCTACGATGATTTCCGATGCAGACCACACTGCAGAACCCGCGCTGTCTCCTGCGGATTTACCCGCCGAGGCGGCAGTTCTTCCTGCCGATTCCCGGGGCCGGATCCTGGCTGCGGCTTACGAACTGTTTTCCCGCCGTGGTGTGCGGGACGTAGGCGTTAATGAACTCATCGACCGCTCCGGCGTGGCCAAGGCAACGTTTTACCGGCATTTCCCGTCCAAGGATGCACTGGTCCTGGCGTTCCTGGAGCAGCGGGACCAGTTATGGACGGTCGATTCCATCGTGGGCCAAGCCAAACTGCGCGGCACCACCCCCACTGAACAACTCCTGGCCATCTTCGACGTCTTCGGCGACTGGTTCCTGCGCGACGACTTCGAGGCCTGCTCCTTCATCAACATCCTGCTGGAAATGGGCCCGGCCCATCCCCTGGGCCAGGCCAGCATCGACTACCTGGCCAGGATCAGGGGCCATGTGCAGGCCCTCGCTGAGCAGGCAGGGTTGGACCGCCCGGAGGATTTCGCCCGGTCGTGGCACATCCTTATGAAGGGGTCCATCGTCTCAGCCACGGAAGGCGACACCCAGGCGGCGAAGCGGGCCCAGCAGATGGCCGGCTGGCTGATCGAGCACCACCGCAGCTGACCTCCCGGCGCGAACGGTCACTTAAGCCCCCGGCGCGAACGGTCACTTAACCCCCTGCCCACGAATGCTCCGTACGCTTGACGCCCAGGGCCGGATTGCAAGGCGTCAGGAGGAGCTCGGTTAACCCGCCGGAAAGAGCGTCCCGACGACTGCCCGCGTCAGATCGTGGATCATTTCGGTGCGTTCGGCCTCGTCGGTGCTATCGGCACCTTCCGTGAAGATCACCAGCGCGTACGTTGTCCAGCCATGTTCCAAAAGGGCTGCGTCATGGAGGTTTCCTCCAAGCTGGCCGTATTTGTGATAGACGGTAATGCCTGGCCCCGAGGCGGCGGGGATTAGTTCCTCGTTGTTGGTTTCCTGCATGTACCCCAGCAACTGCGCGGTGTTGTTGGGGTTAAGCAGCTGTCCGGCGTAAAGCTTCGTCAGGACCTGGGCCACTTCCCCGGGAGTCAGCCGGTTGTCTTCGGGATCGTAGGCTATGTCAATCGAGGCTGCATACCGGATCAGCCGCTGGTAGCCGATCCTGTCCATCAACAGGAGCCAGGAATCATTGTTCTGCTGTTGATCATGGACTTGAGCTGGAAAGCGGCAGTGTAGTTCCCCAGCGTCTCATCGAGTCGCGCTTCACCGGCCTCCACAAGCTTGAGATAGGCCGCTGCGGTGATGAGCTTGGCAGTGCTGGCCGCAGCATAGGCCGCCGTGTCGCCAAAAGCGCGGACCGGTCCGCCCGCTGTATCCGCGACGGCCACGCCAACGCGGAAGCCGGGCGACCGCTCAGGAACAGCCTTTGCCGAAGAAAAATCCTGTGCGCCGGAATTACTCCGGACGGTAGAGTGTTGGAATCTGCAGCGACGATGCTCGCGCGACACTTCATTCTTACTCCCTGGGGGAACACCCATGTCTACAGAAGTCTCTTCGAACGCCTCCGGGCAGCCCGGGCCGGTAGCGGCGCCGAAGTCCGCCGCACCGGAGAAGATGTCCCGCGAATCGGTGACCATTATCGCCACCTTGCTCGTGGCGACTTTTGTGGTGATCCTGAACGAGACCATCATGAACGTTGCCCTGCAGCGGCTGATGGTTGACCTGCGCGTGGATGCGCCCACCGTCCAGTGGCTCTCCACCGGATTTATGCTCACCATGGCAGTGGTCATTCCCACCACCGGGTTCATCCTCCAAAGCCTGTCCACGCGGGCCGTCTTTATGCTGGCCATGGGACTGTTCGCCGGCGGCACCGCCCTGGCTGCGGTGGCTCCCGGTTTTGAGATCCTGCTCCTGGCCCGCATCGTCCAGGCCGGCGGTACGGCCATCATGCTTCCGCTGCTGATGACCACCATCCTCACCCTTGTGCCGCTGGCCAAGCGCGGCGCCGTCATGGGCAACGTCAGTATCGCCATCTCCGTGGCACCGGCCATGGGTCCCACCGTCTCCGGGCTGATCCTGGAGCACTTCACCTGGCGCTTTATGTTCGTCTTTGTCCTGCCGGTCGCGCTGGCTGCCCTGGCCATCGGCGCCAAATACCTGACGAACGTGGGCGAAACCGAGAAGACCAAGCTCGACTTCCTGTCCGTACTTCTGACGGTTCCTGCCTTCGGCGGCCTGGTGTACGGTCTCAGCCAGATCGGCGGTGGGCGCGGCGGCCAAAGCGGCCCGAGCACCGTGGCCATCGCGGCGCTGGTCATCGGCGTGGCCAGCCTGACGGTCTTTGTGCTCCGCCAGCTCCGGCTGCAGAAGGCCGAAGCCCCCCTGCTGGACCTCCGCGCCTTCAACTTCAGGATGTTCACGGTCTCCGTGCTGCTGATGGTGGTGGCCATGATGGCGCTCTTCGGCGGCGTGATCCTGCTGCCGCTCTACCTGCAGGAAATCCGCGGCCTGGGTTCGCTGGAGACCGGCCTCGCGCTGCTTCCGGGCGGGCTGGCGATGGGCCTGCGGGGCCCGTTCATCGGCCGGCTATTCGACAAAGTGGGGCCGCTGCCGCTCACCGTTACCGGTTCCGTGCTTATGGTGCTGGCCCTGTGGCAGTTCTCAATGCTCGACGCCGGCACTCCGGTCTGGTGGATCGTCACCCTCCACGTGGGGCTGAGTTTCGGCCTGGCGCTGCTTTTCACGCCGGCATTTACCACCGGCCTGAACCCGCTGCCGCCGCATCTCTACTCGCACGGCTCGGCGATCATGAGCACCGCCCAGCAGGTGGCCGGTGCAGCCGGCACTGCGCTGCTGGTGTCCATCTTCGCCGTGGTCTCGGCTGCGTCAGGGCTCGTTGCAGGCATGAGCGCAGCGTTCCTGACGGCGACCGTCATAGCCCTCGCCGCCGTCGTCCTTTCCGCGATGATGCGCAAAACAGAAGGCGCCGCCCCGGGCCACGGCGCCGGCCATTAAGGGACACCTCCGTTCGCGCGGGAGTTGCGGGGCTTATGTGTCCGTTCGCGCTGGGGAGGCGACGACGTCAGCCGGCGAAGAAGTCGCTGAGTTCGGTGATGAGCTTGTCCGGGGCGCGGAGGACGCCGTCGTGGCCGGCGCCGTGCAGGATGGTGTAGCTGGAGCCGGAGAGGACATCGTGGATCTGGCCGCACGCCACACCGAAGTATGCCGGGCTCTTCTCGCCCACCACAATCAGGGTTTCCAGGGGCAGTTCCAGGAACGGCTCGGCCGGCATGTCCGCGGCGATGATCGCTTTGATTTCCCGGACGCCGGTGCGCATCAGTTCGCGCATCTGCTTGCCCACGTGGGTGCCGGCGGTGAGCTTGTTGGCGATGGTGAGCATGGACAGCGGCATCCGGGAGAAGGCGCCGGTTTCCAGGCCTTTCGTGAGGACGGCCAGGGCGCGGTCGTCGTCACCGGCGGCCGTGGCGCGTTCGTATTCAGCGGTCCAGTCGGCCTTTACGCTGTGGTTCACGGAAACAGCGGGGTCATACACAGCCAGTCGCTCCACCGGAAGGGTCCGGGCCGCGTGCAGGGCCACCGCGCCGCCGAAGCTGTGGCCAAAGACGTCCGTGCTGGACGTGTGTTTCATAACGGCGTCCAAGTCCCGGATGTCCGCGTCCAGCGTGTAATCCTCGGCCTGCGGCGACGACGAACCCCGGCCCCTGCGGTTGAATGTGTGGACCGGGCGGCCCAAGGCGGCGCTGAGCTTCTGGGCGAACTTTGTGTAGTCGGCGGCGGTCACCATGGAGGCCGGCACCACAACCACGCCGGAGCCGGCGGACGCCAGTTCAGCACCCGTGGAGAAGAGCTCCAGAGTGCCGCCGTCGGGGGTCTTGATGTTCTCGCTCGTCATGATCCGAGCCTAGCCGAGCAACCTGCGGAATGCCTTAGCCCTTGAAGTATTCGGCGATGTCCGTGACAAGTTCCTTCACCGCGGCGGGAATGGAGCCGTGGAAGCCCTTGGGTGAGAGCTCGAACGTGCTCCCCGGGACGGCCGCATGAAGGCGCTGGGCCGTGACCTTGTAGTAGCTCGGGCTCTTGCCGCCCACCATAAAGTGTGTGTTGGCGGGCAGGACGGCGAAGTTCCTGGCATGCTCGGCTTCGTCGTACGCGGCCCGCAGTTCGCCCACGCCGGTGGGCATCAGCTCCCGGAGCATCTTGTTCACCTTGGTGCGGGACACCACGGCCATCAGCCCCGCAAGGACCGGCTCGGGGATCTTTGAAAGCGCAGTGCCCGGCTGCATGCCTTTTTTCATCCGGGCCATGGCATGCCCCACCTTGCCGGCGTTGACCGCTGCTTCAAAGTCGTCCAGCCAGGACATATCGATGCTGCCGTCGATGTTGACCGCAGCGTCGTAGACCGCCAGCTTGTCCGGTTCGTAGGAGGTGCCCGCGAACTCCTGGACGGCGTTCAGCGCCACCGATCCGCCCAGGCTGTGGCCCAGGATGTTGCGGGCGCCCGTGGCATCCATGACCGTGCGGACATCGGCGATTTCCGTGGCCATGGAATAGTCGGCCGGCTGCTCGGTGGAGTTGCCCCTGCCGCGCCGGTCATAGACATCCACTGCCCATCCGTCGCCCAGCCCGTCGGCCAACGCCATCGAGAACGGCCGGTAGATCAGTGCGGTAAGGAAGGCCCCGCCGATGACCACCACCCGGCGCTCTCCCGGCGCATCCTCGGTTCCATAGCTGTACAAAGCCAGCCGGCCGCCGTCGTGCGTGGGGACTTCCTGTTCTTTCACGCTCCCCATCCTAGGCGCGTGGCAAGGCTCCCCACCGGCCGACCTACCGGCGCCGGCCCAGCTTCCGCGGGTGGCCGTCGCTGCCGTTGATGAACCGGGCAATCCGCACGGCCAGACCCTTCCCGGGACGGATGGGACCCTCGTGCAGCTGACCGGGGACCACCTGGAAGTTGATGGATGGCACGGCGGCGGCCAGTTGCCGCCCCGTCTCGGCAAAATACGCCGGACTCCAGCCGCCGCTGAGCATCAGGATGGGGGTGGCAAGGGCAGTGAAATGGTCCAGTTCGGCTTCGGCGTCGAGTACGGCACGCATTTCGGTGACTGCGGTGGGCAGCAGCTGGCGCATCTCCGCGCCCAGGTTGGTCCTGGCCGAGAGGATGCTCAGCATCCGCAGCGCGCCGAGAGGGAGGTAGGACAGCGGACCCGCCGTGGCCAGGCCCTGGACCAAGTGCGCCCAGGCGTGGTTGAGCTGGCCCGCAGTGACGGCATCCTCAAGCTCCGGCCGCCAGCGGTGGCTCAGGTTTCCGGACAGCGACACCGCGGCGTCATAGGTCACCAGCCGGCCCACGGGCAGGGTCAGGGCCGCCTGCAGCGCCACGAAGCCGCCGTAGCTGTGGGCCACCACATCCGCCGAGCCGGTCTTGCGCATGACCGCCGCAAGGTCGCTGACCTCCGTCTTCACCGAATAATCCTCCGGCTGCGGGGCTGACCCCGCCCTGCCGCGCCGGTTGTAGCAGTGCACCGGCCGGCCCAGCAGGACGCTGAGCTTCCGGGCGAAAGGCCGGTAGAGGGCGTCGGTGACCAAAGTTCCGTGGATGAGTACGACGCCGGGAGGTCCCGCCGTCGTCGGGTCCAGCCCCGCGGGGGTGCGGAAGGAGTGCACGTCGAGGCGCCCGCCGTCCTCCGCTTCAACTTTCCACGTCTCCACAGCCCGAGTCTATGCCTGGGCGTCCGCCGGGAGCCGGCGGCGCGAACTCCCGGTAAACTTGGGGATTGTGACTTCCCAAAACACCCCCACCCCAAAAAATGCCCCAGAGCCGCTCGACGCCAGCGAGCAGATGCGCATCCGCATGGACAAGCGTGCAAAGCTGATCGAGCGGGGCACCGAGGCATATCCGGTGGGTGTGGAACGCACGCATTCCCTCACGGAGATCCGCGAAAAGTACGCGCACCTTGAGGCTGACGACACCACGGGCGACGTTGTAGGCGTCACCGGCCGCGTGGTTTTTGTGCGCAATACCGGCAAGCTCTGTTTCGCCACGCTCCAGGAAGGCGGCGTTGACGGCAAGGGCACCCGGCTCCAGGCGATGCTCAGCCTGGCCAACGTGGGCGAGGAAGCGCTCGCGGACTGGAAGGCGCTGGTGGACCTCGGCGACCACGTGTTCATCAAGGGCGAAGTGATTTCCTCCCGCCGCGGCGAGCTGTCCGTGATGGCCGAGTCCTGGTCCATGGCCTCCAAAGCGCTCCGTCCGTTGCCGGTGCTGCACGCGGAACTGAACGAGGAAACCCGCGTCCGCCAGCGCTACGTGGACCTGATGGTGCGCGACGAAGCCCGGGAAATGGTCTACACCCGCGCCGCGATTACCCGTTCCATCCGCGAGAGCCTGCACCGCCACAGCTACGTCGAAGTGGAAACCCCCATCCTGCAGCTGGTCCACGGGGGCGCCTTGGCCCGCCCGTTCGAGACGCACATGAACGCGTTCGACCAGAAAATGACCCTCCGCATTGCCACCGAGCTTTACCTCAAGCGTGCTGTCGTGGGCGGGATCGACCGCGTCTACGACATGGGCCGCGTCTTCCGCAACGAGGGCGTGGACTCCACCCACAGCCCCGAATTCACCACCCTTGAGTGCTATGAAGCCTGGGCGGACCAGTTCGTCATGGCCGAGCGCATCAAGGAGATCATCCTAGACGCCGCTGACGCAGTTGGTGTGGGCCGCACCCTCCAGACCGAAGCCGGGGAAATCAACCTCGACGGCGACTGGGCCTGGGTTTCGGTCTACCCGGGACTGTCCGACGCCGTTGGCCAGGAAGTCACGCCTGACACGTCGCTTGAGGTGCTGCGCGAAATCGCCTTAAAGCACGAGGTCAAGGTGGACCCGAAGTGGGACGCCGAGAAGCTGGCCGTGGAACTGTTCGGTGAAATTGTGGAGCCCAGGCTCCTGAACCCCACGTTTGTGTACGACTACCCGCCGTCTGCCCAGCCGCTGGCCCGCCCGCACCGGGAGGACGGCCGGCTGATCGAAGCCTGGGACCTCATCATCGGCGGCATGGAACGCGGCACGGCCTTCTCCGAGCTGATCGACCCCGTCATCCAGCGCGAGCGGCTGACCGAACAGTCACGGCACGCTGCCGCGGGCGATGTCGAGGCCATGCAGCTGGACGAGGACTTCCTGCGGGCCCTCGAATACGGCGCACCGCCCATGGGCGGCATCGGCTTGGGTATTGACAGGCTGGTGATGTTGTTCACCGGCGCCGGTATCCGCGAAACCATCCTTTTCCCGCTTCTGAAGCCCGAAGGCCACTAATCATGGAATATGTAGCCGTACTCCTGCCCTCGCTGGTGGTTGGCCTGCTTTTTTGGTTTGCCATGAAATCCATCTTCAATGCCGACAAGTCCGAGCGTAAGGCCGAAGCGCGGGCCCAGGCCGAGGCGGAATCGCGTTCCGCAGCGCCATTGGAGGAACAGAACCCGGAAACGGACAAATAGCTCGAAAGAGCTTTCTGCAAGTTCCTGTGGATTTCCACAGCAACCATCCGACGCTTTGACGCGTTGCCATTAAGAGGTTCATACTTTTAATAGGAACATCCTCATTTTCTGACAACCGAACCTTTCCAAGAGGAAGACATATTTAATGGCACAGAAAGTAAACATCATCCTCGTCGATGATCTGGATGGCGGATCTGCAGACGAGAACGTCCGTTTTGGCCTCGATGGGGTCAGCTACGAAATCGATCTGTCCTCGGCCAACGCGGCCGAGTTCCGTTCTGCATTGGAGCGCTTTGTTGCCGCTGGGCGCAAGACCTCCGCCGGCAGAGCCACCCGCACCAAAGCGGTTGCAGGCCCCCGCGCCAACGACTCCGCGCAGATCCGCCAATGGGCGCGGGATAACGGCTACACGGTTAACAGCCGGGGCCGAATTCAGGCTGAAATCCAGGAAGCCTACCAAAAGGCAAATTCCTGACCTACCGCCTCTCCGGCTTGGTATTAGGCCCTGTCTTCACCTTCGGGTGGGGGCAGGGTTTTTTGATGCCAATTGTGAATTCTCAAGACGGGCTAGCGTAAGCCCAAATCCCTTGCTGACTAACAGCCCCGGGCGTACCGTCGGGCTAATCGTCGGGCAATTTCCTTGGGATGAGCCGGCGATTCGGTTTGAGCCTTCGGGCTGGGACGCCCGCTCGAATTCGCCCACTCGAATCTTTGCGTTTCGGGAGCCTGGAATGTCTGTAATTAGCGGGTCTCGGCGATTTACGGCAGTCCTGGCGGCACTGGTCCTGCTGCTGGCTGCGCCCCTCGGCGCTCCGGCCTACGCGGACCCGGGCGCGTGGCAGTCAGCGTCCTCCTGGACTCGCCGGAAATCATGGTCCTAATCAACGACAGTTCGGCCTCTGTCACGCCACCGGACATTGTGTATGAAGTGTTTGATGAGACCGGTGACGGCCAAGAGCCGGTGGATACCCAGACGGCTCCCTGGGGCTTCGGCGAAGACGTTTCGTTCGATCTTGATGACGGACACTACAAGATCAGGGCCACCGCTGGCGGTTACCAGGAGAGCTGGTACACCGCATCATCGGGCCGCTACTCAGATTCCTTCCGGGAATTGCTCGGCTATCAGGAGCGGTGCTGCACCCCTCGGAGTCATCGATCTCCGGTGCAGTGGGCAACGACGTTTCGGCTCAGCAAGGATCCTTATTGGCGGATTGATCCGGGACATGGCGCTGACAAATGTGTGGTCATCGGTGGCGCGCAGCCCCGGCATCATCGAGCAGGCGTAGGAGTAGTAGAGCCCTCCGATCCCGGCGAGGGCTACGGTCGCGGCGGTCATGAGCAGGGTGATAACTTCCATGACGTTACTCCTTGCTTGAGGTTCTTGCATTGATCCAAGCGGTGCAGGGTGACGGGAGGTTGAACACGTCATGTTTCCCCTGTGGCGAACACGCTCCCCAAGACTGGGTCTGCCACGTAGCATCAAAGTACGTCGTAGCTAGGAGTGTGGCGAAATGTTTGAGCGATTTACGGACCGTGCCCGTCGCGTAGTTGTGCTTGCCCAAGAAGAGGCACGCATGCTGAACCACAATTACATTGGTACCGAACACATCCTCTTGGGTCTGATCCATGAAGGTGAAGGCGTTGCCGCCAAAGCTCTTGAGTCCTTGAGCATTTCGCTCGACGGCGTGCGCGAGCAGGTACAGGAGATCATCGGCCAGGGCCAGCAAGCCCCGTCCGGCCACATCCCCTTCACCCCGCGCGCCAAGAAGGTGCTGGAACTCTCGCTGCGCGAAGCCCTGCAGCTGGGCCACAACTACATCGGCACGGAGCACATCCTGCTGGGCCTCATCCGCGAGGGTGAAGGTGTTGCCGCCCAGGTGCTGGTCAAGCTGGGGGCAGACCTCAACCGCGTCCGCCAGCAGGTCATCCAGCTCCTCTCCGGCTACCAGGGCAAGGAAACCACCGGCGCCGGCGTCGGTCCGGGCCAGCCCGAAGGCACTCCCGCCGGTTCCGTGGTCCTGGACCAGTTCGGCCGGAACCTCACCCAGGCTGCGCGCGAGAACAAGCTGGACCCGGTGATCGGACGCGAGTCCGAGATGGAACGCGTTATGCAGGTCCTCTCGCGCCGCACCAAGAATAACCCTGTCCTGATCGGTGAGCCCGGCGTCGGCAAGACCGCCGTCGTCGAAGGCCTCGCCCAGGCGATTGTCCGCGGCGACGTCCCGGAAACCATCAAGGACAAGCAGCTGTACACCCTGGACCTCGGTTCGCTGGTGGCCGGCTCCCGGTACCGCGGTGATTTCGAAGAGCGCCTGAAGAAGGTCCTCAAGGAAATCCGCACCCGCGGCGACATCATCCTCTTCATCGACGAAATCCACACGCTTGTGGGTGCCGGTGCTGCTGAAGGTGCTATCGATGCTGCGTCCATCCTGAAGCCCATGCTGGCCCGCGGTGAACTGCAGACCATCGGTGCCACCACCCTGGATGAGTACCGCAAGCACATCGAGAAGGATGCCGCACTCGAGCGCCGCTTCCAGCCGATCCAGGTCAAGGAGCCCTCCGTCGCGCACGCGATCGAGATCCTCAAGGGCCTGCGTGACCGCTACGAGGCGCACCACCGCGTCACCATCACCGACGGCGCCCTCGCGTCGGCCGCGAACCTCGCCGAGCGCTACATCTCGGACCGCTTTCTTCCGGACAAGGCGATCGACCTGATCGATGAGGCCGGCGCCCGGCTGCGCATCCGCCGGATGACCGCCCCGCCGGAACTGAAGGCCATGGATGAGCGGATCGCCAAGCTGAAGATGGAGAAGGAATCCGCCATCGACGCGCAGGACTTCGAAGGCGCCGCTTCGCTCCGGGACAAGGAACAGAAGCTCATCACTGAGCGCTCCGAGAAGGAACGCCACTGGAAGTCCGGCGGCATGGATGACATTTCCGAGGTGGATGAGGATCTCATCGCCGAGGTATTGGCCAACTCCACCGGCATCCCGGTATTCAAGCTGACCGAGGAAGAGTCCACGCGCCTGCTGAAGATGGAAGACGAACTGCACAAGCGTGTGGTGGGCCAGAACGAGGCCATCAGGTCACTGTCCCAGGCAATCCGCCGTACCCGTGCAGGCCTGAAGGACCCCAAGCGTCCGGGCGGCTCGTTCATCTTTGCCGGCCCCACCGGCGTCGGCAAGACCGAGCTCGCCAAGGCCCTGGCCGAATTCCTGTTCGGTGACGAGGACGCCCTCATCACGCTGGACATGTCCGAGTACTCGGAGAAGCACACTGTTTCGCGGCTCTTCGGTGCCCCTCCTGGCTACGTCGGCTACGAAGAGGGTGGCCAGCTCACCGAGAAGGTCCGCCGTCGTCCGTTCTCCGTGGTCCTGTTCGACGAAGTGGAGAAGGCACACGCTGACCTCTTCAACTCGCTCCTGCAGATCCTGGAAGACGGCCGCCTGACCGACTCCCAGGGCCGCGTGGTGGACTTCAAGAACACCGTGATCATCATGACCACCAACCTGGGCACCCGGGACATCTCCAAGAGCGTTGCCACCGGCTTCCAGTCCGGCACGGACACGCAGACCGGCTACAACCGGATGCGTGCCCGTGTGACGGAAGAGCTCAAGCAGCACTTCCGTCCGGAGTTCCTGAACCGTGTGGATGACGTTGTGGTGTTCCCGCAGCTCACCCAGGACGAGATCATCGAGATCGTGGACATGTTCGTTGGCCGCCTGGAGAAGCGCCTCAAGGACAAGGACATGGGCATCGAGCTCACCACCGCGGCCAAGGTGCTCTTGGCGACCCGCGGCTACGATCCCGCCATGGGTGCCCGGCCGCTGCGCCGCACCATCCAGCGCGAAATCGAGGACCAGCTCTCCGAGAAGATCCTGTTCGGCGAACTCCACGCCGGCGACATCGTTGTAGTGGACGTGGATGGCGAAGGCGACGACGCCAAGTTCACGTTCGCCGGCAACGCCAAGCCGCGCATCCCGGAGATCGCACCCAGCGTCTAGGTTCGTTTCACCAGCAAAGGCCCCGCCTGCTCCCCAAAGGAGCAGGCGGGGCCTTTGCGTTGTCCGGGTTCTCGTTCCATGCCATGACCCAGTTGCGGATGTCGTACTCGCGCGGGTTCGGGTGGACCCACCACGTCGTAGACCTTCTCCACGAAGAGCGGATCCTTGGAGAGCTTGAAACCGTCTGCGCAAGACACCACGCCCTCAGCTATCCACCGTCGCCATGTTCTCGGCCTGGTCCTGGAGGGCTGATTGTCGATATGTGCTTGGCGTGAATCCTAGGAACTTTTGGAAGTCGTTCGTCAGATGGGCATGGTCGGTGTAGCCGAGTTCGGCAGCTATCGCCGCGAGGTCTGTCGCCGGGTCGGTCCGTGACCGGTCAGCGGCCTCTTGCAGGCGGCGCCTTCGGATAAGCGCGGACGGGCTCAGGCCGATGTACTTCCGCGCTGCGCGTTGAAGGGTTCTCGGCGAAACAAATAGACGCGCGGCAACGTCTTCAATGCGGGTCACGTCGGCGCATGTTCCGATCATGTCCATCATCGCGTTGGCAAGGATGCCTTCGTCGGACACCCCTGGACTCTGCGCAACTAGCCAGCCGGTGAAAGCCTCCACCGCGCGTTGCCGACGTTCCCCTGGATCGGTTCCCCTCATCGCCTCCGACACTGAGGCATGCAGATCCGCGAGCGGTAGTGGCAGCTGGGAATCCCGCAGGCTCCCCGGATCATCCGTGAAACGTGGAACCAACGCGGGACGCAGGAGGGCCCCAACCGCCCAGCCCCGGCCCGTGAGATCGCGATGCGATCGACGGGTTGTTGGGCCTGCGAACTCAACGAGATCCGTTTGGACCACAAGGTTGGACGTCGGGAATGCGATCAGGTGCTGGCGGGACGTGTGCCCTGGCTCAATGTCCCACTCGGGGATCCAAAACCACTGCACCAGGTTCGTGACGGACTCAGGCGCGGGCACACGGTGAAATGTGGGGAGCCGGGCCGGGTAGAGGATTCCCTTGAACGAACCCACCATGGGGGACACTCCTTATCCAGGCTGTCGCAATTCTCCAAGCCGCTGAGCCGATCTGTGCGTACCGCGAGGTCTATGACCGATACTACAAGCCCCGAACTGACCAACGCCGCCGATGGCAAGCACACGAAATCCGGTATCCCGCACGGCTTCACGAGCCTCACGCCGTTCCTTGCGATCCTTTCTGCCAAGGAGGCGATCACCTTCTACCAGGACGTCTTCGGCGCGCACAGTAAATGTCACCGAGATCGGCGGAATCGTCGTCCATGCCGAACTTGACTTCGATCAGGGGCGACTCCAAATTGGAGAGCCCAACCCGGACTACCACCTCGTTCCGGCGCCGAACGGCGACGATGATTGCTACTCGATCGGCTCCTACTGCGCCGACGCGGACGCTCTTATTGCGCGGGCCGAGCGGATGGGGGCTACCGATCGGGAGCCGCTGTCCACATTTGTCTCAGGAGACAGATTCGCCGGCATCCGGGACCCTTACGGTGTGCGCTGGTCCATCATGACTCGCGTGGAGGACCTCTCCGAAGAGGAAAGCACGCAGCGCGTCGCCGCCTGGGCCGCCAAGCAAGGCTGACTGCGTCGTACGGGAGCGCCCAAGCCAGCCAGGCTGCCATCGTAGGATGGACCCTGTGACTGACTCCTTCCATATCCGTTCTGCACGTACCAGTGACGTGGCCGCCATCAAGCGCCTTGTGGCGCCGTTGGCTGTGCAGCGGATTCTCATGGCGAAAGAGACCGTAGCCTATTACGAAAGCCTCCAGGAGTTCCGGATCGCAGAAGCCGACGACGGCGAAGTCATCGGCTGCGGCGCCCTGCACGTTATGTGGGAGGATCTCGCCGAAGTCCGCACGCTGGCCGCATCGGACGCGTGGCGCGGCAAGGGTGTAGGGCACGTGCTAGTGGAAAGCCTGCTGGCCGAGGCCCGTGAACTGGGCGTGGCCCGGGTCTTCTGCCTTACCTTCGAGGTGGATTTTTTCAAGCGCCACGGCTTCGAGGTCATGGCCGACCAGACGGCCGTGGACCCGGTGGTCTACTCCGAGCTGCTGCGCTCCCATGACGAAGGCGTTGCCGAGTTCCTGGACCTGGCGCGGGTCAAGCCCAACACCCTGGGCAACACCCGCATGATCAAGACCCTCTAGGCAACCCCATTCACCCTGCCGCGGGCAACCGCGGGAAGAAGTCACCCTGTGACATAAATAGCTTTATGTCGAATTGATGGATAAACTGACGAGGTTGCAGTGTGGGGCCTGCCGTAAGGGACAGTCATTGGGGGCTGTCCCTTACCGCTTCCGCCGCATCGTCGCAGGCTACCGGACTTCAGGCGGCGGTAGTAGGGTCAAAGTGCATCCTCCAGGACGCACCCACACCCCAGGAGTTCTGCCATGAAAAAGCTCATCAATGATCCCCGTTCCGTGGTTGACGAATCCGTCGAGGGATTCGGTCTGGCCCACGCGGGACTTGTCACCGTCACCGCCGATCCGAAGTACGTCACGCGCAAAGACGCGCCCGTGGCAGGGAAGGTCGGACTCGTTTCCGGAGGGGGAAGCGGCCACGAGCCGCTCCACGCCGGGTTTGTCGGGCTGGGAATGCTCGACGCCGCCGTGCCGGGGGCGGTGTTCACCTCGCCGACGCCGGACCAGATCCTTCCGGCGACGCTCGCCGTTAACTCGGGTGCCGGCGTCGTCCATATCGTGAAGAACTACACCGGCGACGTCCTGAACTTTGAGACCGCAGCGGAACTGGCGCAGGCCGAAGGCGTGGACATCCGCACGGTCCTGGTCAATGACGACGTCGCGGTGGAGGACTCCCTGTATACCGCAGGCCGCCGCGGAGTGGGCGGCACCGTTCTGGTCGAGAAAATCGCCGGCGCCGCCGCTGAGCGGGGCGACAACCTCGATGCCGTGGCCGCGATCGGCGACCGCGTCAACAGCAACGTCCGCACCATGGGGGTTGCGCTGTCAGCGTGCACAGTACCGCATGCGGGAACGCCCAGTTTCGACCTGGCGGATGATGAAATCGAGATCGGCATCGGCATCCACGGCGAGCCCGGCCGGCACAAAATCCCGATGGAGAACGCTGACGGCATCACGGACCGCCTGCTGGACCCGGTCCTCAGCGACCTGGGCATCACCGGCGGCGAGAAAGTACTGCTGTTCGTCAACGGCATGGGCGGTACCCCCCTGAGCGAGCTGTACATCGTCTACCGCCGCGCTGCCCAGGTGATCGCAGAGCGTGGAGCCGCCGTCGAACGCTCGCTGGTAGGGAACTACATCACGTCCCTGGAAATGCAGGGCTGCTCCATCTCGGTGCTCCGGCTCGACGATGAACTGACGCAGCTGTGGGACGCTCCGGTGCACACCGCAGCCCTGCGTTGGGGCGTGTAACCGTGGTGCTGGACGTGAAATGGGCCGTCAGATGGCTGACTCTCTGCGCCCAGGCCATGGCGGAAAACCGGGTGTGGCTCATCGAACTCGACCGTGCGATCGGGGACTCGGACCACGGCGAGAACATGGACCGCGGCTTCCAGGCGGTGCTGGAGAAACTGGCTGAAGCGCAGCCTGAGACGCCCGGCGCGGCACTGAAGCTGACTGCCATGACCCTGATGTCCAAGGTGGGCGGCGCCGCAGGTCCCTTGTACGGAACCGCGTTCCTGCGCGCCTCCACCGCTTTGGGCGATGCCGCCGAGATTGATCCGGGGCGCCTCGCCGACGCGCTCGTGGCTGCCCGCGACGGGATCGTGGCGCGGGGCAAGGCCGAGTCCGGCGACAAGACCATGGTGGATGCCTGGACCCCCGCTGCGGAGGCAGCGCAGGCCGCCGCGGCGGACGGCGCAGGCACCGTCCTTGGCGTGCTGGTCGCGGCCGCTGAGGCGGCTGAGGCCGGCGCCGTGGCCACCGAGCCCCTGGTCGCCCGCAAGGGCCGCGCCAGTTATCTGGGGGAGCGGAGCGCAGGCCACCGCGATCCGGGCGCCGCCTCCAGTGCCCTCATTCTGCGGGCCGCCGTTGGGGCCGCAGCGTGACGGTGCGCCTGGTGGTGGTGTCCCATAGCGAGAAAATAGCCGACGGCGCCGTGGAGCTTGCCGCCCAGATGGCGCCCGACGTCGTCATCCTCGCCGCCGGGGGCACCGCCGACGGCAGGATCGGAACGAGCCTAGAAAAAGTCATGTCTGCCCTGGACAAGGCGGCCGGCGGCGATGGCGTGGTGGTCCTGACGGACCTGGGATCTGCAGTGATGACGGCGGAATCGGCCCTAGAGCTCGTGGAGGAGCCAGCCGGCGTGCTCCTGGCGGACGCGCCCCTGGTGGAAGGCCTCGTGGCTGCCGCCGTGGCCGCACAGGGCGGCGCCGACGTGAAGGCAGTCAAACGTGCCGCCGAAGCGGTCTACGGATTGGGACCGGAGGTGGCGGCTGCTTCGCGGGTGCTCGCCGAAAGCACCGTGGCTGAAGGGTCCGTCACCGGTTCAGGGCCGGACTTCACCGGCGACTTCGAACTGGTGAATGAGGCCGGCATGCACGCCCGTCCGGCCGCCAAGATCGCTGGCGGTCTGGCGTCCCTCAACGCCGAGGTCACGGTCAACGGCGTGGATGGCGCGTCAATGACATCCCTGATGACCCTGGCGGCAGGCAAAGGATCCTTGCTCCATATCGAGGCTTGGGGGCCCGACGCCGAGCGTGCCCTGAACTACGTCGGCGGCCTGGTGCAGGCAGGCTTCGGCGAGCCGTAGGCCGTGGCCTGAGTTGCCTATTTGACCTGGCTGCTGCGGCCCAGACTGAAGGACCGCTTGTCCACGAGCAGGTACGTGCCGGCTCCCATCAGCAGGAAGCCGCCGACGCCGACCACGATGATCTGCGTGCTGACCCCGACAATAAGCAACACCAGCCCGATCAGGCATGCGATGGCACCGAGGTAGATACGGCGCCCAAACCTGAGGCCCACGGAGCCGGTCGAGAGTTCCTCAGCGAGCCTCGGATCCTCTGCGGCCAAGCCCGATTCCAGCTCCTCGAGCTGTTTCCGCTCCCTATCTGAAAGTGGCATCCTTACCCCTTCCCGGCGGGGAACCTGTTCTAAATCCAACGTTGCCGATGCTGGTAATACAGACCGTAGAAGTGTCCTGAGTGGAAGTCAAGGGCGGGGTTTGGCGGGGCTTATTTGTTGCCAGCGAGGGCCGTCACATGGCCTGTCGAAGGCCACTGGCGTCCAGGATCACGGACGCCGTGACGAACCTCCCGCACTGCTCCCCGTAGGGATAGGCGCCGCGGGGCCGGAAATCCAGGGTGCGCACAGGGAGGGCGGATCCGCCAGCAGAAGTACCCGTGGCGGTCAGCGCCATCGGGGCCTCCGTGAGGGACTCCAGCATCAGCATCCCGATCATGGTCCCGTCCGGGGAAGCCGTGGCAGAGCAGACCCCGTCCGGTGCGCAGCCTTGGTCAATCGAGGCAGTGCCGGGAAAAAGCTCGACGGCGGCTTCCTTACAGACACCGTCCTGGCAGGCCTTCAGGCGCAACGACTCCACCTGCGCCACGTACTCCCGCGCCACTGTCACCGAGACGGCAGTGGCCTGGGCGATGGCAGGGCACGGCGGCGGGACGGGGTAGTAGTAGTAGCAACCGGAGGTGAGAACCGCCGTCGTCATCAGTGCCAGAAGTACCCCGGGCTTGCCCATACTTCAGCGTAAATCCGGAGCCGGCAGCCCGCATTGCTACCAGGAAAGTGATGCAAACATTGTTATGGCTGTGGCCCCAAAGATCACCATAATGAGACCTGTGGCCAGCCGGCCTTTGGCAACAGCGAAGACCGGCAGCGTGGATTCGGCGGGATTGGCCGGGTTGTAGACCACGGGTATGCGGGTGCCGATGATCGCCTGGTCCTGGCTGTAGATATCGGACTGCCCCAGCCAGCGTTTGCCCCCGGCGTCCGCGAATTGATACGACGGCGCAAACCGGTTCCGGCCGTTGCTACCGGGGCCGTCCGTGCCATGCAGGTTTCCCGTGACGGTGGCCGAAGCCTCCTGCCACCCCGCCATGGAACGTTTCCGGCGGAAGGACGCGGCCAGGGACAGCCCCATCAGGATCAGGCCCGCGGCAAGGAAAAGCCCGGGCAGGACGATGAACAGCAGTTTCAGGGAGTCCACGGTTCAGCCCAGCGGAAAGGCGCCGGCGACCCAGAACAGCAGCAGGGCGAAGAATACGAAGACCGGCATGAGGCACCCGATCACCATTTTCGATTCGGAAGCCACCTGGAACGACTGGTTCGGATTCGCCGGGTTGTAGGCCACCTCCAGGAGCGATCCCGGTACCTGCTGGTTGGCGTAAGAGACCTCGGATTCGCCGGCATACAGAGTCCCGTTGGGGTCGGCGAACTGGTACGTGGGGTAGAAGCGCCGGCTCCGCGTTGAGCCGCCTCCGCCATGTGTCCAGCCCGCCACGTTGCCGGTGACGGTCGCCTGGACCTTTGGCCAGCCGGCGATCAGTTTTTCCTGCCGCTTGGTTTTCCGCAGTGAACGGACCAGCGCAAAAATGACGCCCGCAACAAACAGCGCCCAGATGACGTACAACACGATTCTCATGAATTCCCCCGGTTCGAGTCACCAGAAAGTATGCCATCCAGGCACGGGCCACCCTAAAGGCGCCTCAGGCTGGCAGCCGGTAACCGCCCTGGTGCAGCTCGGCCAGCCCGTCGCCAAGGAGGCCGGCAATGGCACGTTCGAGTTGTTCCGGCGCAGAGTTCAGGCGGTGCAGTGCGGCCAGGGGTACGCCGATTCCGTCCGCCGCGAAGCCCAGGTCAGCAGGCTCCCGCTGGAACATTTCCGCCGGCACCGGGGCGTCCGCAAGCCGGAGCACAGCCATCACGGCACCCCGGACCTGCCGGTCAGTGCCGTGCCACGCCTGACCTTTGGGAACGTACGACGGCGGCGGCTCGCCGGCTGCCAGCCACGCACAGGAGTCCCGCACCGGGCAGTCCGCGCACTTGGGCGCACGCGCCGTGCAGACCAGCGCCCCCAGTTCCATAACAGCAGCATTCCAGCGCACGGAGGTCCCGACGTCGTCCGGCAGCAGTTCCGCCGCGAGCCGCATCTCCGCAGCGTTCAGCGATGGTGAGGGGAGCGCGACGCCCGAAACCAGGCGCGCGTGCACACGCCGGATGTTGGTGTCCACCACAGTCTCCCGGCGTGCGAAGGCAAAGGCGGCAACGGCCGCGGCCGTGTAGCTGCCCACACCGGGCAGGGCCAGCAGCTCCGTGTAGTTGCCGGGGACCTTGCCGCCGTGATCGCGGACGATGGCAGCGGCGGCTGCATGCAGGCGGAGTGCCCGGCGGGGGTAGCCGAGCCTGCCCCAGGAGCGGACCGCTTCCCCTGCAGGCTCGCCGGCGAGCCCGGCGGGGGTGGGCCAGCGCTCGAGCCATTCCCGCCAGACAGGCAGCACCCGCACCACTGGGGTCTGCTGCAGCATGATCTCGCTGACCAGGACTCCCCACGGTGAGCAGTGGCGTTCGCGCCAGGGCAAGTCCCTCGCCGTCTCAGCGAACCAGCCGGTGATCCTGCGGTGCAGCGCGGCGAGCTGGTCGGGGCGGAGGTCATCCGTGCCGAACTGGGCCGTAACGGGGGCGCCGTCCGCGGGCATGGCTGGGGAAAGGGTTGTAGCGTCGATCCCAACACTGTAGTGGATTCCCGGGAGCCCGCGCGAAGATGCCGCGGACAAACTGTGACCTTAGCGTTGGTCGGGGGACCGGCGTGGTGGGACGGCAGAATCCGGTGCGTTCTCTAGCCTAGAAGGATGGGCAGGCAAGGCAATTCATCACCACGCAAAACGGCATCCGCACCCGGTTCCCGGGGCGGTTCCGGCGCTACCCGGCAGCCGAGCGCAGCCGTTTACCGCCGCCGTCGGCTTTTTGTGGGAACAGCCCTGCTGATGGCGGTGGCGCTCACTTTCGGCGGCTTTGCTGTGGCCGGTGCCTTCAGCGGCACCGAGCAGGCATCTTCCACCGACGGCGCCAGCGAATCCGCCCCAGGCCCCTCACCGTCGGACACTGCAGGCAGCGAACCCACTCCATCGCCCACGCCTTCCTGCAACCAAAACCTGGTGACGGTGTCCGCGTCGACCGACAAAGCCGCCTATGGCCCCGACGAGAACCCGCTGCTCACCCTGAAGGTGACCAACGGCGGAACCATGCCGTGCGAGGTGAACATCGGGACGTCCCAGATGGAGTTCCTGGTGACCAGCGGCGCGGACAGGATCTTCTCGTCCAAGGACTGCCAGGCCAAAAGCGAAGACCTCGTGAAGACGATTGCCCCAGGCACCAGCGAAACGGCGAACTTCCCGTGGAGCCGTAACCGTACGCTGGAAGGCTGCAGCCCCATCGAGGCCAAGCCCGGGGCCGGCGGGGCGTACTACATTTTCACGGCCAAGCTCGGCTCGAGGGCCAGCCCCAAGGCCGTGTTCCAGGTCAGCTGATCCGCCTACCTTGGGCCCACGCCGGCAGGGTCCCCTGGCCGGGGCCCCAACCGGCGAGGGCCCCGGCCTGAGCTTGCGAAGGCTGGAAGCCGGTAGGGACTTGCGAGGTGAGGGGGCCGGTGGGGATTAGAGGAAGCGGTCCAGCAGGCTGGCCTCGGCCATGCGGCTCAGGCCTTCGCGGACGGTGCGGGCGCGCTGGTCGCCGATGCCGTCAACGGTCATGAGGTCGTCGATGGTGGCCGCCATCAGGAACTGCAGGCCGCCGAAGTGGTCCACGAGGCGGTCGGCAACAGCCTTGGGGACTGCCTTGAGGCCGGATAGTAGCCGGTAACCGCGGGGCTGAACCACGGCGTCGAGGTTGGCCTCGCCGCCGGCAAAACCGACGATCCCGGAGATCTTGCCCAGGTCGATCAGCTCCGTGGGGCCGAGGTTCACCAACGCGCTGACGGCCCGTTCGATGTCCTCCGCGGACGCGTCCGGTCCGGCGTAGTCGCGGATGATGACGTCGCTGCCCGGGCCGCGGCCCACCGTGAGCTCATCGAGCTGGAGGGAAAGCAGGCGGCCATCCTCGCCAAGTTCCAGGACATACTGCGAGATTTCCTCGGAGATCCGGCGGACCATTTCCTGGCGCTGCAGGGTGACCGCGACGTCGCGGACGGTCACCATGGCCTCGATCTCCAGGGCGGACAGGGAACTCGTCACCTGGTCCAGCCGCGAACGGTACCGTTCCAGCGTGGCAAGGGCCTGGTTGGCGCGGGCCAGGACCTTCTCGGATCCCTCCAGCACGTGCCGGAGCCCGTTCACGTACAACGCGATGATCTGCATGGACTGGCTGACGGAAATCACGGGAACGCCGGTCTGGATGGCCACGCGCTCCGCCGTGCGGTGCCGCGTGCCGGATTCCTGGGTTTCGATGCTTGAGTCCGGGACCAACTGGACCGCGGCGCGCAGAATGTTGCCGGCGTCCTTGTCGCAGATGATGGCGCCGTCCATCTTGGCCAGTTCACGAAGCCTTGTGGGGGAGAAGTCGATGCCGATGTCGAACCCGCCGGAGCAGATGGAATCGATGGTCCGGTCCGAGCCCAGCACAATCAGCGCACCGGTCCGCCCCCGGAGGATGCGTTCCAGACCATCGCGCAACGGCGTGCCTGGAGCCACTCTTCCCAGAGTCGCCTTGAGCGATTCTTCGGGGCTCCGAGCCATAGGTGTTCCCTTCAAAGGTGCAGACTGCCGCCCGCAGGTACGCCGGTTTTTTACACTCCGCCGGCAGGATCAAAAGTACTCAGTTTCCCGCAAGCTCAATGATAAAGGTAAGAAGCGGCAACAACCGCACGGACAAGCCCCAAAGTGCCTCGTTAGCGGGTGCCGCGAAGTGCCCCGGGAACGCGTACGACGGCGGCTGTCCGGGAGGCGTTTCGCGCACCGGACAGGTGTGCGCCATTGATCCAGAGCGGCTGCTTCCCGCACTGCGATAAACTTGGAACTTGGCTGTCACAGAGCCATGCTTCCCCTTGAGGCCTGCCGAGCGCCTTGGGGTAACCCCACCGCAGCGAAAGTAGCACCGTGTCCCAAGATGTCCTTAGCCCCGCCCGGGTCAACGAGATTCACAAACAGGCGGCCCGGCGTCGGACCTTTGCTGTCATTTCGCACCCCGACGCGGGCAAGTCCACCCTCACCGAGGCGCTGGCACTGCACGCGAAGGTGATCGGCACCGCCGGGGCCTCCAGCGGCAAGGCCAACCGCAAGGAAACGGTCTCGGACTGGATGCAGATGGAGAAGGACCGCGGTATCTCCATCAGCTCCGCCGCCCTGCAGTTCTCCTACCGGGACACGGTCATCAACCTGCTGGACACCCCCGGCCACGCGGACTTCTCCGAGGACACCTACCGCGTCCTGGCCGCCGTCGACTGCGCAGTGATGCTCGTGGACGCCGCCAAGGGCCTGGAAACGCAGACCATGAAGCTGTTTGAGGTCTGCAAGCAGCGCAACCTGCCCATCATCACCGTGATCAACAAGTGGGACCGGCCCGGCCTGGACGCACTGGCGCTGATGGACGAGCTCACCGAGCGCACCGGCCTGCAGCCCATGCCGCTGACCTGGGCCGTGGGCATCTCCGGTGACTTCCGCGGTGTCTGGGACCTCCGCCAGGACCGCTTCGCCCGCTTCCAGCGCAACAATTCCGGCGCCAACATCGCGCTGACCGAGTACTTCACGCCCGAAGAGGCCGCGGAGACGCAGGGCAGCAACTGGACCGACGCCGTGGACGAGGCCGGCCTGGTCATCGAGTCCAACCTCGAATTCGACGTCGAAGCCTTCCATGCGGGCACCGCCACCCCCATCCTGTTCAGCTCCGCCGCCCTGAACTTCGGCGTGAAGGAACTGCTGGACGCCCTGGTCGATTTCGCGCCGCACGCCGCACCCCGGCCCGACGTTGAGGGCAGCCCGCGCCCGGTTGAATCGTCCTTCTCCGGCTTTGTCTTCAAAGTCCAGGCCGGCATGAACAAGGCCCACCGCGACCACGTCGCCTTCATCCGCGTCTGCTCCGGAGTTTTTGAACGCGGCATGGTGGTCACGCAGACCCGCACCGGAAAGTCCTTCGCCACCAAGTACGCCCAGCAGGTGTTCGGCCGCGAACGCGAGGTCATCGACGAGGCCTACCCCGGTGACGTGGTGGGCCTGGTGAACGCCTCCACACTGCGCGTGGGCGACAGCCTCTTCCTCGAAGGCGCCGTGGAATACCCGGCCATCCCGCTGTTCGCCCCCGAACACTTCCAGGTGGCCCGGTCCAAGGACCCCAGCAAGTTCAAGCAGTTTCGCCGCGGCATCGAGCAGCTCGAGCACGAGGGCGTTATCCAGGTGCTCCGCTCTGACGTCCGCGGCGACCAGGCGCCGGTGCTTGCCGCCGTCGGCCCCATGCAGTTCGAAGTGGTGGAGGACCGCATGGCGCATGACTTCAGCGCCCCCATGCGGCTCGAACGCCTCCCGTACTCCATTGCCAGGATTTCGACGGCGGACGCCATGCCCGCGCTGGCCAACGTGCCCGGCGCCGAGGTGCTGTTGCGGTCCGACGGCGAATACCTCGCCTTGTTCAACGACGTCTGGGCCCTGCGCCGGATCGAGAAGAACCACCCCGATCTGACCCTCGTGCCCATCGGCACCCACAACCCCGCAAAGTAGCGTCCAATGCCTGCAGACCAACCCCGCGCGCTGATCACCGGCGCCGGCACCATCAACCCGCTCGGCTCCTCTGTGGCGGAAACCTGGACCGGCCTGCTGGCAGGACAGTCCGGCATCGCCTCACTGGACGAGGACTGGGCGGAACAACTGCCCGTGCGCATCGCCGGACAGGTCACCGCCGATCTCTCGGAGCACCTCACCACGCGCGAGCTGAAGCGCATGGACCGTTGCGGGCAGCTGGCGCTGGTGGCTGCCCGCGAAGCCTGGCAGCAGGCCGGGGCGCCCGACGTCGACCCCGAACGGTTCGCCGTGGTGATCGGCTCCGCCTACGGCGGCCTCGGTTCCACCCTCGAACAGGACCGTGCGCTCGCCAGCGGCGGCCCGCGCCGCGTCTCGCCGCACACCCTCACCCGGCTTATGGTCAACGGCCCCGCGGCCTGGGTCTCCATTGACCTCGGCGCCCGCGGCGGAGCCCGGACGCCTGTCAGCGCCTGTGCGTCGGGCGCTGAAGCAATTGTCCAGGGCGCCGAAATGATCCGCTCCGGCGCGGCCGACGTCGTGATCGCTGGCGGCGTGGACGCTTCAGTCAACGACCTGGTGATCACCGGTTTCTCCCAGATCCGGGCACTCTCCACGCGCAACGGCGAACCCCAGCTCGCCTCGCGCCCGTTCGACGGCGGCCGCGACGGCTTTGTCCTCGCGGAAGGCGCCGGCGTTGTGGTGCTTGAGAGTGAAGCCCACGCCCGGGCGCGCGGCGCCGCCATCCTCGGCGCAGTGGCCGGCGGGGCGGTAACCTCCGACGCCAACGACATCGTGGCCGCGGACCCTGCCATGCAGCGGCGGGTCATGCAGAAGGCCCTGGCCTCGGCCGGAATGCAGGCTTCGGAGATCGGCTTCGTTCACGCCCACGCCACCTCCACTCCGGTAGGGGACCGGCTGGAAGCCCAGGCCATCAACGCTGTTTTCGGTGCCGACGTGCCCGTGACCTCCACCAAGGGCCACACCGGCCACCTGCTGGGCGGCGCCGGTGCGCTCGCTGCCGTTGTGGTGGTCCAGGCCCTGCGGACAGGTCAGCTCCCCGGAACGGCGAACGTCGAGGCGCTGGACCCCGAAGTGAACCTGAACATCGTCACTGACAAGGCCCACACGCTGGCGCCCGGCTCCGCCCCTGCCGGTCTGGTGAACGCTTTTGGCTTCGGCGGACACAGTGTTGCCTTGGTGATCACCGCCAGCTGACACCGCCCCGGCCGGCAACGGGCCCTACCCGATCAGCAGGCTCAAGGCTTCCGTAAGGTGTTCCACTTCGCGCACTGAGAAACCTGGCGGCACGGGGCCGGGGCCGTTGTGGCTGGCAGGGACCACGGCGTGGGTGAAGCCCAGCCGGTGTGCTTCCTGGATGCGCTGGTTGATGCCTGGCACGGGCCGGACCTCGCCCGCCAGGCCTACCTCGCCGAACGCGATCAGCCGGATGGGCAGGGGTTTGCGGGCCTTCGCGGACGCGACGGCCAGGGCAACGGCGAGGTCAGTGGCCGGTTCGCTGAGCTTCACGCCGCCCACCGTGGCTACGTAGGAATCGTCCTTGTGCAGCAGGCAGCCGGCACGCTGCTGCAGTACCGCCAGGAGCATGGACACCCGTGAACTGTCCAGGCCGCTCGTGGCCCGGCGGGGCTGCGAGTTGGCGCTCTCGGCAAGGAGCGACTGCACCTCGGCCAGCAGCGGCCGCCGCCCTTCCATGGTCACCGTGATGCAGGTGCCGGAGACGGGTTCCTTGGTGCGGCTGACGAACAGCCCGCTGGGGTCCGTGAGCCCTTCGATACCGTTCTCATTCAGGTCAAAACAGCCGACGTCGTCCGTGGGCCCGTACCGGTTCTTCACCGCGCGCAGCATCCGGAGCCGGGAGTGACGCTCGCCTTCGAACTGGCACACCACATCCACCAGGTGTTCGAGCAGCCTTGGGCCTGCGATGGACCCGTCCTTCGTCACGTGCCCCACCAGCAAAGTGGTCATGTTCCGGCGCTTGGCCGCCGCGATGATGGACGCCGCAACCTCACGCACCTGCGAGACGCCGCCGGCGCTGCCGTCCACGTCTGCGCTGCTGAAAGTCTGGACCGAGTCCACAATCAGCAGCCGCGGCTCAATCTTCTCCACCTGCCCCAGTGCCTGCCCCAGGTCCGTTTCGGCGGACAGGTACAGCGAATCGGCGACGGCGTCGATCCGTTCGGCGCGCAGCTTTACCTGCGCGGCGGATTCCTCGCCCGTGACATACAGAACATCCTGGGCGGTGCGGGCGAACTTGGCCGCGACGTCCAGCAGCAACGTTGACTTGCCCACGCCAGGTTCACCGGCCAGCAGGATGACCGCGCCCGGGACCAGGCCGCCGCCCAGAACCCGGTCCAGCTCGTCCACGCCGGTGGGCAGGAAAGCCGCCGTGGTGGCATCCACCTCGGCAATCCGGCGGGCCGGCTCCAGAACTGTTGTTGCCGCCGTCGTACGCGCTACAGCGGCGCCGGTTTCCTCAACCGTGCCCCACGCTTGGCACTCGCCGCAGCGCCCCACCCACTTGACCGTGGTCCAGCCGCATTCGGCGCACTTATAAGCGGGCGCTTTGGTCGTCCGGGAAGTCTTTGTTGCCATGGGTTCCACCCTACTGGCGGGCACCGACAATTCCCGCCCGCCCCTAACCTCGCAAGCTCAGCCACTGGGCTGTAACCACCGGGGCCTCAACCACCGGTGCCGGTGCTACAGGCCGGGCAGCACGTCCCGGGCCTCGCGCGGATCCATGCCGGTGGCCTCCAGGAGGTCCACCATGAGTGGCCGGAACAGCATCACCACAGTCTCACCCTCAAGCCGCTCGACCTCCAGCAATTTGGGGTGCAGCCGCAGCGCGATCTCGCTGAAGTCCTGCCGGGCCGTCCGAAGATGGGCGCGGCGCACGCCGTCGTGCGTTTCCGCCAGGCCGAGCGACAGTTCATCAATCGCGGCCGCGGTTTCCTGGAGCACATCGGCAATGTTCGCGGTGGCGTTGTCTGAAAGCGCGGCGTGGTTGATGGCGCTGGTGAGCCTGCGCGCGAAGACGCGGCTGTTCCTGAGCGCAAGGTCGATGAAGTCAAGGGAATTCTCAAGCCGGTCCAGCTCGTCGCGGTGCCGGCGGTGGGCCGGCGCGAGCGTGGCCACCTCGCCGGAAGCGCGCAGGGAATGGCGCATCGCGTCCACGAGGGGCTGGCAGTTTCGGCCGCGGATCAGCGCGTGCCAGGCCTGCGTGGAGTCGCTCTCGGTCAGGGCGTTGGCGCATTCCCGCAGCACTTCGGCCAGTTCGTGGAGCAGCTTCCGGACATCCTTGCGGGGTTCCCGGCGCGGATCCTTCGGAATCAGGATGGTCACCAGGAGGGCGAAGAGGCCACCCACCACGGCGTCCAGACTGCGGGTGAACGGCCCGCCATCCGGCGCCGGCAGCAGCACCACCAGCAAGGATTGCAGCCCCAGTTGCGTGGTGAAGATGTTGCCGCTGTCCAGGAAGCGGGCCAGCAGGATGGAGAACAGAAGCACGACGGCGGCCTGCCAGATTCCGCTGCCCAGCCAGTGCAGCAGCAGATCACCCACGGCGATCCCGATGGTGCAGCCGAGGCCCACCTCCATTACCCGGCGCAGCCGCGGGTCACGCGAGAAGCCCAGGGCGATCAGTGACGATGTGGCCGCGAAGAGGGGACCGGAGTGCCCCAGGACGTACTCGGCGAAGGCGTACGCCCCCACCGCGCACGCGGTCATCTGGACGGCGGGGACCAGGGAGTTCCGGCTCCGGACCAGGCCGGTGCGGATGCGTCCGCGCAGGAATCGCCTGCTTGCTGAGAGTCCTGCTGCTGCGGCCATGCCTTCCAGTCTATTTGCCGCCCGGGCACCTAAGGCCGAAAGTGTGACGTGCGCAATGGTGACGCTGCAGTTGTAAGCCAATATGCCGCCGTCGTTAATCTTCTGTTCACCTGTGGCCGCCCATCCCGTTACCTGCGGCCCATAGATTCGTTGAAGGTACAGAACGTACGCATCGCGCTGCAGGGCGTCTCCGGTCCTGCCGCCGCTGAATATCCCTGGAAGGGGTACATCTAGTGAAGGCACTTCGTTTCGGCCGCCACGCGGCTATCGCTGTAATCGCAGCCGGCGCACTCGCGCTCACCGCCTGCGGTTCAGATAACGCCACGGGCAACACGCCTGCAGGCAACCAGACTTCTGCCGGCCCCAAGGTCACCGGCACGCTGACCGGCATCGGAGCATCCTCCACCGGCGCAGCCATGGACGCCTGGAAGGCCGGCTTCGCCGCTGCCAACCCCGGCGCCACCGTGCAGTACTCCCCGGACGGTTCCGGCGCAGGCCGCAAGGCAATCATCGACGGCTCGGCCCAGTTCGCCGGCTCCGATGCGTACCTCAAGGATGAAGAGCTGGCCAGCTCCAAGGCCAAGTGCGGCCCGGAAGGCGCCATGAACATCCCCGTCTACATCTCCCCGATCGCTGTGGCCTTCAACGTCCCCGGCATCACCGAGCTGAAGCTTGACGCAACCACCGTGGCCAAAATCTTCCGCGGCGAGATCGCCAACTGGAACGACCCCGCCATCGCCGCCCTGAACTCGGGCGTCAGCCTCCCGGACCTGAAGGTCACCCCGGTGAACCGCTCTGACGATTCCGGTACCACCACCAACTTCACCGAGTACCTTGCTGCTGCTGCTGCGGATGTTTGGACCGACAAGGCTGCCGGCATCTGGCCCGCAACCCTGCAGGGCGAAAACGCCAAGGGCACCTCCGGTGTTGTCAAGACCGTCACCGACACCCCGGGCGCCGTGACCTACGCGGATGACTCCGCTGTGGGCGGCAAGCTGGGCACCGCCTCCATCAAGGTGGGCGAGGAATTCGTCAAGATCTCCGCCGAAGCCGCTGCCAAGGCTGTTGAAGCCGGCAAGCCCGTCGAAGGCCGCTCCGCCACCGACGTTGCCATCAAGCTGGACCGCAAGACCACGGCATCAGGCGCCTACCCGATCGTCCTGGTTTCCTACCACGTTGTCTGCACCACCTACGACAAGCAGGAAACCGTTGACCTCGTCAAGGCCTTCGAAAGCTACATAGTTTCCGACGCTGGCCAGAAGACGGCTGCTGATTCCGCGAAGTCCGCGCCGCTCTCCTCGGCCCTCGCCGACAAGGCCGTCAAGGCCATCGAATCCATCAAGGTCAAGTCCTAGTACCTGTCCCTGAACCACGTTCCCCGCCACGCCGAAAGGCGGGGCGGGGAACTTTGGCTTGTAAGCTCGATTTAGGCACCGCCCACAACCGAAGGGTCTGGAATGACCGCCACCCCCCTGAGTAGTTCCCAGGGCGCAGGCCGCGCCGGGGATAAGATCTTTTCCGGCGCCGCCCTGACCGCCGGGTGCCTCATCCTCGCCGTCTTGTTCGGCGTGGCCCTCTTCCTCGTTGTCCAGGCCATTCCGGCGCTCACCGCCCCGGCCGCCGAGATCCAGGGCGGCGAAGGCTTCTTCGCCTACATCTGGCCGATCGTTATCGGCACCCTCGTCGCAGCCGTCATCGCACTGGTGATCGCAACTCCCATCGCCATTGGCGTGGCCCTGTTCATCTCCCACTTCGCCCCGCGCGGAATCGCGTCCGGCCTTGGCTACGTGGTGGACCTCCTGGCCGCCATCCCGTCGGTGGTTTACGGTGCCTGGGGCGCGGCGTTCCTCGCCAAGGAAATCTCCCCCGCCTACAACTGGCTGGCCGAGAACATGGGCTGGCTGCCCATCTTCCAAGGTCCCGCCTCTGCCACCGGCAAAACCATCCTGACCGCGGGCATTGTGCTCTCGGTGATGGTCCTGCCGATCATCACGTCCCTGAGCCGCGAAATCTTCCTGCAGACGCCCAAGCTCCATGAGGAAGCCGCCCTGGCCCTCGGCGCCACGCGCTGGGAAATGATCAAAATGTCGGTCCTGCCGTTCGCCCGTCCGGGCATCATCAGCGCCGTCATGCTGGGCCTGGGCCGTGCTCTGGGCGAGACCATGGCAGTTGCCCTGGTCCTCTCCTCCGGTGCCCTGACAGCCAGCCTGATCACGTCCGGCAATCAGACCATCGCCGCGGAGATCGCCCTGAACTTTCCCGAAGCGAGCGGCCTGAAGGTCAGCACGCTCATCGCCGCAGGCCTGGTCCTGTTTGTGATCACCCTAGGCGTGAACATGATCGCCCGCTGGATCATCACCCGGCACAAAGAATTCTCGGGAGCCAACTAAATGTCCTCCACTCTTACCCCCGTGCGCAGTAAGCGTTCAGCCCTCACCAAAGGCCAGCTACCCAAGTACGCGCCGTACGTTGTCCTGGGACTCGCGCTCATCGTGGGCGCCGCAATCCTGGCACTGATCGGATTCAATGCCTTTGGCTGGGGCCTCGTCTCGGCCATCCTCTTCACTGCCGGCCTGGTGGGCTGGAGCGCCGCGGTGGAAGGCTCCCGCAAGGCCAAGGACAAGCTGGCCACCTGCCTGGTGGTGGGCTCGTTCCTGGTCGCGCTGCTCCCACTGATCTCCGTGATCTGGACGGTGCTGGTCAACGGAGTCCCCGGCCTCATCGCCCCGGGCTTCCTCACCAGCTCCATGAACGGCGTCACGGGCGTCTACGACAATAAGGCTGTTGAAGAGGGCGCCCCCGTTATCGGTGGCATCTACCACGCCCTGTTGGGTACCATCCAGATCACGCTGGTAGCCACCGTGATCTCCGTGCCCGTCGGACTGCTGACCGCCATTTACCTGGTGGAGTACGGCCACGACGGCCGTTTGGCCCGTGCCATCACGTTCTTTGTGGACGTTATGACCGGCATCCCGTCCATCGTGGCCGGCCTGTTCGCCGCAGCGTTCTTCTTCGCCGTGGTGGGGCCCGGCACCAAAACCGGTGCCGTCGCCGCCGTCGCGCTTTCGGTCCTGATGATTCCTGTCGTGGTGCGTTCCAGCGAGGAAATGCTCAAGATCGTCCCCAACGAACTGCGCGAAGCGGCCTACGCGTTGGGTGTGCGTAAGTGGCGCACCATCCTCAAGGTGGTTATCCCGACGGCGATCTCCGGCATCGCGTCCGGCGTCACCTTGGCGATCGCCCGCGTTATCGGTGAGACTGCTCCCATCCTGGTCACCGCCGGGTTTGCCACCAGCATCAACAACAACGTGTTCGGCGGCTGGATGGCCTCGCTACCCACGTTCATCTACACGCAGATCCTGAACCCCACCTCACCGGCGAACCCGGACCCGTCCTCGCAGCGGGCCTGGGGCGCCGCCCTGGTGCTGATCATCCTGGTGATGGTGCTGAACCTTGGCGCCCGGCTGATCGCCAGAACCTTTGCCCCCAAGACCGGCCGGTGAAATTTTTTCAGCAGGCCATTCCGGTCCTCGCGGCCAAACCCTAGACTTCAATCCATACCCAGCAAGTGAAGGAACACCATGTCTAAGCGCATCGACGTCAAAGACCTGAACGTGTACTACGGCGATTTTCTGGCCGTGGAGGATGTCAGCATCAACATCGAGGCCAAGTCCGTAACGGCCTTCATCGGTCCCTCAGGCTGTGGCAAGTCCACGTTCCTGCGCACCCTGAACCGCATGCACGAGGTTTTGCCAGGCGCCCGCGTCGAAGGCGAAGTCCTGATGGACGGCGACAACCTCTACGGCCCCGGCGTGGACCCCGTGACGGTGCGTTCGCAGATCGGCATGGTCTTCCAGCGGCCCAACCCGTTCCCCACGATGTCCATCCGCGACAACGTGCTGGCCGGCGTGAAGCTGAACAACAAGAAGATCTCCAAGGGCGAGGCCGACGTCCTCGTGGAGAGGTCCCTGCAGAGCGCCAACCTTTGGAACGAGGTCAAGGACCGCTTGGAGAAGCCCGGATCCGGCCTGTCAGGCGGCCAGCAGCAGCGCCTCTGCATCGCCCGTGCCATTGCGGTGGAACCGCAGGTGATCCTCATGGACGAGCCGTGCTCCGCGCTGGACCCGATCTCCACGCTGGCCATCGAGGACCTTATCAACGATCTCAAGGACCAGTACACCGTGGTGATCGTGACCCACAACATGCAGCAGGCCGCCCGCGTTTCGGAAAAGACGGCGTTCTTCAACATCGCCGGTACCGGCAAGCCGGGCAAGCTGATCGAATACGGGAACACCCAGACCATTTTCAACAACCCCACAGTGAAGGCCACCGAGGACTACGTCTCCGGCCGCTTCGGATAAGCCCCAGCCGCTCCCCAGCCACAAATACGCATCGATTGCTCCGGCAGCGCCCTTTTGACAGCTCAGAAGGGCGCTTTTGGAGCAGTCGATGCGGCGTTAAAGCTTGCGCTCAGCCCGCCAAAGGTGACATCGCCAGGGCCAGCACGAACGCCCCGGAGGCGGTTGCCACGGGGGTCAGGACCCACAGCCCCAGAATCCGGATAACCAGCTTCCTGTTTGTCACGGAGAAGTTCTGGTTCTCGCCGGCGCCCAGCACGGCGGACGTCACGGTGTGGGTGGTGGACACAGGCCAGTGCAGTCCGATGGCGCCCACGAACAGGATCAACGCGCTGAAGATCTGGGCCACGGAGCCCCGCAGCGGGTCAACCCGGGTGATTTTGTAGCCGATGGTTTGGGAGATCCGCCAGCCGCCGAAAAGCGTTCCCACCGTGATCATCACCGCTGAGAGCAGCGCCACCCACATGGGCATAGTGCCGTCGTCGGAATATCCAGCCGCCAGCAGCGCCAGCAGCAGTACGGCACTGATCCGCTGGCCGTCCTGCAGGCCGTGACCGAATGCTACGGCGCCGGCGGCGATGGACTGGCTGCGGCGGAAGCGCTGGTTGATCACGCTGGGCTGAGTGTAGCGCGCCGCCCACGTGACCGGCAGAACCAGCAGGAACGCGCCGCTGTACGCAACCAGCGGCGACAGAAGCAATGGCAATACCACCTGGAACAGAAGTGACTGGTCTACCCCGCCAACTCCGGGGCCACCCACGGCAAGGCTGGCCAGACCAGCGCCGCCCAGCCCCCCCACCAGGGCATGGGTGGAGGACGCCGGGATACCGCGCCACCACAGCAGGACGCCCCAGACGCAGGCGCTCGCGAGCCCTGCAACCAGGATGCTAAGGCCGCTGGTGCCCTCTGGAAGGCTGATCCAGGTCTGGCTGATGGTGACCGCCAGGCTGGCGCTGAGCAGGGCGCCCAGGAAGTTGAAGAAGGCCGCGAGCAGCACGGCCACGCTTGGCGTGAGCGCCCGGGTGCGGACCGCCAGGGCAGCGGACGTGGAGGCGTCCCTGAAACCGTTCAGGAAGGCAAATCCCGCGGCCAGCAGAACCACGGTGGCGAAGATGGCTGCGGTCACCTCAGGATTCCTTGACGATGATGCTGCCCACCTGGGTGGCAATGCGCCGCATGTCCTTGGTGACTTCCACCAGCTGGTTGGCGACGTCGCGGTTACGGGAATACTGCGCCCACTTCATGTCCCGGATCATGTCCGCCACCCAGACCCGGTGGGTCCGTTCCGCGCGTTTTGCGAGCCTGAGGATCTCGATCCAGTAGTCCTCGAGGTCGTCGAGGTTGTTCAGCCGGCGCATGGCGTCCACCGTGAGTTCGGCCTGCCGGCTGATGACATCCACCTGGTCGGCGGCCCGCCGCGGCAGGCGGTCCAGCTGGTACAGGAAAACAAGTTCCGCGGCGCCGTCCAGCTTCTCGAGGGCCTCGTTGAGGTAGCGGGACAGCGCGTACATGTCTTCGCGGGGGAGCGGGTTCACAAAGCTGGTGCGCATGTGCGTGAGCAGGGCAAAGTGCAGCTCGGCCGATTTGGCTTCGTGGTTGTGCATGTCGTCCACGAGCTTGGCGTGCTCGGATGCGGGGACGCCAAGGATCTCTGCCATGGTGGCGCTGGCATGAACAATTTGCTGGGCCATCTGGGACAGCAGGGTCAGCCCTGCGGGCTCCTGGGGAAAAAGGCGCAGCTTCACGTTGGGATACCGGTCTCCGGGGATGTACAGGGGTCGGGGGCCGCCCACTTGTAACTTGACGCAGGCCAGCAGCTGTGTTGATTCTACCGGCCCGTGTCTTCAGCCTGTAAACAGGCAGAAAAATGGTGCCGAACCGGATACGCCTCTCGGCGGTAGGCCGCTCTAGGCGGCTAATTGTTGAAGCCCGGGGGTTTCGCGGCTCGACACCAGTTTCAGTGTTCTACGTTGCTTGGCCCAAGTCAACATTGACAGATCGGCGCCGGTGGTTCAGTCGAGCTCGCCCAGGCGCCAGGCATTTGCCGCGTGTTCAAGGTCCTCGGCCGTCTTCACGAGCTGGTGCGAGTTGCGTGTGAGCTTGCTCGCGTGGGCCTCGTTGCCGAGCTCGGCGCCGTCGGCAATCGTCGCCTGGCCCAGCGCCACCACGCGGCAGAACGCGGCGGAACGCTCCAGCGCGACGTCGAACTCGCCGTCGAACGCCCCGGAGAGAATGGCGTCAGCCATGGCCCGCATTTCCTCGGCTCCCGGCGGTTCAGCGGCGCCGGCCACCACGTTGGAAACCTGCGCCGTGTCCTTGCCCGCGCGGAAATAGACCGAGATCCGTTCCGGGTCCTGGACAGTGGCGGCGCGCAGGGCGTACAGCCGCCAGAGGGCGCCGGGAAGCGAACGCGCCGGGCTTTCGGCCCACATCTCCGCGATGGCCTCCAGTCCCTGTTCGTCCGTCAGCTTGACCAGGCGTTCGGTGATGACGGGATCGTCGCTGACGCGTCCGTGGCGCACCAGTGCCTGGGCGGCGAGGTGGGCGGCCTCGGAGACGCGCGCAGGATCGGGGCCGCCTGCGAACGGCTCAAAGTCGATGGGGGCGAACGGCTTGGGCTTGTGATGCCGGTTGGCTCCGCCGTAGTGACTGGGTCCTGCTTGTTCGCTCATGCCCCCCACGCTACTCCTGTGCCGCGCGGGAAATCGAGTACTGTTCGCAGCCAGGATGGACCTTACCAGCGCCGGTGACGCTGCGCGGAATTCGGAACATACGACGGCGGCGGACAACCTGCGTGCCAAAGCCGC
This sequence comes from Pseudarthrobacter cellobiosi, assembly GCF_023913815.1. Classification (NCBI taxonomy): domain Bacteria; kingdom Bacillati; phylum Actinomycetota; class Actinomycetes; order Micrococcales; family Micrococcaceae; genus Pseudarthrobacter; species Pseudarthrobacter cellobiosi. Next base: position 228,775 of record NZ_JAMXBK010000025.1, read on the forward strand.
CCCGTGTGTGGGGTAAAGTATTTTACGTCCAGAAATGGACTGGGCTGATCGGTCGTGTGACCGTCGGCTGGGGCCTTTAGCTCAGTTGGTAGAGCATCGGACTTTTAATCCGTGGGTCGTGGGTTCGATCCCCACAGGGCCCACCCGCGCGGAAGACCAGAGACAATTCGTCTCTGGTCTTCTTTCGTTAAGCGCCCGCCCGCGAATTTACGCTCCCGCGCCACAGCTGACATCTGCCGGAAACAACAAAACTATGTACTTATGGACATTCAGTGCTGTACAAATGAAACACAACGGCATGAATTGTCATGAAAGTCCATTTTTTCGACACCTAATATCCGAGGTGTTCGTCACTTTGCGAGGGAGCAAACGTGGTTATCGCAGCTGTCGATCCCAGTTCCACCGATATAACGCCCCTGATCCACCACCCGATCCTTTGGGCGGCTGCCGCGGGCGTCTTCGCAGTAGTCATCCTGCAGTCGGTCATCTACTTCAAGGCCATCCGGAAAGCGGCGCCAGCCGTCGGTCTGACACCCGCCCAAGTCAACAGCTCGGTTCGCTCCGGAGCTGTGGCGGCCATCGGGCCATCGGGCCGTCGCTGGCCGTGGCGCTGATTGCCATTTCCCTCCTTCCGCTGTTCGGTACACCGGCGGTACTCGCCCGCATTGGCCTGGTCGGATCGGCAGCGTTCGATGTCGCCGCTGCCGGCATCTCAGCCGGCACGCAGGGTGCCCAACTGGGCGGACCCACTTACACCCAGAAGTCTTCGCCCTCGCCTTCGCCGCCATGACCATCGGCGGCCTCGCCTGGATGCTCTCCGCGCTGATCCTCACGCCCATCTTGAGCAAGGGCGATGCGAAACTCCGCAAAGTTAATCCGGCGGTGATGGCCATCGTCCCGACGGCGGCGCTGCTGGGTGCCTTCTTTACACTCGCGTTCGCGGAGGTGGTCAAGTCTCCGGCCCACCTGGTCACCATGGTCGCCTCAGCGGCGGCGATGGGCGTCTGCCTCCTGCTGTCCCACAGGCTTCGGCGCCCGTGGCTGCGTGAATGGGGACTGGGATTCTCCATCGTCGTGGCCCTCGCGGCCGCCTACTTCATGACCGCAGCCTGAAAACCCCGAAAGGAGCCATTCTGATGTCCACAACGACTTCCGCTGACACATCCGCAGGACTTGCCGCATTTGATCGCACTACTTCCATCTGGGGGCCCATCACGCTGGCGCTGGGGCTGCTCATCTCCCTGGCTGCTGCCCTGTACGCCGCTTTCGGCTCGGGCATGGGCATCACAGCGGTGGAGCTCGTCACCGCCGTGGCCGCCGTGCTGGCCACCTTCGGCGTCATCGCCATCATTGAGCCCATCTCCTACTTCCCGATCCTGGGCCGCTCGGCCATGTACCAGGCGTTCCTGATCGGCAACATCGCCAACAAACTCCTCCCCGCCGCCGTCGTCGCCCAGGCCAACCTCGGCGAGAGGCCGGGAACCCGCCGGGCCGAACTCATCGCCGGCAGCGCCATCATCGGCGCGGTGCTCATCCACATCACCACCCTGATCCTCTTTGTCGGCGTCCTGGGCACCTGGCTGGTGGGCATGCTCCCGGCGCCACTCATTGCCACCGCCCGCGGATACATCCTGCCGGCCGTTTTCGGCGCCGTGGTCCTGCAGAGCGTGATGGCTATGAGGAGCCGCCGCACCACCACCGTGGCCGTCATTGTCGCCGCGGTCATCGTGTTCGTTGTGGTTCCGCTGGCACCGGCGCTGACCTACTTCGCCACGGCCCTCGCCGTCATCATCACCATCGCTGTGTCCTGGTTCGCGCGTTCGTCCGGTCCGGCCGCCGTCTCTCATGAAGCGGCGCCCGGCGAAACAGCCCAGGCCGCCCAGATCTCCGAACCCACCCGCTGAAAGGGAAACAAAGATGACCACCACCACTACTGCCACCACTGGCGTCCGGCTGACCGCCACCGTCGACGTTCCTGAATCCTTTGTGGACGAGTACGTTGACGTCTACAAGTACCTGCATGCCCACCCCGAGCTCTCGGCACAGGAATTCGAGACCGCAGCGTACATCGAAGCCCGGCTGGCGACGCTGGGGATCGAATCCTTCCGCTGCGGCACCACCGGCGTAGTAGCCGTCCTGAAAAACAGCGAGGGACCCGTCGTCGGCTTCCGGGCCGACACCGACGGATTGCCCATCGCCGAGCAGACCGGCCTGGACTACTCCAGCGAGGCAACGGGAACACTGCCCGACGGCGGCACCGCCCCCGTGATGCACGGCTGCGGACACGACACCCACATCACCGCGGCACTGGCACTCGCCGCGCTCCTCACGGAACGCAAGGACCTGTGGCAGGGGACCCTGGTCCTGATCTTCCAGCCAGGGGAGGAGACGGCTTACGGTGCCAGGGCAATGATCAACGACGGCCTGTGGGACCGTGCCCCCAAGCCAGAAGTGGTCCTGGCACAGCACGTGATGCCGGTGGGACAGGGCAAACTTATTGTCCGAGACGGCCACATGACCAGCCTGGCCGACTCCTGGAAGATTACGGTCCACGGCCAGCAGGCGCACGGCTCCCAGCCGGAGAAGTCCATCGACCCGATCGTTGCCGCGGCAGCCATGGTCCTCCGGCTCCAGACCATCGTGTCCCGCGAACTGTCGCCGTCCACCCCGGCTGTTGTTACGGTGGGCACCTTCCATGCGGGCCTTAAAGAAAACATCATTCCGGGCTCCGCGGAGTTCACGGTAAACGTCCGGACGCCCGATGAAGGCGTCCGCGCCACGGTGCTTGCCGCCATCCGGCGGATCGTCTCAGCCGAAGCCGCTGCGTCGGCTGCGCCGGAACCCACTATCGAGGAACTGAACAACTTCCCCCGCTGCTTCAACGATCCGGCGTCGACGCGCCGTGTCATCGAAGCATTCACCGCGGATTTCGGTGCGGAGGCACTGTCCGAGGCGCCGCTGGGGATGGGCTCTGAAGATGCCGGCTGGCTCAGCGACGCTATTGGCGTTCCGGGCGTCTTCTGGGCTTTTGGCGCCTTTGATCCGGACCTGTTCGACGACGGCGCATCGCCGGCCGGGAACCACTCGCCGTTCTTCGCGCCGGACGCACGCGCCGCCGTCGTCTGCGGGACAGGGGCGGCACTTTCCGGAGTGCTAGCCTATCTGGGCCGGAACTGATCTTCGCCGGGACGGCAGGTCAATGCCGCCCCGGTGTTCGGATCGCCGCCACCCGGCGTCGGATGTGGGCAGCAGCACTGAAAGGAACCGGACATGGAGCAGCTTGATGCGCTCGATCGGCAGATCGTGGCCGCGCTGGTGCGCGATGGCCGAGCCCAGTGGCGGCTAATCGCTGACGTGCTGGGCCAGCAGGAACGGACCGTGGCGCGCCGCGGCAACAAACTGCTCGAATCCGGTGCCATCCGCATCAACGCCTTCATTAACCCGGCGGCAGTCAGTTCGCGCTCGGCCTTCCTGCTGCGTGTGAAGGCTGTGCCGCGGGACCTCCGCGCTGTGTGTTCGTGGCTCGCGGACCAGGAAGAGTCCTCGTGGGTCAGTGCGCTGGCAGGGTCGAACGAGGGCGTCGCGGAAATATTCATCACCACTGAGGACCTCGCCGAGTTGCTCTACCGGCGCCTCGCCGAGGTGGACGGCGTGCAGTCCTTCACCATGGTGCCGCTGCTCGAATATTTCAGGACGCCCTCCGGCTGGACGCCGGACGTTCTGGACAAGAAGCAGTACGCCGCCCTGCATCCCGATGAGGACGGCCGCCTGGGCGGGACACCCAGTGGCGTGGCGCCGCTCGATGAAACGAACACTGCCCTCGCCGGGTTGCTGCACCGCAACGGCCGGGCAACGGTGGATGAACTTGCTTCCGAGGTCTCCATTTCCAAGGCAACGGTCAGCCGCAGGCTGGAGGCCATGGTGGGCTCAGGTGTCTTGTTCATCCGGGCGGTGGTGGACGTGGCCTCGCTGGGGTTCCCGGTGGAATCGCTGATCAGCATCACCCGCGCCGGCGAGTCCGCATCTCCCGACGGCGGTGCTGACGGTGTGGGGGAGTACCTCGCCGGTTTGTCGGTGACGCGCTGGGCTGCAGCGTCCGGCGAACAGGTGCTCGCCCAGGTGGCGGTGGCCAACCTGGATGACCTGAGGATCTTGCAGGACAATCTCCGACGACGGGTTGACGTGTCTGCCGTGCAATCCTCAATCTATGCCGAGGTCTTCAAACGAAGCACGGTGAGGTACCGCAACGGGATTCCGGAGGTGCCGGCGCTAGCCTGAGCCGCGGCAGCCTAATGCTCGAAATGAGTGTCCGGCGCACCGCCTGGCAGGTTCGCCAGGATGCCCTCAGCCACCCTGCGGAGCTTGATGTTTCGGTGGCTGGATGCCTTGGCGATGATGGCAATCGCGTCGTTGTAGGAGCACCTGTTCTGCGCCATGATGACGCCGCAGGCAATGTCGATGGACGTCCGGCTTTCCAAGGCTGACTGCAGGTCGGACGCCCTGGTGCTGGCCGACTCCAGCTCAAGGGCCAGCCTGAGGCCGCGGGATGCGAGGTCAGTGAAACTGCGGGCCTCGGCGATCACGTGCAGCGGGAACGCCTGGGGGCTGGCTGCGAAGAAGGCGAGGGCGGCCTCGGTGCCCTCATCCAGGGAAAGCCGCAGGCCCAGGACGCTGTCGAACCCGGCGTCCTGTAGGTGCGGCCTGTAGCGTCCCCAGCGGAAGTCGGAAGCCACGTGGTTCATGGCCGCGGTACCTGTGCCGGTGAGGGCTTCGGTCAGGGGGCCTTCGCCGACCTCCTTTTCCAGCCGGGCCAACGTCGCGGTCCGCGTGCCGGTTCCGGCGGTGGCTCTGGAGCGTTTGGCCCGGCTCAGGAACAGGGCGCATTCGATGGGGACGCCCGCGAGCCGGCTCAGCGCCGCCGCCGCGAGGTGGGCCAGGATCTCCAGGGAGTCAGACAGGTCCTTCGAGCCGGTGACCAAATCGGGGATAAGCCCGTCGGCGCCGACCATCCCGATGGTGACCGCTTTCGCTGCCGGTTCCGCGCCAGGACGATCGCCCGGTGCCTGGTTGGGCCTGCGGTCCGGGATTGCCGCCGGCCCCGGATGCGGGGCTGCATGCTGGGTGGTGTGTTGGGCCGGATGAGCGGGCGCTGGCCTCCTGCCCGCCGACGCGTGTGCCTGGGAAGCCTCGGTTCGGGAATACTTCACGTCCGCCTCCCGCGGGGACGCCGGGAACTGACTGGAAGCGTTGGACGAATGGGAACTGTGGAGGACGGAGGGCCGGCGACGGCTGGGGGAGAGGCCTTGGTCTCGAAGACCTCCTCGTCGCCGGCCCCGCTTACTTCCCGGACCCCTTGGAGCGGGAAAGCGCGGCTGCCGAGTCGTGTATTCATCCTTCTCACAACCCCCTAGTGAGACATCCAAACCAGTGCGATTTGCGAGTCTTAACTCATTAGTCGACCGTAGTTCTGGCGGGGTCCCGGGCGACCGCGTAATCGGTACTTGTTTTTCAAATTAGGTAGTACTTGGTTTTTCGGAAAAACCACTAAACTCCGCGCTGATGAATTCTCCTCCGCCGGCAAGATCACCATCGAGCCGGCGTTCAGCGTCGAACACCTGGGGCGCTGCGTCTACACCGGAATCTTCGAGGTCATGACGCAGGCCGCGGGAGGTGGAAAGATGAGGGCCATGGAACTGCATATCACCGGTGACCCGGCCGCCGATCAACTGCTCGCCGATGACGCGTTTGCGCTGCTGACAGGCATGCTGCTGGACCAGCAGGTAACCATGGAATCCGCCTTTGCCGGGCCGGAGAAGATCCGGGCCCGGATCGGGTCCATCGCCCCGGCCGCGGTTGCCGCGTATGAACCCCAGGCGTTCGTTGAGGTGTTCAAGGAGCGGCCCGCGGTGCACCGGTTCCCGGGTTCCATGGCGGGTCGCGTCCAGGCGCTCGCCGAAACGGTGCAGCATGACTGGGACGGCGACGCGACGCTGATCTGGACCAAGGGCGACCCCGACGGCCCGGAGGTGCTGCGCCGCCTGCAGGCACTGCCAGGATTCGGGGAGCAGAAGGCAAAGATTTTCCTTGCGCTCCTGGGAAAGCAGCGCGGGCTGAGCGCGACCGGCTGGCGCGAGGCCGCCGGCCACTACGGCCAGGAAGATTCCTTCCTTTCGGTTGCCGACATCGTGAGTCCTGAATCGCTCGCCAAGGTGCGGGCCAGCAAGCAGGCAGCAAAGGCGGCGGCCAAGGCTGCCAAAGGCTGACCGCTCATGGCAGTGACCATGAACGATGTGGCGCGCGTCGCCGGGGTGTCGCTGAAGACCGTGTCGAACGTGCTCAACGACTACGAGTTCATCCGGCCGGCCACCAGGCAACGGGTCCAGGACGCCATTGCCGAACTGGGCGACGAGGCGAACCTGGCGGCCCGCAGCCTGCGCTCGGGTAAGACCCACCTGCTGGCCCGAGGCCGCCGTCGTATTGCCGTGCTCGGCGCCCGCCCTGGCGAGTCAACGGGCTCTGCTGGCCTGCGGCTCAATGGTTACCGGAGCGCATTGGAGGACGCCGGGGTTCCGTTTGACCCGGCCCTGGTGGCACCCGGTGAATGGCGCGGCGAAGGGGGAGCAGCCGCCGTCGCCAGCCTCCTGGAGAGCGGCGTTCCGTTCGACGCCGTCTTTGAGCTGAACGACGCCCTCGCCCTGGGAGCCATGCATGAACTGCTCGTCCGTGGCGTGAAGGTGCCCCAGGACGTTGCGGTGGCGGGCTTTGACGACATCGACGAGGCCCGGTTCGCCTCGCCGTCGCTCACCACCGTGTCGCCCGGTATGGGCGAGATTGCGGAACGGTCCGTCGGGTTGCTGGTCGACCGGATTGAGGGGCTGGAAGCGAGGGCAGAAGGCGTTCACGCGGAGGCGGGCTTTGACCTGAAAATCCGGGATTCGGCGCCCTGAGGGCTGCCGCCGGACTATCGTTGGCTGCAACAGTCGTGCGCGGGGGCGTGTTGCTCCCGTGCGTCAGCAAGCAATGTAAGTTCGGGCCCATCACACCAGACGAGGCGGACATCCATGAAGGCTCCAGACCAGCAGCACGCTCAAATTTTCGGCACGCCGGTACCGCCGGGCGATGGTGATGCCGCCGGTCATGAGCCCGTGGACCAGCACCTCCTCCAACGCCTCGCGGACGTTCACGGCGTGGGCACCTCGTTCCACGGCTGGGACGGGCTGCCGCACAGCGTGGCCCCGGAGACCCTGATCAAGGTCCTGGCGGCGCTGGGCGTTCCGGCCGGCACGAACGAAATCATCGAAACTGCCCTGGCCGAGGCGGAAGTGGCGCCGTGGCGGCGGATGCTGCCGCCCGCCGTCGTGGTCCAGCAGGGCAAAACCGCTCTGGTTCCCGTCCACGTCCGGGACGGTTCGACAGCGCGTCTGACAGTTGTGCTGGAGGCCGGTACGGGCGGGCCCGTGGACGCCGTCCAGCAGGACGTCTGGGTGCCGCCCCAGGACGTTGATGGCGTGGCCACCGGCCGGGCCACCTTCGCCGTACCGGCGGGGTTACCGCTGGGTTGGCACACGCTGCAGGCAGAGTCCGACGGCGTCACAGCCGAGGGCGCGCTGGTGGTGGTTCCGGCGCGGCTCACCACCGCCGATTCCTTGGTGGAGCGTCGGGGATGGGGCCTGGCCACGCAGCTCTACTCCGTGCGGTCCAAACGGTCCTGGGGGATCGGCGACTTCGCCGACCTCGCGGATCTGGCCACGCTCAGCGGCGCCCGTGGTGCGGACTACGTGCTGGTCAACCCACTGCACGCCGCGGAACCCGTGCCGCCGGTCCAGCCGTCGCCCTACTCGCCGTCCACGCGGCGCTTCTTCAACCCGCTGTACATCCGCGTGGAAGCCATCCCGGAAATCGCCTACCTGAAGCCGCGTAAGCGCGCGGCGGTGGACAGCTTGCAGGAGCAGGTCCAGGTCCTGAACAAGGACGGCGAACGGCTGGACCGGAACGCCGTGTACGCCGCCAAGCTCCAGGCCCTGGAACTGCTGTATCACGCCCGGCGCTCGCCGGCGCGGCAGGCAGCGTTCGACGAATTCTGCCGGATCTCCGGCACCGGGCTGGATGATTTCGCGCTGTGGTCCGCCATCCGGGAAGACCTGGCACCGGACCATCCTCTGTGGGCCGATCCGGACTGCGCGCTGGGTTCCCCTGAGGCGGAGTCACTGCGCGGGAAGCTTGCGGACAGGATCGGGTTCCACCGCTGGCTGCAGTGGATCTGTGACGAGCAGCTTGAGAACGCGCAGCAGGCGGCGCGCCGGGAGGGGATGCGGCTGGGCGTGGTGCACGATCTTGCCGTGGGCGTGGACCTCAGCAGCGCCGACGCCTGGACCCTCCGCGATGTCCTGGCGCCCGGGATCAGCGTGGGGGCGCCGCCGGACATGTACAACCAGCTGGGCCAGGACTGGAACCAGCCGCCGTGGCATCCCGCCCGCCTGGCGGAGGCAGGCTACGCGCCGTTCCGCAACATGCTCTCCACCGTGCTCCGTCACGCCGGGGGCATCCGGGTGGACCATGTGCTGGGCCTGTTCCGCCTCTGGTGGGTACCGGCCGGCAACTCCCCGCGCGACGGCGCCTATGTCACGTATGACCACGAAGCACTGATCGGCATCCTGGCGCTGGAGGCCCAGCGTGCCGGCGCCGTGGTAATCGGCGAGGATCTGGGAACCTTCGAACCGTGGGTGCGCGACTACCTCGCTGCCCGCGGCATCCTGGGCACCTCCATCCTCTGGTTCGAGAACGACGGCGATTCACCCCTGCCGCCGGAGCTGTACCGCACGCAGGCCCTCGCCAGCGTCAACACCCACGACCTGCCGCCCACCGCAGGCTACCTGGCGGGCGACCACGTGGCCCTTCGCAGCAGGCTGGGCCTCCTGGAACGCCCCGAGGCGGAAGAGCGGGCGGAGCACACGGCCACGCTCGAAAAGATGATGGGGCTGCTGCGGGAACGCGGCCTGCTGCCTGACGGTGGCGCCACCGCCGACGGTGGCCACAGCAGCACCGGCAGCGAGGAACGCACTATCGAAGCGCTGCACCGCCTGCTGGCCCAGACTCCGTCGGTCCTTCTCGGGGTGGCCCTGGTGGATGCCGTGGGGGAGCGGCGCGTGCAGAACCAGCCCGGCACCACCGAGGCGCTGTATCCGAACTGGCAGATCCCGCTCGGCGGTCCGGACGGAAAGCCGGTGTTCATCGACGATCTTCCTACCAACCCGCAGTTCAACTCGCTCCTTGCCGCGGTGTCGGAGGCGCTGCGCGGCTGACGTCGGGCGGAAACCTGCTTTGGCCCTACGTCAGCGGGTTACCTCTTCCAAGAGTTCCAGCACGTGGCGGTACTGCGCACCCGTTGCCCTGGTCATGCCCAGTTCGCAGGTCCGGTTGCAAGAGGCGTGCGCCGCGGCGCCCATGTCAGCCACCTCTGTGGCCTGCTTCTCGGTTGCCGATGCCGTCAGTTCCGGGTGCAGCATTCCCCTGTCCCCGGCAAATGCGCAGCAGCCCCAGTTTTCCGGGACCTCCACGCGATCGGCCACGGCGCCGGCGACGGCTCCGAGGGCATCGTTGAGGCCCATTCTGGTGGAGGAGCAGGTGGGGTGGAGGGCCAGGGACTCCAGCTTCCCGTGGTCGGGCAGCCCAGGAAGGATCTGTTCCGCGGCGAAGTCCACGGCGTCCACCAATCGCAGTGGACGCTGCCCTGCTGCCGGCGTGTCCGATTCGACGGCCTGGCGCAGGCCCTCGGTGCAGGAGGACGCGTCGCAGACGATGGGCAGCTCGCCGTCCCTGGTTGCCTCCCGGAGGACTGCCAGAGTCTTCTCCCGCATCGTTTTTTGGCCTGCGGCCATACCTTTGGAGGACCATGGCGTGCCGCAGCAGAGGCCATCGATCCCTTCCGGGACAAGGAGCGTAATCCCTGCCCTGGTACAGAGCTGTTCAAAGCTGTACTGGACGCCGTGCCCTTGGCCGTCCTGAGACGTACCCGCGGGTCCGAACATGGTTCCCACGCATGCAGGGAAGTAGACAGCGTCCACCTTGCCCGCCGACGTCGGACGCTTCCGCACGGAACCCCCGCCCGGCAGTTCCGCGGAATATAGCGGCACCGTATCTGTGCCGAGCACTGCCCGCGCGGCCTTGTTGGGCGGGGCGATGGCGGCGGCCGGGAGCTTGTCCACCACAGTCAGCGCCAGTGAAGCGCCACGGGTGACGCCTTCCCAGTGCTTGGCGGCGGCATTCCACGCCCCGTTGGCGAGTGGGCCGGCGTCGGCCTTCCGCAGTTTCTTTACGAGCGATCCTGTGTTGATGTCCACCGGGCAGGCGGTCTGGCACATTCCGTCCACGGCGCAGGTGTCCACGGATTCGTACTCGTAGTCCTTTTCCAGGTCCTTGACCAGCGCCGTGTCCCCGGCCAGCCGCGCGGATTCGATGGCACGCAGCGTGACGATCCGCTGCCGCGGCGTCAGGGTGATGTCCTTGCTGGGGCACACCGGCTCGCAGTAGCCGCAGGAGACGCAGCGGTCCACTTCCTCGGCGACGGGCGGCGCGGTCTTGATGTGCCGCAGGTGCGCCATGGGGTCTTCGTCCATAAGCACGCCCGGGTTGAGCATCCCGGTTGGGTCGAACAGCCGCTTGATGCTGCGCATGACGTCATAGGGCTCATCGCCGTATTGCCTGCGGACGTAGGGTGCCATGACGCGCCCTGTCCCGTGCTCGGCCTTCAGGGATCCGCCCTCGGCCAGGACCAGGTCCACCATGTCTTCGGTAAAGGCGCTGTAACGGTCGAGTTCTGCGGAGGTGGCGAAACCGTCGGTGAGCATGAAGTGGACGTTGCCGTCCTTGGCGTGGCCGAAGATCACGCTGTTGCCGTAGCTGTACTTGTCGAAAAGCCGGATCAGTTCCCGGCAGGTGCGGCCCAGCACCGGGACGGGGACCACAATGTCTTCGAGCAGCGCGGTGGTGCCCTGGGGCCGCGCACCGGCGACGGAGGCGTAGAGGCCCTTGCGCAACTGCCAGAGTTGGCCGCGTTCGTGGGAGTCGCCGGTGAACCGGGCCGGAGCGGACAGCCCGAGGCCCTGGAGGATGCCCTCGCCGTTGACTTGGAGCTCCGCCAAATGTCCGGCGCTGCTGGCGGAGTACTCCACAAGCAGTGCGGCATGATCCCGGACCGTCAGGTCCTGCACGACGGCGGGAGTTCCCTTGAGCGTCTGGCCCACCCTCAGTGACAGAGCATCCATCAGCTCAATGGTGGCGGCGCCTGTCTCGACGAGGGCGGGCAGGGCCGCGTTGGCGGCTTCAAGGTCCGGGAACACCAGCAGGCCCGCGGCGGCGTGCCGGAGCCGCGGGATGGTGCGGAAAACCGCCTCTGCCACGAAACCCAGGGTGCCTTCGCTGCCTACGATCAGGTGGGCCATGATGTCCACCGGGCTCGTGTAGTCCAGCAGGGAGTTCAGGCCGTAGCCCATGGTGTTCTTCATGGAAAACTGCTGCCTGATCCGGTCGACGGAGTCGGGGTTGTTCCGGATGCGCTCCGCCAGCCGGGCCAGGCCTGCATAGAGTTCCGGCTCGAGGGCGCGGAGTTTCTGGTCGGCGTCCGGTGCCCCGGTGTCGATCACGGTGCCGGAGGGCAGGACCACGGTCAACGACTCCAGGGTGCGGTAGGTGTTGTCTACCGTCCCGCAGTTCATGCCGGAGGAGTTGTTCGCCACCACACCGCCGATCGTGCACGCCGCCTCACTGGCCGGATCGGGGCCGAATTTACGGCCGTAGCGGGCGAGCCTCGCGTTGAGAGCCCTGACCGTGACGCCGGGCTGGACGCGGACCCGCGCGCCGTCGTCGAGCACTTCGATGTCCCGGAAGTTGCGGCGCACGTCCACCAGCACGCCGTTGGTGACCGCCTGGCCGCTCAGGCTGGTTCCGCCGGAGCGGAAGGTCAGCGGCACACCCTGGGCAGCGCTCGCACGCAACAGCCCGCCCACTTCCGCAGCATTCCCGGCCATGACCACAGCTTGCGGGATCAGCAGGAAATGCGAGGCGTCATGGGCGTTCGCGTGCAGGTCGATGGCCCGGGTCTTCACCTGGGCGGGATCCTTCACCGCCGCGCGGAGGCCAGCCAAGTCCAGGGGTGCCATCAGGGGACCATCCAGCCCAGGACGGGGGTGGACTGCAGGAAGATCAGCACAGTGATGAGCGCCAGCAGGCCGAGGCTCCAGCCGAGGAGCTTCCGGAAGAGGGTGCCCTCTGCACCGTCAAGGCCCACCGCGGCCGAGGCCACGGCCAGGTTCTGCAGCGACAGCATCTTGCCCATCACCCCTGCGGAGGAGTTGGAGGCGGCCATCAGCACCGGAGAAAGACCGGTCTGCTCCGCTGCGGTGGCTTGCATCTGGCCGAACAGCGAGTTGGAGGATGTGTCGGAGCCGGTGAGTGCCACGCCAATCCAGCCAATCAGCGGCGAGAGGACGGCGAAGAAACCGCCCGCGGAGGCCAGCGCGAAGCCAAGGGTAGTGGTCTGGCCGGAGAGGTTCATCACGAAGGACAGGCCCAGGACGGCGGTGACCGTGACGATGGTCCAGCGCAGCTGCACCAGGGTGTCCCGGTAGATGCGCAGGCCCTGCGATGCGGTGATTTTGTACAGCAGCATGGTGAGCAGGCCAGAAAGCAGCAGCAGGGTGCCAGTCGCCTTGAGGTGGTCCAGCTTGAACTTCGTGGCCGCGACAGGCTTGCCGGCCGAGTCGGTGATGTCCAGTCCGGGCCAGGCGAACGTGACGCTGCCAACCTGGCTCAGCCAGGCCTTGACGAACGGAATCTGGGCCACCGAGAACACCGCGATGATGATCAGATAAGGGGCGATCGCCATCCAGATCTGCCGCGGTTCGGGCCGGGTGTTATCGGTAGGCGCCCCACTATCAGTTGGCACAGCACTGTCAGTTGGCACGGCGCTGCCCGAGGCAGGCCGTTCGGCAGAGCGTCTTGAGCTGGGTCCGCTCCCTGAACCGGCACTTGCGCGGGCGCTGGGGGTTTCTGCGCGAGCACCGACGGCGGCTGCCTCAGCTGCTTCCGGGGCGGCCTGAACGGCGCCTCCCATTCCGACGGTTTCTTTCGGCTGCCACACCTTCAGCAGCAGGAGCACGGCGGCCACTGTGACCACGGCGGCCACAACGTCGGTGAGTTCCACGGCGAAGTAGTTGGAGGTGACAAACTGGGCGGCACCGAAGGCGACGCCTGCCACGAGGGCCACGGGCCAGGTCTGTTTCACTCCGCGCCGGCCATCGACGATGAACACCAGCAGCAGCGGAACGATTAGGGCTATGAACGGAGTCTGGCGTCCGGCCATCGAGGAAAGCTCATTGAGCGGCAGGCCGGTGACGCCGTTCAGGGCGATGATCGGCGCGGCCATCGCGCCGAAGGCTACCGGGGCGGTGTTGGCCAGCAGCGAGACAATTGCTGACTTCAGCGGCTTCATTCCGGCTGCCATCAGCATGGCGGCGGAGATGGCCACGGGGGCGCCGAAGCCGGCCAGGGATTCCAGCAGGGCGCCGAAGCAGAAGGCGATCAGGATGGACAAAATCCTGAGGTCGTTCGAGATGGAACGGATGGTGCGTCCCAGCACTTCGAACCAAGGCGTGGCCACGGTGAGCCGGTAGATCCACAGCGCATTCACCAGGATCCACAGGATGGGGAACAAGCCGTAGAAGATGCCGGCCAGGGTGGCGCTTAGGGCCTGGTTGACCGGCATTTGCCAGCCAACGGTGGCCAGCACGAGGCACAGGGCGAGGCTGGCCAGGGCTGCTTTGGGTGCCTTGACCTTGAAAACGCCCAGCAGAACAAATAGCAGGACGAGGGGAAGCGCCGCGAAAAGGGCGGAAATCACTAGGGACCCGGCAATGGGGTCGAGGATCTGCTGAAACATGTGTCTCCAGATTGTGTTAGGCGTCACAACACCGTGGCGCCCTCCGATTGTCTAACAAGTACACATGTTGGTCAAGTGTATGTGTTGACTTGTCTGGCAAGATTGAAGGAATTGGGTTTAGTTCAGATGGTTTTAGTCCAGAGAGGATGCGCGCATGGTTGGCCGTATTGCAGCAGTCTCCATCGTGGACGCGATCGCTGCGGATCTGCGGAGCCGCGTTTTCTCGGGTGACCTGGGTTCCGGCGAGGCGCTCACTGAGACAGACGTCGCCACGTCGTATGAAGTGGCACGCCCCACCGCCAAGGCGTCGATTGAGAAGCTCGTGGCGGAGGGGCTGCTGGACCGGGGCACGCACAAGACCGCACGTGTTGTGGACCTGGGGCCGGAGTCGGTGCGGGACATTTACCTGGCCCGTGCCTATCTGGAAAGCGAAGTACTCCGCCGGCTGGCGCGCACCAAGGACGTGCCGCAAGGGGCTGTCCAGGCCAACCGCGATATCGCGGCATTGAAGTCGGGCGCGCCGCTGGATGTTGTGGAACCTGACATGCGTTTCCATACAAGCCTGATCGACGGAGTGGCCAATGAGCGCATCAGCCGGATGTACCGCTCGCTTGTGGGTGAGGTGCGGCTGTGTATGGTCCGGGTCCAGTCACTGCACCTCCTGGACACGGAGCTGATACTGGCCGAACACCAGAAGATCCTCGAGCTGATCGAGGGCGGCCAGGGCGAGGCCGCCGCCGAATTGCTGGACGAACACCTTGGGCGCGCGCGTGAACGGCTGGTCGCCGCTATGGGGGGAACTGCTGGCCCAGAGGCTGAGTATCCGTCAGGGCTGTTGCAGGAGTAACTGGCAGACCGCAAAGCGGGGTCACCATGCGGAGCTCCGAAACCTCGGAACGACCGCCGGCGCCCCGCATCGCGATGATACGCAGTGCTGGGCCCTAACCCGCCGTGAGCAGGTGGGTGACGTGGTCGTACCGGAAGGTGACCGCGCCGCCGTCGTGCGTATAGGAGATGTTGGCCCCGTTGGGCACCCCGCCAGCCCCGTAGTTCACGTCCCAATTGCGGTTCAGCGCCGCCTTGAACTCATACGTCCCGGCCGGCAGGTCCGGAACGGACAGTTTCCACACCAGCGTTGCCGGATCCAGAATCAACTGGGCCTGGTCGCAGGTGGGATCCCAGTCGACGCCGCACCCGAGTTCGTTGTCCACGCTTCCCGCGATGGCAACAGCACCCGGCTGTTGCGAGGCGTACCCGGCGCTGAGGACGTGTGTGCTGTTGTCGTAGCGGAATGTGACGGCCCCGCCGGGGTGGTCCAACACGATGTTGCTGCCGAAAAGGACTCCGCCGGCGCCATAGTTCACGTCCCAGTTGCCGTTGAGCGCGGCCTTGTACTCGTACTGCCCGGCCGGCAGGTCCACCGTCAGCCGCCAGATGTTGTCCGCCGGGTCCAGGGTCATGAACGCCGCTGTGCAGGCCGGGTCCCAATCGGCAGGGCAGCCCATCTCGGAGTTCAGCGACCCGGCCACGGTCACCGAATCCGGCTGCGGAGCCTCGCCCACCGTTACTGTCCGCGGCTCGCTGACCACGCTGAAGCCGGGGCCGCTCGTGGCCGCGCGGTAGCGCACCTGGGTGCCGTCCGCGAGCTCGAGTGCCGCCAGGTCATCGGTGACCGAGTACACCGGTGAGGAGTCATCGGAGCCTACGGCCGTCCACTCGCCGCCGGCCACGCTGCGCTCGAAGGACACCACGTGGCTGGACTTTTCCGGATCGGCCGTTGCGCTGAGCTCAACGGCCCCCTCCACGCTGCTTCCTTCCAGAGGCTTCTGGATAGTCAGGACCGGCGCCGGAACTGCGGCTGCCCGGGGCTGGCTGGTGGCTCGGTGGCCCCCGTTGTCCAGCACTGTGGCGCGGTATTCGAGGACGGTGCCTGCATCCAACGCAGCAACCTCGTGGAACACCTGGTACGGCGCTGTGTCGTCGGTGCCGATCGGCTCCCAGCCACCGCCCGCGGTCCTGGCCTCAAAGGTGACCTCGTAGAACGAAGCACCGCCGACGTCGGCCGTCACGTTGATCCGGCCGTTATCCGCCGGTGCGGCGGCAGGTTCCTGGAGTGCGACGGCGGGAGCCGCCTTGGAGTGCGGAATGCGGCCCGATGACTGGTAGACCACGGCCGACAGCGGCGGGACGGTGACTGTCAGCTTTCCGTCCGCTGAGGTCTTCACATTGTCCGCGCCTGCACCTGTGCTCCCATAAATACGTGTGTAGCTGCGCTTGCCGATGTAGGTGGGCACGTCGGCCGTCTGCGGCTGTTCGCTGTTGTTCAGGGCTACGACATACTCACGCTGGTCCTCCGCATCGGTGCGGGAGAAGGCGTAGATCCCGGGCCCCACGGAGGCGTAGCGGTGCTGGTGGGCGCCGTCGCGCAGGGCAGGGTGGTCCTTGGTCAGGGCGGCGAGTTGGCTGATCTTGGAGTACAGCGGGTGGTCGGCGTTGAAGTTGTCGGTGGCGTGCGTTGCGTCGGTGCCCAGCAGGTCGTCGTCGAGGTACTCCGGCACCTGGCTGGCGAACAACGTCTGCCGTGCGTCCTGGTCGCCGCCGGGGCCGGTGAAGCCCTGCTCGTCGCCGTAGTAAATGACCGGATTGCCGCGGGAGAGGTACATCAGCTCGTGGGCCAGCTGGTCGCGGGCCACCTGCTCCTTGTCGTCTGAGCCCGGGTTGTCGGCCGCGATGAAGCTGCCGATGCGGCCCATGTCGTGGTTGCCCAGGAAGGTGGGCAGTTGGTAGACGTTGGAATCGGCATCGGTGTACCAGTCGTCGTCGGCGAAGAAGGTCTCCAGCGAGCGGGTGTCCTGGCTCTTGGACGCGAAGTTCCGGGCGGCCTCCTGGAACGGGAAGTCCAGCACGGCCTGCATCTGGTTGCGCGTGGTGAACTGGGAGGTGAAGGACTTGGTTGTGTCGAAGACTTCGCCGAACATAAAGAACTCGTCCTTGCCCTGCGCCTTCGCGTAGCTCAGCACCTCCGGGCCGAATTCCTGCCAGAACTCGTTGTTGACGTGCTTCATGGTGTCTATCCTGAAGCCGTCCACGCCGAAATCGCCGATCCAGGTCTTGTAGATCTCCTCCATGCCGTCCACCACTTTGGGGTTCTCGGTGAAGAGGTCATCGAGGCCGAAGAAGTCGCCGTAGTAGGAGTCCTCGCCTACAAAGGTGGTGTCTCCGCGGTTGTGATACAGCGTGGGATCGTTCAGCCAGGCGGGGACCTTCAGGTTCTCCTCGGCTTTATCCAGAACGGGGACGTAAGGGAAGGACGTCTTGACATCAAGCTCCGGGAAGTCGTGGGAGCCTGCGAAGTCGCGGTCGTCGAACTCGTCGCCGGCAGCCGACTTGTACGGCTCGGCGTCCTTGGAAACGTAGGTCTTGCGGGCGCCCTCTTCGTAGCCGATCACGTCCGCGGTGTGGTTGGTGATGATGTCGAAATACACCTTCATGCCGCGCGAGTGGGCTTCGTCGATGAGGGCCTTCAGCTCGTCGTTGGTGCCGAGATGGGGGTCGATCTGGGTGAAGTCGGTGATCCAGTAGCCGTGATAGCCGGCTGACTTGTCCTCGGGTTGCACCGCCTTGTTCTTGAAGCTGGGGGTGAGCCAGATGGACGTGGTGCCCAGGCCCTGGATGTAGTCGATCTTGTCCCGCAGGCCGGCCAGGTCGCCGCCGTTATAGAAGCCCTTTTTTGTGGGATTGAAGCCGGACACCATGGGGTCGCTGCCCAGACCGCCGTCGTCATTGGTTGCGTCCCCGTTGCTGAAGCGGTCAGCCATCACAAAGTAGAAATTCTCGTCCGTCACAGGGGCACGGAGTGAGTGAAGGGCCGACGACGACCCCGGGTCGTTCGGGTCCGGCGCCGCGTGCACGGGGAGGACAGAAGTGGAAGCGACTACGGCTGCGGCGAGCAGCCCCAGCCATGTTGTCAGCGGGTGGTTAAGGCGTTGGATGGAGCCTTTGCGGGTGCGTGTGTTCACGTCAGGAGACCTTCCTGGTAGCGGCGATGCTGTTCAGGCTGCTGTGGAGATGCGAGTGTGGTGGCGTCAGTTGGTGGTCAGATGTGCGGTTCGTGCGGGCAATCAGGGAACGATCGCCAGGTGAACCACGCCACACTGTAAGCGCTTGCACTGAATAAATCCAGTCTTTTTAGACAGGCGGCCAGGGGCTACCTTCGCGTACATTCAGAGGCGGGCGACGGCGCTCGGCGCCCATCGGATTGCGGAAGGTGTACCCATGTCAGCCACTGAATTGGATGTTGAGTCCCTTGCTGGGATCGCTGAGCGGCTTCGCTCCGCCGGGTGCGTCTTCGCGGAGGAGGAAGCCCGGCTTCTCCTCACCGCGGTGTCCGGCCCGGCCGAAATCGCTGCGGCGGTGGAGCGGCGGGTTGCCGGGTATCCGCTGGAGCACATCCTGGGCTGGGCCGAGTTCTGCGGTCTCCGGATTGAGCTCGATGCCGGGGTTTTTGTTCCGCGCCGCCGGACCGGGCTGTTGGTGAATGAGGCCGCAGCCCTGCTCTCGGCGGACCCGATGCAGGAGGGCAAGGATGGCCTGGAGCCCTCCGTTGTTGTGGATCTTTGTTGCGGGTCCGGTGCGGTGGGTGCTGCCATCGCGTACAGTATTGCGGGCCTGGAGCTCCATGCGGCGGACATTGACCCGGCTGCTGTGGCCTGCGCCCGCCGGAACATTGGCAGCGTGGGTGGTGAGGTCCACCAGGGCGACCTGTTCGATGCACTGCCGCCCGCCGTCAAGGGGCGGATCCGTGTTCTGGCTGTCAACGCCCCCTATGTCCCCACCGGCGCTATCGATTCCATGCCGCACGAGGCACGCGATCACGAGCCGTTGTGGTCGCTCGACGGCGGCACGGACGGACTCGAGTTCCACCGCCGCGTCGCTGCGGTGGCCAACGAATGGCTGCGACCGGGCGGGCATCTCATCATCGAAACCAGCGAGCGGCAGTCCGCAGCGACGTCGTCGATCCTGGCGCATGCGGGCTTCGCGGTGAGGATTGTCCGCTCGGAAGAACTGGACGGCACCGTCGTAGTCGGACGGCCTTAGTAACGGGTGCGCCGGCAGGTACCACTTCCTGCGGTGGCGGCTGCCCATTCGCGTTGTGGCCGCCTTTTCGCGCTGTGGAAGTGTCTATTCGCGTTGTGGGGGTGGTGGTTTGAAGTAGTGGTTTTGTTGGGGTTTTTGGGCGGGGTCGATGTGGCGTGGGGGTGTGAACCAGGGGACGCCGTTGCGGGTGTGGATGGTCCATTGTTCTTTGTGGATGAGGTGGTGGTGATGGGAGCAGAGCAGGGCGCCGTTGCCGACGTTGGTGGGGCCTTGCCGTGACCAGTAGGTGATGTGGTGGGCTGCGCACCAGGGCGCTGGGATGGTGCAGTTGGGGAAGGTGCAGCCCTGGTCGCGGGCGGTCAGGGCGAGGCGCTGGGCGGGGGTGAAGAGCCGGGTTTTGCGGCCGAGTTCCAGGATTTCGCCGTTGGTGCCGAGTAGGACGGGGATGATGTCGGCGTCGCAGGCGAGTTTGCGGAGGGTGGTTGCCGCGACGGGCCCGGTGAACGTGAAGCTGCCCGTGCCAATACCAAGACCAGTACCAGTACCTGCGCCGCCGTGCTAATCCCATTACCGCTGTTGCTGTCTGTGCCTGTTCCTGCCGCCAATCCGTCGCCAGCGCCGGTGGCTGTGGCTGGGTGGGGGAGGAGGTCGTGGTAGTTGATGGTGGCGAGGATCTGGGGGCGGTTCCCGCCGCTGGTGGGCAGCAAGTTGGTGCTGAGGGCGGCTTTGAGGGCGCCGACGATGCCGTCGAGTTGTTTCTGGGAGCGGGTGCGCCGGTCCAGATCGAGGTCGGTGTCCTGCCAGACATTGTTGCCCTGCCCGGGGCCGGGGTCGCCGCTCCCGGACGCGGCTTCCGTGCCCGTGGCTGCGACGGTTTCTGTGCCGGTTTCTGTGCCCGTGGTGGTGCGGGGGTTGGTGGCGGCGTTCATGACGGTGGCGAGGTGTTCGTATTGGTCGGTGGTGGCGAAGATTTCGAGGTGGTGGAGGCCATGGCGGGGTTTGCGGATGAACGCGCCTTGGGTGTGGCGGAGTGCTTCTTCGATGGGTTCGGTGCCGTCGGCGTCGATGGTGTCGGCCCAGCGGCGGGCGACGCGGGTCAGGAAATCGGGGTCTGTGGTGGCGGCGGTGTGCGTGAGGTCGTGTTCGATCCGGTCCAGGTTCTCCGGGGTGGTGTGGTGTTTGAGGCGGTCCAGGGTGGCGCTGATGATGGTCCCGGCGCGGGAGGAGACCACGGGCCCGGACCCTGGCACGGCGTGCGGCCGGATTAGGTCGTCGGTGTCGGCGTCGCCGCTGGTCTCTGCCGGGCTGCCGGTAGTGGAGGCGGGGGTGAGGGCTGCGGCGAGGTGTTCCCTCATTGGGGGTACGGGGTCTCCGGTGAGGGTGGTTGCGGGCAGGATGCTGTGGGCGAGGTGGATGCGGCGCTGGGCTTCGCTGCGCCCGATCCGGAGCCGGAGGCGCAGGAATTCGGCGGTGTTCTTGCAGCCGTCATCGGCCGGTGACCCCGGAACGGCCCGGGTGCTCCCGGCGGTGGTCCCCGCGATTTCCGCGGTGGTCCCGGAGGGCCAGGCGGCGTCGGTTTCGTTCAGGGCTTCGACGCCGTTGTCCCACCCGGTGACCCAGTCCCAGGTGGTCCGGGTGGCTGCCGCTGTGGTGATGGCCTGGGTGCGGGTGCGGTCCACGGCGCCCGCGGCGAGGATCTGGAGGTAGTCCACGGTCCGGGAGAGGTCCTCGACGAGGCTGGCGAAATCGGCGGCTTCGACGTAGCTGGTCATCGCCAGGGTCCCGGGAGCAGACGAGGCGGCAGCGTTCACCGAGGCGATCGCCGCAGCCAGTCCGGCGTCGGCCGTCAGCATGGCGGTGTCACCGCCGTCCGCGAGTTGATCCCCGAAAGCTTCCATGGGAATACTCTGCCAAGGGGGTACGACATTTAAGCCAGTACTGCGGTTGAGCTCCAAAAAGCCGCAAATTCCGGCTACGGCTGATGCGTTGCGCCAGTCGCCGGATACGCGGACGATGATTCCATGAGCGGAAAGTCCATGAGTCGAAAGCAGAGTCCAAACCGACGCCGGACCTGGATGATCGCTGCGGCGGCCCTTGCCACGGTAGGGCTGGTGATTGGGCTTGTGCTGTTCAAGCCCTGGCTTCTCTTTGTGGACGTGAGAGTGGATGAACAGCTCCCCATCGTGGCCAGCAGTCCAGCGCAAACACAAACGACTCCGCCTACACCCTTGGCGCCGACTCCGGCACCCATGCCTGCAGGCCCGGTGCAGCTTGCTGTGGGTACGCTGATCAGCCATGAACACGCCACCACGGGAACTGTCCGGATCGTACAGCAGCCTGACGGCGTCAGGCTGCTCACGCTCGAAAACCTCGATACGTCCAATGGTCCGGATGTGCACGTCTGGTTAAGTGCCGCCCACGTGGTGGAAGGGACGGCAGGCTGGTTCACCGCCGGCTCCGCTGATTACTACGACCTCGGCCTGATCAAGGGAAATCAGGGCAATCAGGTTTACCGGATTCCCGCCGACGTTGATCTGTCGAAGTACCCGTCAGTTGACCTGTGGTGCGTTCAGTTCAGCGTCTCGTTCGGTGCTGCCGAGCTGGTCACCTGAGACGGCATCTGGCCATGATGTGAAACGTGGCTGGCCGCCGCGTCCCCCAAGGAGCGCGGCGGCCAGCAACGACCATTTTTAGCACAATTTCAACGTGCCTTCCGTGTCACACGGCGAATCCCGCGTAACGTCCCGGCAACGATCCCGGATCATTCCCGCCGGGGGTCAACGTTCGTGGCTGCGCCGCCAGGAGTGGCGCCGCCTTCACCGGACCAGTCCTGGCCCTGGTTGTCATTGAATGCGGGGTCTGACTCAACGTCCGATGTCCCCAGGTTCACCGTTTCCGGGTGTGTGCTGTGGGCGGGAACGTGATCGCCCACCGCAGTACCGCCGGCCGCAGCGCTGCCGGCCGCAGCGCTGCCAGACGCAGCGGTGCCGGAGGCGCCCACGGAGGTGCCGGCGTCGGACGCTTTGGACTTGCCGTCACCCGACGCGGTGTCGTGGTGGACGGCCGAGCCGATGACCGTGCCCGCCCGGCGCGCGGCCTCACCGAGCTGGTCTGCCACCTCGGGAGCCTTCTCCTTGATGGCCTCCGTGGCGGCACTGACCTTGTCCTGGACCGGCTTGCTGTCCCAGATGCTCGCCGCCCTGGCCTTGAGCTTGTCGTACGCCGCCCGGCCGGACCGCGATCCCAGGACGTAACCTGCCGCGATGCCAATACCTAAAAGAAGTTTTGATTTCATGGTGAACTCCTGCTCGTTGAGAAGGTGTCGGTCCCCGATCCGCTTGGCCGGGGAAAGAAAACCGGCCCCGGGATGTTGTCCCAGGGCCGGTATTCATGCCGGTGACGAAGTTAGCTGCGGACGCTGCGCTTCGTGATCATGCCGTAAACCAGCAGCACGATGATCGAGCCGGCGATCGCGAGCAGCCAGGTCTGCAGCGAGAAGAACTCCTGCAGGCCAGTACCGAAAATCATCCCGCCGAGCCAGCCGCCGAGGAACGCACCAACGACGCCCAGGATGAGGGTGATGATCCAGCCGCCACCCTGCTTGCCCGGAAGGATCGCCTTAGCGATCGCGCCGGCAATAAGGCCAAGAATCAAAAATGCAAAGAAACCCATTTTGTCGTTCCTTCTTCCTACATCAGGGAGGTGCCCGATCCCGGGCACGCTTCATCCCTCTGCCCCAATACTAATCATGCTTACTTTCTTTTCGCCACTCTGAATCCCCGCGGAAAGCCTGTTCGGGCCCTCTCTCAGTGCCCTGTTGAGTCCGAATCGTTGCCGGCGCCGGGCCCCTCGTCCAGGATGGCAAGTTCCGCGAGATCCTGCCGATCCAGGGAGAAATCGAAGATGTCCAGGTTTTCCTGCATCCGCTCGGGATTTCCAGATTTTGGAATGACTACAAGTCCCTTCTCAATATGCCAGCGCAGCACCAGTTGAGCCGGGGTCTTGTCGTATTTTTCACCAAGCTGCGAAAGGAGGGGAGCGGTCAGCAGGCTTGCCCCCGACCCGCCCAGCGGGCTGTACGATTCCGTGACAATTCCATGCCCGGCATTGAACTCCCGTTCCGCCTCGCGGGTAATCGCCGGGCTCAGCTGGATCTGGTTCACTGCAGGCACAACGTCGGTTTCGGCCAGCAGCCGTTCCAGGTGTGCCGGCTTGAAGTTGGAGACGCCGATGGACCGGACTTTGCCCTCCGCCTGCAGCCGCTCAAACGTTTTCCACGTCGAGACGAAATCATCACGCGCAGGGAGCGGCCAGTGGATCAGCAGCAGGTCCACGTAGTCCAGCCCCATGCGGGTCAGTGACCCCTCCAACCCCGCCACCGCGCGGTCCTCGCCTTGGAACTGGCCGTCCAGCTTGGTGGTGACGAAGATTTCGCTTCGGTCCACCCCGCCTGCGCGGATGCCGTTCCCGACCCCTTCCTCATTGCCGTATTTCACTGCCGTATCGATGTGCCGGTACCCGGCTTCCAGGGCCTGTACGACGGCGGCAGTCACCTGTTCGTCGTCCAGCGGCCAGGTGCCGAGCCCCAGCTGCGGGATGCTGTAGCCGTCATTGAGCATGATGAGCGGTGAGAGAGTCATTTCAACAGTCTGCCGTGCTTTCGCCTTCCTAGCCTTCGAATGCCCGGAGAATATTTCCGGCCTGGTGGTCGAGTACTGTTCGTGCCACCTCGGATACGTGATCGGGCTTCTTTTGCTGGTCCAGGAACTTCACGAAGCGCTGGATGGCGTGCGCCGCTTGGGAGGCATCGCCGTCGTCCACTGCCTTTGCCGCCTGCTGCACACCCGCTGCCAGCTGCTTTGCGACCGGGCCCGCCACGTCGCCGGACTCAACCAGGTCCTCCAAAGCCTGATGGAGGGCCTTCACGCTGCCCGGGAGCCAGGCCGTGCGCAGCGGCACATCACCGAAGTCCATGTCCGAGGCCAGATAGAAGTCCGTGTAGGACGGCTGGTTGTAGGTGGTGTTCTGCCGGGCTACCTCCGCCCGGTACTGGGGGTCGTGCATAAGCGTGTAGAGCTTGTGGTTGGTCACTTCGGTGCTTAGGTACATGCGGAGCGCTGAGCTGTCGGCCGTCCGGACCAGCATTTCCTCGCGCCAGTCACCCACTACGTCTGCCACGAGGCTCGGCGTGCCTTTGGTACCGTTGTTGGTCCGGGTGTCCGTGGCGGTGAGCAGCCTGCCGCGCTTCCAGTCGTCAATGCTGGGGGCCTGGTCGCCGGATCCGTTGATGATCTGGGTTGTCATGTCGGCAGCCCATTAACGCTAATGAGAACGTGGTCAACCGGCTGATCGCGTGCATCAACGACCGCCGCATTGAGGTCATGGACGAGCTGTTTCACAACGACGCCGTGATGCATTGGCCGCAATCCGGGGAAGTTGTGCGCGGCGCGGAAAACCGGCGGGGAATCTACAACGCCTTCCCGCAGCTGCCCACCATCACACCGCGCCGGATGCTGAGCGGCGGGAACCTGGAGGTGGCCGAAGCCCTGCTGGACTACAACGGTCCGCATACGAAACGGTGTTCATCTTCGAATTCCGGGACGGCAGAATCGCCAAGGAGACGGCCTACTGGAGCGAAACCTTCGAGGCACCCGAGTGGCGGGCCCAGTGGGTTGAAAAGGCCTAGCGGCGTGCGCCGGAGGATCCCCATCCGGGTCGCCGCGGGCGCCGCGGCCGCACCGTCAGTCAGCCGCCCTTCGCGCCCACCTGATCAGCCGATCACTCAGATCCATAAACGACTGGTCCACCACCTGAAGTTCCGGGTGGCTGTCATGCCAGTCAACGACCTCCCGGGTCCCGTCCGCGAACGGGATGGTGGCGGCAAAGCCAGGCACCAGGGCTTTGATCTTGGCGTTGTCGAAAACTACGGAGTGGGCGCGGTCGCCGAGGAGGCTTGGCCCCAGATGGGGGCTGTGCCCGGCGCTACGCGCGGCGATGGTGTCCGACGGCACATGGACCAATTCCGGTTCAGCAACCCCGGCCGCCCGCGCAAACAAGCCGTAGATCTGGTTCCACGGCAGGTACTCATCCGACGTGATGGTGTAGCTCTCGCCCACTGCCTGCGGCCTGCCGAGCAGTCCCACGAAGGCCTTCGCGAAGTCCTTGGCGTGGGTCACGGTCCAGAGCGAAGTGCCATCTCCGTGCACCATGACGGGCTGGCCGGTGCGCATCCGGTGAATATCCGTCCAGCCGCCCACCAGGCCCACCCTCGTGCGGTCGTACGTATGTGAAGGACGCACCACGGTGACCGGAAAATCATCTGACCGGTAGGCCTCGAACAAGAGGTCCTCGCACGCAATCTTGTCCCGTGAATACTGCCAGAACGGATTTTTCAGCGGAGTGGATTCCAGGATCGGCAGCCGGGTGGGCGGCTTCTGGTAGGCCGACGCCGTGCTGATGAACACGTACTGGCCGGTCCGGCCCCGGAACAGTTCCATACTGGAGCGCGCCTGATCTGGGGTGAAGGCAATAAAGTCCGCAACGGCGTCGAACCCCCTGTCCTGCAGCACCGCCCGAACAGCGTCCTGGTCGCGGATGTCCGCGCGCAGGACCTCCGCGCCGTCCGGTACCGGCTTGCCTGATTGGCCGCGGTTGAGGATGGTCACCCGGTGTCCCAGTACGACGGCGCGTTCCGCCGCTGCGGCGCTGATCACCCCGGTGCCGCCCAGGAAGAGGATGCTCCGTGGCGCCACGGTGTATGCCGCGGAATCCAACGCCGCCGGATCCGACAGGGTCACCATGCGTAGTCCTCCGGTGCCGGGCGGTGGCCCGGGAAGATGTCGTCGAGCCGCTTGAGTGCCTCGGCGTCGAGCGTGACCTCCAACGCCCGGATGCCGGCGTCGAGCTGTCCCTGCGTGCGTGGCCCCACGATCGGCGCGGTGACAGCAGGCTGGTGAAGCAGCCAGGCGAGCGCGATATCGCCGGGTTCGTGGCCCAGTCCGTCCGCAAGATCCTCGAACTGCTGGATCTGGTCCCGGTGCTGCTTGAGGGTTTCGGCAGCACGTCCTTCGGTGCGCCGGACGCCCGCGCGTTCCTTCTTCAGGACGCCGCCCAGCAGCCCGCCCTGGAGCGGGGACCACGGGATAAGGCCCAGGCCGTACTGCTGTGCCGCGGGGATGACCTCGAGTTCCACTTCGCGGCGGAACAGGTTGTAGATGGACTGCTCGCTGACCAGCCCGGTGTAGTTCCGGCGGCGGGCGGCTTCTTGTGCCTGGGCGATGTGCCAGCCGGCGAAGTTGCTGCTGCCTGAGTAGAGGATCTTGCCCTGCTGGACGGCCACTTCGATGGCCTGCCAGATCTCGTCCCAGGGCGTGTCCCGGTCAATGTGATGGAACTGGTACACATCGATGTAGTCCGTCTGGAGGCGCTTCAGGCTGGCGTCCAGGGCACGCCGGATGTTCAGCGCGGACAGCTTGGACTCGTTGGGCCGGTCGGTCATGGTGCCGTACAGCTTGGTGGCCAGGACGGTCCGTTCGCGGCGCTCGCCGCCCTTCGCGAACCAGCGGCCGATGATTTCCTCGGTCCAGCCCCGGTGCCCGCTGCCGCCATAGACGTTGGCCGTGTCGAAGAAGTTGATGCCGGCGTCCAGGGCGGTATCCATGATGTTGTGTGCGTCAGCTTCGTCGGTGTGCGGGCCGAAGTTCATGGTGCCCAGGCACAGGCGGGAAACTTTCAGGCCGGAGCGGCCCAAGTGCGTGAACTGCATGGGGGGGAATCCTTCGTTGGTGGGTGGACCTATCGGAACCCGGTGACCGAGCCGCCGGAATCGGTGCTGGCAGGCTCGGTCAGCGGCGGCTACAGCTGCGTGAAAGCGGCGACGGCGGGATCGGAACCGATGCGCGCGCCCCGCTCGAGGGCGGTGATGGAGGCGAGTTCGTCGTCGGTCAGTGTCAGGGACGCGGCCGCGAAGTTTTCGCGGATACGGGACGGGTTGACCGACTTGGGAATGACGATGGTGCCGGCGGCCAGGTGCCAGGCAAGGACCACCTGGGCGGTGGTTGCGTTGTGCGCCTGCGCGACAGCGGTGACGGCGTTTCCGTTGAGGTCGCCGCCCTGGCCCAGCGGGCTGTAGGCCTCCACCGCAATCCCGAGGGTTCGGCTCTTGGCGGCCAGTTCGGCCTGCTGGTAGCTGGGGTGCAGCTCGATCTGGTTCACGGCCGGTACCACGTCCGTGGACTCGAGCAGGGTGTCCAAGTGGTCGGCGAGGAAGTTCGAGACGCCGATGGCACGGATGTCCTTGGCGGCATACAGGTTCTCCAACTCCTTCCAGGCCTGGACATAGAGGCCCTGCGACGGAACCGGCCAGTGGATGAGATAGAGGTCCACGAAGTCGAGACCCAGCGCCTCGCGGGTGTCCTGGAATGCGTCCCGGGCCCGGCCCTGGTCGCCGTTGCGGAGCTTGGTGGTCACGAAGATTTCCTCGCGCGGAATGCCCGAGGCTGCGATGGCAGCGCCCACACCTGCTTCGTTACGGTATCCGGCGGCGGTGTCGATGTGGCGGTAGCCGGCTGCCAGGGCATCCTCAACGACCCGCTGGGTGTCTTCCGGCGGAACCTGGAAAACGCCGAAGCCGAGCTGCGGGATGGTGACGCCGTTGTTCAGCGGGATTTCTGACATGGGGGTACTCCTCGTAGTGCTGAAGGGTGGTTCCTGGCCCGGGATGTCCGGCCGGAAACCGCTTTCGGGAACTGCTCCGGTACGAGCCTATGCACTTTCGCGCCGATAGTCAGTCCTTGACCATGTCCCTGCTTTTCCTAGGACTGGCAGTCCTACCTTCGTTGTAGGAAGTGCCTGGCAGGGCCGTGCCGAATGGCTAAACAGTGATGGCCGCGCCCAAAGGACGCGGCCATCACTCCTAAAACTCAGGCAGGTCAGCCTTCGTGGCGGAAACCGAGCTTGATCCGTACCTGCCAGTCGGCAACTTTGCCGTCTTCGAGGTGACCGCGGATTTCCTTGACCTCGAACCAGTCCAGGTTGCGCAAGGTCTTGGCGGCCTCGGCGATCCCGTTGCGGACTGCCGCGTCCACGCCTTCTTCGGAGGTGCCGACAATTTCAGTAATGCTGTACGTGTGGTTGGACAACTTCGCTCCTCGTGATCGCCTTCGATTCCCGGTTGCGGGCCGTTCTTGAACACTAGTGGCACTTCTCAGGCGTGGCCAGAGCCAATACGTCGGCGTGGACTCTGGTTAGGGAGCTTCGAGCACCAGGTTCTTGAGGTCATCCAGGGTCTGCTGCATGTGCAGGTCCATGGCTTCGCGCGACCGGCTCGGATTACGCGATTCCAGGGCCTCGGCGATGTTCTGGTGGTGCCCGATGGCATGCTCCTGGATGGTTGGCACGGCCGATGTTTCGGCCCGGCGCTTTTCCAGCACCCGGTGCAGCGGTGCGAAAAGGACCGCCACAAAAACGTTCTCCGAAGCGCGCAGGATCAGGTCGTGGAATGCCAGATCAGCCTCCACGAAGGCGGCAATGTCGTTGACCTCATGGGCGGCCCGCATCGCCGCTACATGGCCGAACAGCGCCTGGATGTCGGCGTCGCTGATCCGCGCCGCCGCGAGCTCGCACGCCCCGGTTTCAAGCATTCGGCGCAGTTCAATGAGCTGCACGGAGGCGGCGGCTTCGTTTTGTCCCTCTGACGCGGCGCGCAGGACAGCTTCCAGCGAAGCCCACCGGTTCAACGGGTTAACGAACGTGCCGCGGCCGCGTTCCACGCTGAGGATCCGCTGCGCTTCCAGGGTTTTCATGGCCTCGCGCACCGTCATCCGGCTCACCTCGTGCCTGGCGCTGAGTTCCAGCTCGCCGGGCACGCTGGATCCGGGTGGAAAGTCCCCGGCAATGATCCGGTCCAGGAGTTCGTCGGCAACAACGCCCACCAGTGATTTCCGTGCCATATGTCCCCCTTGCGGCGTCGCCAGATATGTCTGACAAGTCTACTTGCGCGTTTCTATGTCCTGTGCCACACTATTTGAAATGTTAGATGTCAGACATCTTACAGTTACCTCAATACTTAGAGATTTCCACACAACGGAGTGCACTGTGACGCTTGAAGCAGACATCCTTGCCGCCTTCCCGGCCGAAGTCCGGATTCCCGCCCGCCTTGTTGCCGACGCCGTCGCCGCGTCCAGCGCGGAGAACCCCCGGATGCTGGTAGTGCTCGACGACGACCCCACCGGAACGCAGTCCGTTGCGGATCTGCCCGTGCTCACCCGCTGGGAAGTGGAGGACTTCATCTGGGCCTTCGGCCAGTCGAAGCCCGCCGTGTACGTGCTGACCAACACCCGCAGCCTGGACCCGGCTGAAGCTGCAGTCCGTAACGAGGAAGTGGTCCGAAACGCGCTGGCCGCTGCCGGGTCCGCAGATGCCCTGCGGCTGGGGTTCGTGAGCCGCAGCGACTCCACCCTCCGCGGCCACTACCCGCTGGAGCCCGACGTCATCGCCGCCACCGTTGCTGATGTCAGCGGGGAAGCCACCGACGGCGTTGTGCTGGTGCCGGCGTTCCCCGACGCCGGCCGCGTGACCATCGGCGGCGTGCACTACATGCGCGGCACCGGGGACGACGCCGGCAAGCTCACCCCCGTGGCCGAGACCGAATTCGCCAAGGACGCCAGCTTCGGCTTCGCCAACTCGGACATGACCAAATACGTGGAAGAGAAGTCGCAGGGCCGCTTGGCTGCGGAATCCGTGATCGTCCTTGACCTAAACATCATCCGCGTCTCTACCGATCCGCAGATCACCGCCAAGGCCATCGCCGACGCGATCGAGCCGGCCATCAACTCCACGCCGATCGTCGCTGACATCGTCACCGAGAACGACCTCCGCGCCCTGTCCCTGGGCCTGGAAGAAGCCGAACGCCGTGGCAAGAAGCTCCTCTACCGCGTGGGACCGCCGTTTGTCCGCGCCCGGATCGGCCAGGAAATCCGAACCGAGCTCACCGGCGCTGAAGCCTACGCCGGCAACACCCCGTCCGAGGCCGGTGGCCTGATCGTGGTGGGCTCCCACGTGGGCGTCACCACCCGCCAGCTCAAGGCCCTCAGCGAACAACACAGCGCCGCGCGCATTGTGGAGATCGACGCCGAGAAACTACTCGCCGCCGAAACCGAAACAGGCGCCGGGGACACCCACCTCGACCAGACCGTTGACACCGTGGTGGAGGCGCTCCACGGGGGAGACGTCATCGTCCACACCAGCCGCCTGCTGATCAAGACTGACGATCCCGCCGAAAGCCTGCGGATCGCGCGCACAGTGTCCGCCGCCGTCGTCGCCGTGGTGAACCGGACCCTCAAGACCTTCCCGCCGCGGTTTGTCATCGCCAAGGGCGGCATCACGTCCTCCGACGTCGCCGCCCACGGCCTGGAAATCCGCCACGCCATTGTCCGCGGTCCCATGCTGCCGGGCATCGTCTCGCTCTGGGAGCCGGTGGACGGCCCCGCCAAGGGCATCCCGTACATCGTGTTCGCCGGCAACGTGGGCGACGACCAGTCCCTCGCCGACGTCACCCGCAAGCTCAGCAGCACTTTCTAGCAGCCCGCCAGTATTCAAAGGAGAACACCATGACCAGCAACTACACCATCACCGTCCTGGGCCTCGGCGCCATGGGCCTGCCCATGGCCACCCGCCTGGCCAGCGAGCTCACTGTCCACGGCTTCGACATCGCCGAGCCGCGCCTGAAGCTCGCCGAAGAAGCCGGCATCCGCACCTTCGCCTCCGCCCGGGAAGCCTCCAAGGGCGCCGACGCCCTGCTCCTCGCGGTCCGCAACGGCGAGCAGCTTAACGATGTCCTCTTCGGCGAGAGTGGCGTGGCCTCCGTGCTGGAGCCGGGCGCCGTCGTCATCCTCGGCAGCACCGTGGGCACCGAAGCCATCCCCGCCACGGTAGAGAAGCTCGCCGAATACGGCGTTGAGCTCGTGGACGCGCCGCTGTCCGGCGGCCCCAAGCGCGCCGGCGAGGGTGACCTGCTGATCGTGGTGGGAGCCTCCCCGGAAGCCCAGGAGAAGGCCCGCCCGGCCCTCGAACTCCTCGCGTCCACCCTGACCGTGGTGGGCGACAAGCCCGGCGACGGCCAGGCCCTCAAGACTGTCAACCAGCTCCTCTGCGGCATCCACATCGCGGCCGCCGCCGAGGCCATGGCCCTCGCCGACGCCCTCGGCCTGGACCAGGCCAAAACGCTCGCAGCCCTCGAAGCCGGCGCGGCAGGTTCATTCATGCTCTCCAACCGTGGCCCGCGCATCCTCGAGGCCTACACCGAGGAAGGCGCCGAGGTCCTGTCCCGCCTGGACATCTTCGTCAAGGACATGGGCATCGTGGGCAAGGCCACCCGCGCCGCCGGCCTGGCAGCCCCCGTTGCCGCCGCCGCCGAGCAGCTGTACCTCCTGGGCCAGGCCCAGGGCCTCGCCGCCGCCGACGATTCCGCAGTCATCAAGGTTGTCGCGCCCACCAAGCGCACCGCCTAAGCAGCCCGGCTAAAGCACGCCGGCTAAAGCACCCCCAAAAGACTTACGACGACGGCGGTCCCCCCTCCGCCGTCGTCGTATCTTCCAGCGTTCACAAAGCACAAGAAACAGCGCCCGCTAGCCCGTCTTCTGGAAGACTGGCTTGTCGAAGGAGACACCGCAATGAACCCCCTGACTAACTCGCTGATGGTGCGGGCGGCCGACGCCCCCGCCATCAAACCCGCGGTGGAGCTGGGTACTCCTCTGCTCCTCACCATCGCGGCGATCGGCATCGCCGTCCTGCTGGTGATGATCATCCGCTTCAAGATCCAGGCCTTTGTGGCCCTGCTGACCGTGAGCATCGCCGTGGCCGTGGCCTCGCAGATCCCGTTGAAGGACGTCTTCACCGTCGTCGCCAACGGTGTGGGCGGAACCATGGGCAAGGTAGCCCTGCTGATCGCGCTCGGCGCCGTCCTGGGCCGGATGATCGAGGTATCCGGCGGCGTCCAGTCGCTGGCCGCGCACTTCACTGAGAAGCTTGGCGCCAAGCGCGTCGCGGTGGCGCTCACCGCCGTCGGCTTCCTGGTAGCCATCCCCGTGTTCTTCGAGGTGGGCATTATTGTGCTCGTCCCGATCGTCTACGCCTTTGCGAAGATCGCCAACGTGCACCCGGTCAAGTTCGGCCTGCCGATGGCCGGCATAATGCTCTCCATCCACGTCGCCGTGCCGCCCCACCCGGGCATCGTGGCAGGCGCCGGCGTGTTCGGCGCCGACATCGGGCTCATCACGCTGATCTCGCTGCTCATCTGCATCCCGCTCGGATTCCTGTCCTACTGGGTTGCCAGCATCATGAACCGCAAGGAGTACGAGCTCCTCCCCGGCGTCAAGGCCCAGGTGGACGAATTCGGCTCCGACTCCCTGGTCAAGGTCGGCCACCAAGGCCCCGGCGCCGTAGGCATCGCCCCGCCGCGTCCGGCCCTGATCATCTTCCTCATCGCCGCGCCGATCGTGCAGATCCTCATCGGCACCCTGGGCACACTCACCATCCCCAAGGACAACTCCTGGTACGGCCTGGCTGCCTTCATCGGCAACCCGTTCTTCGCCCTCCTGGTGGCCGTTGCCCTGTCCTTCTTCCTGCTGGCGGTCCGCCGCAACTGGTCCCTGAAGGAAACCGGCGAAATCTTCGAAGGCGCCCTGCCTCCCATCGCGTCCATCCTGATGGTTGTCGCCGCCGGCGGCGTGTTCGGTGAGGTCCTGCGGACCTCCGGCATCGGTGCCGCGCTGTCCCAGACGCTGGACCACCTGGGCCTGCCGGTCATTGTGCTCGGCTTCGTGATCTCCCTGGCGCTGCGTGCAGCCCAGGGTTCGGCAACCGTCGCCATCGTCACCACCACCGGCCTGCTGACCTCCGCCGTGATGGAAGGCGGCTACTCGCCGGCCCAGATCGCCGTCATCGTCATCGCCATCGGCTTCGGCTCCCTGGGCCTGTCCCACGTCACCGACGCCGGCTTCTGGACCGTGGTGCGCTACTACGGCCTCACCGTCTCGGACGGCCTCAAGACCTGGACCGTCCTCACCACCGTCCTTGGCGTGGCTGGCTTCATCCTGACCTACGCGGCCTGGATCCTGGTGGGAGGCCTGAGCGTCTGATGCGCACCCGACTCGACCACCTGGTCACCACCGCCCTCCAGCAGGGCTCGGCCGTTCCAGCGTTCACCTGCTATGACTTCACCACCGCTTTGGCTGTTGTGGGCGCGGCCGAGGACGCTGGCCACGGGGTCATCCTGCTGGTGGCCCCCAAAACGGCCGGCACGTCCAACGGCCTCCGGCTGATCGCCGCGCTCCGCGGCCTGGCAGACGCCGCGTCCGTTCCGGTGGCCGTCCAGCTTGATCACGCGACAGACCTCAAGGTGATGGCCGACGCCGTCGCCGCGGGGGCGGATTCGGTCCTCGCGGACGGCTCGTCCCTCCCGTATGAGGACAACATTGCGCTGGTCCGTGAGGCCCGCGCCGTGCTGGGTGCCGACGTCGTGCTTGAAGCGGAACTCGGCGGCCTGGCCGGCGACGAGGACCGCGCCTTCGGCGCCGACGAAGCCGGTGTGGCAGTGGCCGGCCTGACGGACTCCGCCCAGGTGGAGGACTTTGTGGCCCGGACCGGCGCGGAACTCCTGGCTGTTGCGGTGGGCAACGTCCACGGCAAGTACAAGGGCGAGCCGCAGCTGCGCTGGGACGTCCTGCAGGACATTGCGGTGCGGACCCACATCCCGCTGGTGCTCCACGGCGCGTCCGGCATTCCGGCGGGAGAGCTGGTCAAGGCCGCGGCCATGAACGTGGGCAAAGTGAACTTCAATACCGAGCTCCGCACCGGCGTGCTGTCCACGCTCCAGGAACAGCTGCCGGCGCACCGGACCGACGGCGAGAACCTCCAGGGCCTGCTGGGCCACTGGAACACCTCGGCCAGGGAATTCGCCACGTCGGCTTTGGGCATGCTCAGCCGCTGACGCATCCGTTGAGTTTTGGGGAGGCTAGGATCAGCACATGATCCTGGCCTCCCTGCTTTTTGCCTTCCTCGCCGCCGCGCTCCACGTGTACATCTTCACCATGGAGTCCCTCACATGGACCACGCCGGCCACCTGGAAACGCTTCGGCCTCACCTCCCAGGCCGACGCCGAGACCACCAAACCGCTTGCCTACAACCAGGGTTTCTACAACCTGTTCCTGGCCATCGGCGCGTTCATCGGAGTGGGCTGCGTGGCGCTCGGCCCCGACTGGTCGGCGCAGCACGTGGTGGGCTGGACGCTGATCTTCAGCTGCTGCGGGTCGATGCTGCTCGCCGCGGCGGTGCTGGCACTCAGCGGGAAAAAGTACCTCCGCGCCGCGGTTCTGCAAGGCACGACGCCGTTGCTCGCCGTCGTGCTTGGGTTGCTGGCCGTCGCTGGCTGACTGACACTCCTGGCCGGAGGGTGCCTTTCTGGCCGGGAGCGCATCGCGGGCGGACAATTGAGTCAACAGCAGCATCGGCGCATGTAGGGAATGCACGTGAGTGGTGTGAAGGAGCCGGGGCCGGCCCCGCAGGGTGAACAGGCGGTCCAGCGCGACCTCGTGATCGACCTTGTCCGGTTCGTCTGCCTGGCCCTGGTGGTGGTGGGCCACTGCATGATGGTCAGCCCCGTCCTGCAAGGGGACGGCACCGTGACCTCCAAAAATACGCTGGGCGATCAGCCCTGGTTTGTGCCGGTCATCTGGATATTTATGGTGATGCCGCTGTTCTTCGTGACCGGCGGCACCACCGGCCTCCAGTCCTGGCAGCGGCTGAAAGCCCGCGGCGGCACCGGCGTCGAGTTTGCCCAGGCACGGCTCCTGCGGCTGATCCGCCCGGCGGCGGCACTCCTGGCGGTGATGTTCTTGGGCCTTTCAGCGGCGCTCCTGCTCGGCGTGGACCCCCAAGTGGTCCAGCTGATGGCCACCGGGGCCGGCATGCCGCTGTGGTTCCTCGCCGCCTACCTTGCAGCCCAGCTCAACATCCCGCTCCTGGCCCGGTTCCACGAGCGCGCGCCCTGGCTGACCGTTGCCGTCCTGGCGGCCCTCGTGGTGGCCGTCGACTGCTTCCGCGGAGCCCTGCCCATGCTCGCCTACGCAAATCTTGTTTTCCTGTGGTGCGCCGTGCAGCAGCTTGGTTTCCTGATGGCCGACGGTTACTTCGCCAGGCTCACGCGCTCCGGCCTGGTGGGGCTCATCCTGGCAGCCAACCTGGTGCTCGGGTTGGTCACTGGCCTGGGTCTCTACTCCGGAAATATGCTGGTCAACCTCAACCCGCCCAACCTCTGCCTGCTGCTTTTGGGCGTGTCCCAGGCTGCCGCGCTCCAGCTTTTCCGGCCGGGGCTCGGCTGGGTTTCCGGGGTGCGCTGGATCCGCGCGGTGGTCATGGTTGCCGGCCACCGCTCCATGACCGTGTACCTGTGGCACCTGCCGTTGCTCGTGGCTATGTCCGGGCTCCTGCTCCTCACCGACTTCCCCAAGCCCGCGGCAGGCACCGCCGAATGGTGGTGGGCCCGCCCGCTCGTCCTCCTGGGGGTTGTGGCTCTCCTGCTCCCGGTGCTGGCCGCGTTCGGCCACCTTGAGGAACGTCCGACGGCGTCTGTCCACACCCGCGGCCGGCCCGCCGCCGCGGTGGTGACGGCCGCCGTCGTCGTCTTCATTCCGGTGGCGGACGCTGCCCTCAACGGCCTGACGCTTGGCCTGCTCGGAGGCGGCGCAGCATGCTTTGTGTTGGCCGTCCTGCTGCTGGGCAGGATGCCCGAACGTGTCCCCGGCGATGTCGGTGCCGAACGCGTCGCCCACGATGGCGGCCAGTCTGACGGGCCATTGCCAGCGGGGCCAAGTAGTGCCAATGTCGAACCATGACTGAGAACATGATTTCCACAGAGGACAAGTTCAGCCCTGACGTCTCGCTGTCCAGGGATGACGAGCATCACCGCTACGAGCTGCGGGTGGGCGGGAAGATCGCCGTCCAGTCCTTCTTCCGGGACCTGCCCGGACACGTGGATTTCCTCCATACCGACACCGCCGAGGACTTCAAGGGCCAGGGCCTGGGCAAGGTGCTGGCGCACTTCGCGCTCGACGACGTGGTGGCTTCGGGTAAGCGGATCATCCCGCATTGCCCGTTCATTTCCGGCTACCTCCGCGCCCACGAGGGCTACGAACAGCACATCGACTGGCCGGACAACTAGCGCGAACGGTCACTTAAGCCCCCTCCCACTGCGCGAGTGGTCACTTAAGCCCCTGAAAGCTCCCGCAGGAGGGCCTCAAGTGTTCGTTCGCGCGGAGTATTTTGCACCCGATTCGCGATCGGGGCCAGTCAATGACGCGCTCGCGACCTGAAGACCGCCCGTATTCCCGCGGCTTAAGATAAATAAGTCACTAAAGTTTGACGAAAAGGTTCACCTAAGTAAGGCTTACCTTGCTAAAGACAAACCCCCAACGTCGAACTAAGGATGACCACTGTGCCGCTGCTGCCCCGTGTCGATGAGATGTACCTGGATGAAAATCGGGTGAGTGAAACCCTGCCCGGGCAGGATTTCGGCTCCCGCGTGGAGCTGGCCCTCGCTGCCACCAACCATCTGTTCAACACCAGGAACTCCACCCGGTACGTGGCGCAGGTGCTGCAGGGCGTCAACGCCGTGGCCACCAAACTGGACCGGACCACCCGGCCGTTCACCGGCGTCGGGCCTGCAGAAATGAAGGCGCGCATCGGCGCCGTCGACCTGGACCGGCCGCTCCCGGACACCGCCGCGGCGCTGGAAGAGCTTGAGGCCGTGTACCTCCGGGACGCCATCTACTTCCACGATGCGAAGTACGCGGCCCACCTGAACTGCCCGGTGGTGATCCCGGCGCTGGTGGGGGAGGCCATCCTGTCCGCGGTGAACTCCTCGATGGACACCTGGGACCAGAGCGCCGGGGCCACCCTGATCGAGCGCCGGCTCATCGACTGGACCGCCGAACGGCTGCAGCTGGGGGCTGCAGCCGACGGCGTGTTCACCTCCGGCGGCAGCCAGTCCAACCTGCAGGCACTTCTGATCGCGCGCAACCACGCCGTTGCCGGCCTGCGGCAGGACCCGGCCAACGCCGGACTCCGGCTGCCCGCGCTGCTGGACAAGCTGCGGATCTTCACATCAGCAGACAGCCACTTCAGCATCCAGAAGTCCGCGTCCATGCTGGGCATGGGCTTCGACGCCGTCATTTCCGTCCCCTGCGCCGCGGACCACAAGATGGACCCGGCGGCGCTCGCCGAGGCCATGGCGGAAACGCACGACGCCGGGCTGGTGCCGATGGCGGTTGTGGCCACCGCCGGGACCACCGACTTCGGTGCGGTGGACCCGCTCGCGGACCTCGCCGCCCTGGCCCGCGCCTACGGTGCCTGGTTCCACGTTGATGCGGCTTACGGCGGCGGGCTGATGGTTTCCGGCCGCTACCGCCACCTGCTGGACGGGACCCGCCTGGCCGACTCCGTCACCGTGGACTTCCACAAAACGTTCTTCCAGCCCGTCAGCTCCAGCGCCCTGCTGGTCCGCGACCGCACCATGCTCCAGCACGTCACGTACTACGCGGACTACCTCAACCCGGAAAGCGCCGCCCTGGCCGAGATCCCCAACCAGGTGGACAAGAGCATCCAGACCACCCGGCGCTTTGACGCGCTCAAACTGTGGCTGACCCTGCGCATCATGGGAGCGGATGCGATCGGCGCCCTGTTTGATGAGGCGATCGATCTCGCCGCCCGGGTGGGATCCCTGCTGGCCGCCGACGACGACTTTGAGCTCGCCGCCGACCCGCAGCTCAGCACACTGGTGTTCCGGTACCGGCCCCGGGTCTCGGGCGCCGGTCTCACCGACGCTTACGGCCGGCTTTCCGAGGACGCGGCCGACACCCTCAACCCGGCCATCCGCGCGGCGGTTTTCGCGTCCGGGCAGGCCGTGGTGGCCGGCACCAAGGTGGCCGGCAGGCACTACCTGAAGTTCACGCTCCTCAACGCGGAAGCAACCCTGGAGGACATCAGCGAGATCATCGAGCTGCTGCGCAGCACCGGCGTGCAGCTGCTGGCGGGCGCCAGCACCAGCGAGGTGTCCGCATGAGCACCTCCACCGAACCGCGCATTTTCGACTTCGCCGGCATCGGCGTCGGACCCTTCAATCTTGGCCTCGCCGCCCTCAGCGCGCCGGTGGACGGGCTGGATGGCGTCTTCCTGGAGCAACGGGAATCCTTCGACTGGCACCCCGGCATGATGCTGGAGCCGGCCCACCTCCAGGTGCCGTTCATGGCGGACCTGGTGACGCTGGCCGACCCCACTTCGCCGTATTCGTTCCTGAATTTCCTCAAGCAGACGGGGCGCCTCTACCGCTTCTATATCCGCGAAAACTTCTATCCGCTGCGCGCCGAGTACAACCAGTACTGCCAGTGGGTGGCCGGCCAGCTGCGTTCGGTCCGTTTTAGCACAGCTGTGCTGGATGTAGCGTACGACGCCGGCGTGTACCGCATTTCGGTGGAAGGTCCGGACGGGTCTGAGGTGCTGCTGGCGCGGCGGCTGGTGCTGGGCACGGGCACGGCGCCCTACGTGCCGGCGTCCTGTGACGGAATACTCGACGCGGCCGCTGATGGCGGCGGGGGACTTGTCCTCCACAACGCGGACTACCTGTCGAGGAAGAGTGAGCTGCAGGCCAAGCGGAGCATCACCATCGTGGGCAGCGGCCAGAGCGCCGCGGAGATCTACTACGAGCTCCTGCAGGACATCGACACCTACGGCTACCAGCTGAACTGGGTCACCCGGTCGGGGCGATTCTTCCCGCTGGAGTACACCAAGCTCACCCTGGAGATGACCTCGCCGGAGTACGTGGACTACTTCCATGGGCTGCCCCAAGACCAGCGCGACGGCCTCATCAAAAGCCAGAAAAACCTGTACAAAGGCATCAATTCCGAGCTGATCGACGCCATCTACGACCTCCTGTACACCAAGAGCCTTTCCGGCATGGTGGACACCCAGCTCCTCACCCATTCGTCGCTCACCGGCGCCGCGTGGGATCAGGCCGCCGGTTCCCACACACTGCGGCTCCGGCACGAGGAGCAGGGGTCCGATTATGTGCTGGACAGTGAGGCCGTGGTCCTGGCCACCGGTTACACCTACCGCGAGCCGGACTTCTTGGCGGGCATCCAGGACCGGATTGCCAGGGACTCCGCCGGCCGGTTCACCGTTGCACGCAACTACAGCACCGGCGTCGAACCCGGCGAACTCTTCGTCCAGAATGCCGAGCTGCACACGCACGGCTTTGTCACCCCGGACCTCGGCATGGCTGCCTACCGCAACTCGTGCATCCTGCGCGAGATCACCGGCCGCGAGGTCTACCCGGTGGAGCGCAGCATCGCGTTCCAGCAGTTCGGCGCGCCCCAGCCTGACCCGCCACAGCCCGGTCCGGTCTCCGGTTCAGTCTCCGGTCCGGCCGGACGCAGCGCCGAGCCAGCTCCCACCCAGACCGTGGAGGTGTCCGCATGAGCTTCACGTTCCGCTGTGTTGACGCCGTTGCCGATGCACCCCTCCTCCACAGCTGGGTCACCCAGCCGTACGCGTCGTTCTGGGGGATGCTGACCTCAACAGTTGACGGCGTCGTGGAGGAATACTCGAGAATCCAGGCAACGGGGCATCACCATGCCTTGCTGGGGATCAACGACGACAGCGTCCCCGCCTTCCTGATGGAGGAATACCTGCCGGCAGCCTCGCCGCTGGCCGCGGTCTATGCCGTGCAGAAGGGCGACATCGGTATGCACCTGCTGGTGGCGCCGCCGTCGGGAGATCCCCAACCGGGGTACACGGCCGCGGTGATGGACGCCGTGCTGGGGCGGTTGTTCGAAAAACCGGGCGTGGAACGCGTGGTGGTGGAACCAGACGCCAGGAACGCCAAGATCCATGTGCTCAACGAGCGGCTGGGCTTCCGGCCGGCGGGGGTTGTCACCCTGCCGGACAAGGAAGCGCTCCTCAGCTTCTGCACCCGCCAGGACTACCTCGCTGCCCGCGCAGCCCTGGGCCACCCCCAAGTCCACTCCCATGACCTTTCCGCCCCGATCCACCAGGGAGCATCATTGTGACCATCATCGAGCTGGACCTCGCCATCGAGCGGGAATCCGCCCCCGCCATTGACACCGCCGACACTGACGCGGCCGAAATTGACGCGGCCGACAGGCCGGACAGCACCGCCAATACCGTTCCCCACCTCGCACCCGAACGCTGGGCGGCGGCAAACCGCCACCTGGTCCGCAAGGCGCTCGCCGAATTCCTGCACGAACGCATCCTGGAGCCGCAGCGCCTGGGCTCCGGCGGGGGTGCCACAGGTCCGGAGGAACCCGCGGTGTACGTGGTCCGCAGCGACGACGGCCTCACGGCCTACTCGTTCGCCGCCCGCGTCCTGGAGCTCGAGCACTGGTCGGTGGACGCCGCATCCATCCGCTGCACGCGCAGCGGCGAGGATGCCGCCCCGGATGCACTGCGCTTCATCATCGAGTTCAGGGACAACTTGGGCATCCGCGAGGAGATGCTCCCGGTCTACCTCGAGGAGATCAGCAGCACCCTGGCCGGCCACTCCTACAAGCAGTGGCTGGGACAGCCGTCCGCCGGGGAACTCGTGGCAGGAGTCACCGGCGGAACGGACCCCTCCGCCGACTTCCAGGCCATCGAACGCAGCATGACGGAGGGCCACCCGTGCTTCGTGGCCAACAACGGCCGGCTGGGCTTCGGCATCAGTGACTACCGGGCGTTCGCGCCGGAGACCGGAGCCCCCGTCCGCCTGGAGTGGATCGGGGTCCACCGCAGCAAGGCTGTCTTCACTGCCAGCGCCGGACTGGAGTACCGCGCCCACCTGGAGGCCGAGCTCGGCGCCGCTGCGTTGCAGTCCTTCGATGCCGAATTCACCGCCCAGGGTGTGGACCCCGCACAGTACTTCCTGATGCCCGTGCATCCGTGGCAGTGGGAGAACAAGCTCACCGTCACGTTCGCTGCCGAGATCGCCCAGCAGCACATCATTCATCTGGGGACCGGTGCAGACAGTTACCAGGCCCAGCAGTCCATCCGCACGTTCTTCAACACGGCCGCGCCCGCCAAGAGCTACGTCAAGACGGCGATGTCCGTCCTGAACATGGGCTTTATGCGGGGACTCTCGCCGCAGTACATGAAGGCAACCCCCGCCATCAACGACTGGCTGCAGGACCTGATCCGGTCAGACGCAGCCCTGCAGAAACGCGGCCTGGCCATGATCAGCGAGATCGCGGCCATCGGCTACCACAACGGCTACTACCAGGCCGCGTCCGCGAAGGGCTCGCCCTACCAGAAGATGCTGTCCGCGCTGTGGAGGGAAAGTCCGCTCCCCCTACTGGAGGACGGCCAGCAGCTTGCCACCATGGCGTCCCTCCTGCACGTCGATTCGACCGGCAAACCGATGGTGTCTGCCCTGATTGAGCGCTCCGGACTGGAGCCTGCCGAATGGCTGCGCCGCTACTTCGAGGCCTACCTCGTCCCGTTGGTCCACTGCCTCTACCGGTACGAACTCGCCTTTATGCCGCATGGCGAGAACGTGATCCTGGTGCTGGATAACGGTGTGCCCGTCCGTGCGGTGATGAAGGACATCGCCGAGGAAATCGTGGTGATGGGGCGCCGGCTGGACCTGCCCGAGGAGGTATCGAGGATCCAGGTTGATATCCCTGACGGCGAAAAGGTGCTGGCCATCTTTACGGATGTGTTCGACTGCATCTTCCGCTTCCTGGGTGCCCTGCTGGTGGAGGACGGGAAACTCAGCGAGGAGGAGTTCTGGGGCACGGCCGCGCGGGTCATCCAGGACTACCAGGCTGAACACCCTGAGCTGGCGGACCAGTTCGCCCGCCACGACCTGTTCGCCCCTGACTTTGAACTGTCGTGCCTTAACCGGCTGCAGCTGCGGAACAACCAGCAGATGCTTGACCTCACGGATCCGTCCGGCGGGCTGCAGATGGCCGGCCGGCTCGCCAACCCGCTGGCAAGGTTCGCCTAGCGTCGGATTCTGCTCCATCATTCGCGGGTTTCGGCCAGGTGGGCCGGTGATTCCGGGCCCGGTCCCGGGGCTTGCAGGAAT
Organism: Pseudarthrobacter cellobiosi; assembly: GCF_023913815.1. Lineage (NCBI taxonomy): Bacteria > Bacillati > Actinomycetota > Actinomycetes > Micrococcales > Micrococcaceae > Pseudarthrobacter > Pseudarthrobacter cellobiosi. Next base: position 270,939 of record NZ_JAMXBK010000025.1, read on the forward strand.
GATGGAGCAGAATCCGGCGGCGGGGCGCCGCGAGTGCTGGACCGCGGCCCACCCCGGGGTCAGCTGAGCTCGTCCACCTTGCGCTGCAGCACCGCGCGCTCGGCGGCGTTTCCGCACAGCGCAAGGGCCGGCAGGAGTGCGGACCGTGCGTCGTCATGCCTGCCGAGCCGGGTGAGCATCTCGCCGCGGACCGCGGGGAGCAGGTGCGAGCCCGCCAGTTCCCCGCGCGAGGCGAGGGCCTCCACCAGTTCCAGCCCGTGCTCCGGGCCGGAAGGCATCGCGACGGCGACGGCACGGTTGAGCTCGATGACGGGGGAGGGGCCAGCTGTCCGAGGGCCTCGTAGAGGATGACGATCCGCTGCCAGTCCGTATCGGCCACCGAGTGCGCCACCGCATGGCACTCGGCGATGGAGGCCTGGAGACCGTAGGCGCCCAGCCCGCGCCCGGAACCCGCGGCCGGGCAAGTGCCACGGTGGGTTCGTCCGATGGACCGCACTCGACCCACCTGACCCCACGAGACAAGGAGAAGCCATGGCCGGCGAACCAGCGTTCTTTGAAATCGGCGTCGAAGATCCCGAACGGGGCAGGGCGTTCTACGGCGCGCTCTTCGGCTGGGACTTCAGCCCCGGACCCTCCGATGAGGGCGGGTTCATAATCGGCACCCCCGGCACCCCGGCGGGCTGCACGGCGGCGACAAGGGCGCGGTGCCCTACCTGTTCTTCCGGGTGGACGACATGGACGCCGCCCTGGCCCGGGTGCGTGAACTTGGCGGCTCGACGGACAGCGCGGAACTGGGCGACGAGGACCCGGCGGAGTACGGAAGATTCATGCTTTGCAGGGACGATCAGGGCTCAACCTTCGGCCTGCGCCGTAACACGGCTAGTCTGGGCGCATGGAGACACCCACCACCGCGCTCGTAACAGGGGCAACAGCAGGGCTGGGAGCGGAGTTCGCCCGCCAGCTTGCGCAGGAAGGCCACCACATGGTGCTGGTGGCCCGCGACGCCGCCCGGCTCCAGCAGATCGCTGACGAACTCGAGCGCGATTACAGCGTTTCCGCTGAGGTGCTGCCCGCCGACCTGACGGACGACGCCGGTGTGGCCGCCGTCGTCGGGCGCCTCACGGACGCTGCGCGGCCGGTTGAGGTCCTGGTGAACAATGCGGGGATCGGGCTGCTGCATTCGTTCGAAAAAAATTCCCTGGAGGACGAGCGGAGGCACCTTCGCCTGCACGTGCAGACCCCCATGGAGCTCTGCCATGCTGCGCTGCAGGGGATGCTGGAGCGGCGCTCCGGCAGGATCATCAACGTGGCCAGCGTGTCGGCTTTCGCCAACCGCGGCAGCTACTCGGCTGCGAAAGCCTGGCAGGTCATCTTCAGCCGCTGGGCCAACCTTGCCTACGGACCGAGAGGCGTGCACGTCACCGCGCTGTGCCCCGGATTCACGCACACCGAATTCCATGACCGCATGGGCATGGACAAGTCGGTCGCCCCGCACTGGATGTGGCTGCGGGCGGACTGGGTGGTCCGGGACGGCCTGGCCGACAACGCCCGCGGCAAGGGCGTTTCGATCCCCACCAAACGCTACAAACTGGTGGCCGCCATCTCGCGTGTGCTGCCGGCGCGGTTTACGTCCGGGCCGCCGCGGCGTCCGAAGCGGTAGCCCTCCGCGGCGCACGGACGGCCACCACCACGGCGATACCGATCACGGCGCCCACAAAGGTCTCCACCGCGCGTTCGGTGACCAGCAGGCCAGGGTCCGCGGGGGCGGCAAGCTGCGTCATGAGCAGGATCACCGGCGTGAAGAAGACCATGGCCCAGCCGTAGTGCCGCGCCATGAAGAGTTCGGTGGGGAACTGGAATGCGATCACCAGCAGCGCCAGCACGGCGGCAGTGTGGCCGGGGAAATACTGCAGCGGGGACAACGGCCCCGGGAAGAGTACGACGGCGACCAACGCCAAACCGACGAACGTCCCCACGATGCGGTGGATCCCGCGGTGGACGCGGCTGGGCAGGTCGGCCCCGGCGAGCGGGACGGCGGCCGCGGCCATGGCCCAGTGCGGATGGCCGCTGCCGCTCAGCACTCCGCAGGCGCCGGAGGCACCGACGGCCAGGACATAGCGGGCGGCATGCACCAACGCGGCCTGCCGGAGTTCACCGCTGAGCCGCGGAACATCCCGCACGGCACCCGCCTGCCAAGCCCGGACCCGCAGCCAGCCGGCGAAGCCCACCAGGATAGAGAACGCGGCCGAGGCCGCACCGATTAGCACGGCCGTCAGGAACGGCACGTTCGTCGGGACCGAGGCGCAGGCGCCTAATGCCAGGATGCCGAAGAACGGTCCGTTGGGCTTGAGCCGCACTTTGTCGGAGAAAAGGGAACCGGCACCGGCCAGCACGGCCTCCACGAGCACCAGCCACCAGGAGTGGAGGTGGTTGACGGACAGGAACACGCCCACCGTGATGCCGCTGAGCAGGACCACTGCCGCCTGCGCCTGGTGCTTGAGGCGAAGCTGGTGGGATTCCGAGCGTCCGTACATGCCGGTCAGGGCACCGAAAACCGCGTACATTATGAGCTCGGGACGGCCGATGGCCAGGAGCACCAGTGAGGGTACTGCCACGCTGAGGGCAACCCGTACGGCCGACAGCCGGTCGTTGTTCGCCGGGCCTAGGGCGTGCAGGGTGCGGGCATGGGCCATGACTCTGCGCACAGCCAACACCACCTATCAATCAAGCCCTTGTTCGAAAATTAGCAGAAGCCCGGAATGCTGACCATTAGCTGGGTCACAGGGCGTCGCGTGGGCGCGGCCGGGAGGCTAGCGCCGGGCACGGCTAAGGCCCGCCCTGCGTGCTTCCCCCAAGGAAAACGCGCGGGACGGGCCTTTGAGCGCGGGCTACAAGACGGCCCGGTCAGGCCGGTTTGTTGTTGCGGTGCTTAGACTGTGGTGCCTAGACTCCGGCCGGAACCTTAGTGGCCGCGGCATCGGTGACGTCCTGGGATTCGAACGGCATGTCGTCCAGGTCAATCAGCGGGTTCTCGTCCTGGGTGGCAACCAGTTCCCGCGCCTCTGCCTGCGTGTCCACGCTGGGCATGGAGCCGGGCAGCGGACGCTGGGCTGATTCCTTCAGGAAGTAGATGGCCACAGCTCCGATGGCTGAAGTCGCCATGAGGTAGTAGGCCGGCATCATGTCATCGCCGGTCGCCGTGATCAGCGCGGCAACGATGAACGGGGTGGTGCCTCCGAAGATCGCCACGGCGAAGTTGTAGGCGATGCCCATGGCGCCGTACCTGTTGGCTGTCGGGAACTGCGCGGGCAATGCAGAGGCGAGGTTCGCAACATAGAACGTCACCGGGAAGGCGATCAGCGAGAGGCCTGCCAGCGTTGACCAGACGTCGCCGACGCCGATCAGGAGGAACGCCGGGGTTGCCAGCACCACGGTGCTGATGGCGCCGATCCACAGCACGGGACGGCGGCCGATCCGGTCAGACAGCTTCCCGGTCAGGGGGATGCAGAGGCTCATGATGACCAGCACGGGGATGGTCAGCAGCGTTCCGTGGACGGGATCGTAGCCCTTGGACTCGGTGAGGTAAGTCGGCATGTAGGACGTCAAGGCGTAGCCGGCCGTGTTGGCTGCGGCGACAAGGATCATGGCCACGATGAGCGAGCGCCAGTAGGCCTTGACGATTCCGAAGGGACCCTTGGCGGCGTCCACGTCAGCTGCTGCGGCGTCCTGCCCGATGGTTTCCTGGGCATCCAAGGTGGCCTGGAACTGAGGGGATTCCTCGATCTTGTTCCGGAAGTAGATGGCGATGAGGCCCAGCGGGCCGGCAATGAGGAAGGGTATGCGCCAACCCCATTCCTCCATGGCTGTCTGGCCAAGGGTCAGCTGCAGGACAGAAACCAGCGCCGCACCCAGGGCAAAGCCAAGGTAGCTGCCCATGTCCAGGAAGCTTGCAAAGAATCCACGGCGCTTATCCGGGGCGTATTCGCTCACGAACGTGGTGGCGCCTGCGTATTCACCGCCGGTGGAGAAGCCCTGTACAAGCTTCAGGATTACCAGCAGCGCAGCGGCCCAGATGCCGATCTGGGCGTATCCGGGCAACAACCCGACGGCGAACGTACTGGCAGCCATAATCATCAGTGTTGCGGCGAGGACCTTTTGCCGCCCGATCTTGTCGCCGAGCCAGCCGAACACAACACCGCCGAGGGGACGGGCGATGAAGGTCGCAGCGAACGTTCCAAGCAGGAACAGCGTCTGGACGGACTTGTCGGCCTCGGGAAGGAAGACAGGTCCCATGGTGGTGATCAGGTAGCCGAATACGCCGACGTCGAACCACTCCATGGTGTTACCCACGATGGTTCCGCCGAGCGCTTTTTTCAGCATGGGCTGGTTTACAACGTTCACGTCGGACTCTTTGAGTCGGCGACGCGCAAGGATCTTCGGTTTACGCGCACTTGGTAGTGCGCTATTTGGTACTGCATCGTTGGGTCGGCTGGCGTTGTTCACGCCTGCTGAAGAGTCGGTCGTGCTTCGGTCTGTGGGCATTTGGGCGACTCCTATGGAGGTCATTTGCTTGCGACTTGTAGCTGCCCCGCTCTGGGCAGGCTTTCAATTTTACGCGGATTCCATGGCAAATGAGAGTTTTATACCGTAAAGTGCCTTCCTTAGAGAGGGTTTCCACCGGTTTTCAGGGATTTCTTTTGGCTGCTCTCGCCCCGTCATCATTGGGATTCTGGCGGTTCGGGCCCATCGCTATGGAATCTTTTTGTTCACGACCCCTTTTTTGCGCCATTTTTCCCCTGAGTCGCGCGGAAAAGTGACAGCCGCCACGGCCGTTCGGGCACCAGTTCCGGCCGCCACCCGGCCCCATGTACAGGCCGGAAACCGGGGGTTCACAACCGAGCCTGAAACTGCCTATTGTTGATTCATGGGAACACTGATTTTTGAGTAGGCGGACGCCTGCGGCCTGGTACCACCGGCCCCGTCCATGCTGATCTCGTCAGACACACTGATTCTCCTCAGAAAGGTTCCACCAAATGACTGAAAACACTCCCAGCCAGCCCGAATCCGCGCAGGACGATGCCGAAGCCAAGGGCATCCGGGCCGGGCTGACCGAAGCGCAGCGGGCCATGCTGGCCAGCAAATCCAGGGGCGGCGACTCCGGGCTGCAGAGCGTCGGCAAGAACCACAAGCCCACCCATGTCAGCGGCAAGCAGGGCCCGGCAGAGAAGAAGGTCCGCTGGTAAATCCAGCGCCAGGACAGCACGCCAGACCTACTATTGGTAACCACTTCATTTCATTGCGGAAGGAAGAAAAAATGGCTGAAAAACATGCTGGAACAAAGATCGAACCGGAGGTCGCGGACCATCTCGCGGCAGCCATGGACACCCCGTCCATGCCGGACCCGGCCACCATTGCGGTGACTGCGGCGATGGCCGGCGAACGCCACTGGCCGGACGGCAACGGCAAGCGCCGGCACGCCAAAGAGCGGGATGCAGGCCACGGCCGCGTGGGCCAGGAAGCTGCAGTGACGGCCGTGCACCGTACCGGCCGGCCGCAGATGCCGCACTCGTCCTAGAAACACCCCCGCTGACGACGCGCATCTGATCTGACGACACACAAAAGGCCTGGCGACACCCGAATTCGGGTGTCGCCAGGCCTTTTGCGTGTCCCAGGAAAATTTGCGCGTCGCCAACGCAGCGTCGCTACCCCTCCGGCACCACTTCGTCAGCGCTTTTGTCTAGCCGCCAGCCCCGCCACACCGGATGCCTGAGCTTCCCGCTGCCCGTCCATTCCCCGAAAGTCACCTCACCGACCAGCCGTGGCGTCACCCAGTGCGCGTCCGAGGCATCCTCGCGGGGAACATCGTCGAACGGTGACGTCTTGCGCGCCAGATCGTCTACTTTCTGGCGTAGTTCCTGCAGTTCGCGCATGCTGAACCCGCTGCCCACCCGGCCCACATACCGCAGCCTGTTGCCGTCGGGGATGCCCACCAGCAGCGAACCTACCGAACTCTGCCGCCCGCCTTTGCCCGGCCGCCAACCGCCAACCACCACTTCCTGGGTCTGCTCCAGCTTGATCTTGATCCACGTCCGGGTCCGTTGCCCGCTGACGTAGCGGCTGTCGGTCCGTTTGGCCATCACACCCTCGAGCCCCAGCTCCTGCGCGCTCTCCAGGATGTGCTCGACCCTCTCGTCCAGGACGGCGGACAGTTCCACGGGACACTCCGACGGGCGATGGAACTCCTCCAGCCGCTGCCGACGCTTCGCGAAAGGCAGCCGGCGAAGGTCCTCGCCGCCGTCGGACAGGAGGTCAAAAAGCATTAGCCGGACAGGGATTGCTGCTCGGGCCTTGGCGACGTCGGCGGGCCGGGTCAGTTTCATGCGTCCCTGGAGTAGCCCGAAATCGGGTCTGCCGGAAGGCCCGACGGCGATAATCTCACCGTCGGCGACGAACGGCCCCGCCGGCCAGCAGGTCCGGTCCGTCAGCTCGGGGTAGGTTGCGCTGACGTCAATTCCGTTGCGGCTGAAGACACGGACCCTCTCTTCGTCCGCGACCAACAGGGCACGTACGCCGTCCCACTTCAGCTCAAGCTGCCAGTCGCTGCCGTGAAGGTCGGCGGCGGTCCCGGACGTTGCCATCATGGGACTGAAATCTTCAGCGCGCAGTGGGGAAGGCGCGGCCGCGGCCGGGGAAACGTCCGCGGCAGGCTCAGTCCCGGAAGCGTCCGCCGCCGAAGTCTCCGCCGAATTATCCGCCGCGTCCTCCGCCGGAGCCCGCCGCGGATGAAAAGTGTGGTGGTCCTTGTCCATCAGGTGGATGAGCCATTGCCCTTCGGCGTCCCTGCCCTGCCCCCGACCGGTGTGGATGAGGGCGAACTTCTTGGTTCCGCCCAGGCCGCCGCCCTCGGCGCCGGTCAGCGTGGCGATGACCTCCCGGCCGTTGATCCATTTCTCCAGTTCATACGTGCCGTGGTCCCAGATAGTGACTTCGCCGGCGCCGTACTGGCCTCTGGGAATGGTGCCCTCAAACGTGGCGTAGTCCAAGGGGTGGTCCTCGGTCTGGACCGCCAGGTGGTTCTTTTCGCCGGATTCCGGGACGCCCTTCGGCAGGGCCCACGACACCAGCACACCCTCGTGCTCCAGCCGGAAGTCGAAGTGGAGCCTGCTCGCGTGGTGCTCCTGGATCACGAAAGTATCCCCATTTCCGGAGGCGCCGGAGAACGGCTCAGGCGTCGCATCAGGGTCCCGCATCGACCGGTACCGCTCCAGTCGGGCGTGCGCGCCGCCGTCGTCCGTATTCGCACTGGGGTTCCCGGCGTCCCCAGCGTGCCCGGCACCGCTGCCGACGGCGGCGAACGGGTCCTTGCCCGCCTTGACCCGGCGCAGCACGGCTTTGTAGTCGAGCTGCTCGAGCTTGGGAGACCCGATCTCCTGCCAGGTCCGCGGGGCGGCCACTGTGGGCGTGAGGCGGCCGCGCAGGGAGTACGGCACGATGGTGGTCTTTGCGGCGCTGTTCTGGCTCCAGTCCACCAGCACCTTGCCCGTGCGCAGCGTCTTTTTCATGTCGCTCACGGCGAGATCCGGGTGGTCCGCTTCCAGCGCGCGGGCCAGTTCGTGCGCAAAGTCCGAGATCTGGTCGGAGGTCTGCGTTCCGTCAAGGCCCGCGTAGAGGTGGATGCCCTTGCTGCCACTGGTCACCGGCACCGGTTCCAGGCCCACGTCCTGCAGGATGGCGCGTGCCAGCCTGGCAACCTCGGCGCATTCCTCCAGCCCGGCACCATCCCCGGGATCGAGGTCCAGGACCAGACGGTCCGGGTTCAGCTGCTTGCCGTGGGAGTCCACCTGCCACTGGGGGACATGGATTTCCAGCGAATTGATCTGGCCGAACCAGGTGAGCGTGGCGGGATCGTTCACCATCGGGTAGTAGATGGTCCGGTCCTTGTGCGTGATGGCGGCGCGGGGGAGCCAGCCCGGCGCTGAATCCTCCAGGTTCTTCTGGAAAAACACCTCGCCGGGATGCCCGGCGGTGCCCACCCCGTTGACCCACCGCTTGCGGGTGGCGGGCCGGTTGGCCGCGGCGGGAATCAGCACATGGGCCACGGCGGCGTAATAGGCCAGGACATCGGCCTTGGTGGTGCCGGTCTCCGGGTAGATGATCTTGTCCAAGTTGGTGAGGGTCAGTTCCCGCCCCGCGACCCGGACGCGCTCTTTAGGGCCGGCCATGGGTCTTCACCTCCGGACCCGAGTGATGTTCACTTGAGGGATGAGAGCCATCTGGAAAGGTGCCATCGCGTTCGGCCTGGTCAACGTGCCCGTGAAGGTCTACAGCGCCACCGAGGACCACGACATCAGCCTCCACCAGGTCCACAATGCCGATGGCGGCCGGATCCGGTACCAGCGCCGCTGTGAGGTGTGCAGCAAGATCATCGACTATTCGGACATCGACAAGGCGTTCGAGGACGACGGCCGGACGGTGGTCCTGTCCAAGGACGAGCTCAAATCCATCCCGGCGGAGAACAGCCACGAGATCGAGGTGGTCCAGTTTGTTCCGTCGGAGCAGCTGGAACCCATGATGTTCGAGAAGAGCTATTACCTCGAGCCGGATTCCAAGTCGCCCAAGGCCTACGTCCTGCTGCGCCGGGCGCTCGAGGATACGGACCGGGTGGCCATCGTCCAGTTCGCCCTGCGCGAGAAGACACGGCTGGGGGCGCTGCGCATCAAGGACGAGGTGCTGGTGCTGCAGTCCCTGCTGTGGCCCGACGAGGTCCGGGACGCCAGCTTCCCTGCGCTGGACACGTCCATCCGGATTTCCGCCCAGGAACGCGAAATGTCCGCTGCCCTCGTGGAGTCCATGGCCGCGGATTTCGAACCCGAGCACTTCACCGATGACTACCAGGCGCAGCTCCGGAAGCTCATCGAGGCCAAGCTGGAGAAGGGCGATTCGCTCGATACCGACGAAACGTTCGGCGCGGAAGCGGGTGGGGGCGGCAACGGCGAGGTCATCGACCTGATGGAGGCGCTGAAGCGCAGCCTGGAGCGGAAGCGCGGCGGCGGGAAGCCTGCCGCCTCTGAGGATGCGGACGCTGAGGACGCGGACGACGCCGGCACAGGAGAAAGTGCCGACAGTTCCGGCGGGAAGGCTCCCGCCAAAGCCGGTGCCAAGACTGCGGGGACGAGGACGACGAGAACCCAGACGGCTGCGGCGAAGTCCTCCGGAACCAAAACCGCCGCCACATCCGCCGCCAGTAAGTCCACGGCGACCAAATCCACGGCTGCGAAGCCTGCGGCGAAGGCCGCTACCACGCGGGCGCGAAAGGGCGCTTGAGATGGTCCGCGAAGACTCTTTGTTGGTGGGGATGGCCGCCGCCTAGGAGTTCCGCAGGGCGGAGATAAGCTCGCTCTTTTTCTTCGCGGAGTAGCCGGTAAGGCCTATTTCCTTGGCTTTGGCCTTAAGCTGCGGGACGGTCCAATCGTCGTAGTCGCCGGCTTTCCCGCCCTTGCGTCCCACCGCGGAACGGCCCTTCTTGGCTGCCGCGTTCGAGATGCGGGCGGCCTTCTGCTTGGACGCGCCGTCCTCGCGCAGTTCCTCGTAGAGTTCAGGATCTTTCAGGCTCGGGTTCTTTTTGCCGGGCATGTAGTCCTCCTTCAACCGGGACCAGGCAATCCTGGACGCCGTAGCACCGTATTCGCTGGTCAGGCTTCCACGCTAATTCCGGGCCTCTGGAAACACAAGGAAACACTAAGTTTGCTTGCTTTCGCGTCGGGCCCCTACCTCCAGGCGCTTTACAGCCCGCGCCGCTGCGGCCACAATGGGTCGCATTACAGCCCTGTGCAACAGCAAGCTGTCACTCGAAGCCTGTCAAAGGGAAAAGCCTGTCAAAGGAGAGGGGCGCCACCATGAATGACAAAGCGGACGTAGACGAGGCAGACCGGGCACTGAAGCAAAAGCACCGGGCCATGTGGGCCTCGGGGGACTACCCGGCACTGGCCAGTGAGCTGGTGCAGGATCTCGGGGCCATTCTGGTTGATGCCTGCGGAATCAAGCCGAAGCAGCACGTTTTGGACGTGGCTGCCGGTGCCGGCAACGCGGCCATCCCTGCGGCCATGATGGGTGCCCATGTGGTGGCCAGCGACCTCACCCCGGAGTTGTTCGACGCCGGCCGCCGGCAGGCTGCCGATCGCGGCGTCGGGCTTGAATGGGTGGAAGCAGACGCCGAGTCGCTGCCGTTCGAGGACGGTTCATTTGACGTGGTCACGTCCTGCCTGGGCGTGATGTTCGCTCCGCACCATCAGGCGGGAGCGGACGAAATTGTGCGGGTGTGCAAACCCGGCGGCACCATCGGCCTGCTCAGCTGGACGCCCGAAGGCTTCATCGGAAGGATGTTTGCCACCATGAAGCCGTTCGCGCCGCCGCCTCCGCCCGGAGCCCAGCCGCCGCCGCTGTGGGGGAGCGAGGACCACGTGCGGGAACTCTTCGGCGACAGGATCACCGATGTCCAGGCGAAGAAACGTTCGCTGGCGATCCGCAGTTTCCACCAGCCGGAGGACTTCCTGCGGTACTTCAAATCCCACTACGGTCCTACCATCTCGGTCTACAAGTTCATCGGCGATGACCAGGACAAGGCCCAAGCCCTGGACAAAGCGCTCACCGAACTGGCCGATTCCTTTGGCGAGGCCCACGGTGATGCCGTATGGCAAATGGAATGGGAATATCTGCTGTTGACCGCCAAGGAGGCCCGGTAGTGCCCGGGAACCTCGTGGCCACATCCATCATCACCATTGATGCTGCGGCGGAGCGCGTCTGGGAGGTCATCACCTAAGCAGTCCAAGTAAGTAGCGCTAACTGTCGTTATGAGCCTTCAAAACGACAGTTAGCGCTACTTACTTGAGTAGGGCAGACGCTTAAGAACCGGCGGCCGCCGTCGTACCTTCCCCAAGAGAGGGGACAGGCGCGACGGCGGCCGCTGGCGTCAAGCTGTTTACTCGGCGTCGTGATCCGTTTCCAGGATCTGGACCAGACGCGCCAGGGCGTCATCCGAGCCGGTACCTTCGGCGCGGAGCACCACAACGTCGCCGTGGGAGGCACCCAGGCTCATGAGGGACAGGATGCTCGCGGCGTCCATTGCCTCATCGGCCGGCTCGCCTTGGCGGGCGATGGTGATGTCCAGGTCGAACTCGCCGGCGGCCTCGGCAAAGATGGCGGCGGGGCGGGCGTGCAGGCCCACGCGGCTGGCGACGGTTGCGGTGCGTTCTGACATTGTTGCTCCTTTTGTCTCTCGGCTGCCTGTTGGTTCAGCGCCGTGGATCGGTAGTGGGTAAGGCCGGGGTCAGACCGTTACGGGAACGGACTCCACGGTAGCAGCGGGCCTGGCGGCCGCCCAGCGCTTGAGGGCAATGACAGCCAGCGCGCTGACCACGGTTCCGGCGAGGATGGCGACGACGAACATCACCAGGTTGCCGATGGCGAAGAATACGAAGATACCGCCGTGGGGTGCCTGCGAGGTGACGCCGGTGGCCATGCAGAGTGCGCCGGTGAGGGCGCCACCCACCATGCTGGCGGGGATGACGCGCAGCGGATCGGCAGCGGCGAACGGGATGGCGCCTTCAGAGATGAAGGATGCGCCCAGCAGCCAGGCTGCCTTGCCGTTTTCGCGCTCAGCCAGGCTGAAGAGCTTCTTGTCCAGGACGGTGGCCAGGGCCATCGCCAGCGGCGGAACCATTCCCGCAGCCATAACCGTCGCCATGATCTGCCACGGTGCCTGGTTGGTGGCGCTGCCGGCGCTCAGGCCGGCAACAGCGAACGCGTACGCAACCTTGTTGACCGGGCCGCCGAGGTCAAAGCACATCATGAGGCCAAGGATGATTCCGAGGACGACGGCGGACGCGCCGGTCATGCCCGACAGCCAGGAGTTCAGTGCGGTGGTGAGGCCGGCGATGGGGCCGCCGAGGACCAGGAACATCAGGCCGGAGGCAAAGATTGAAGCCAGCAGCGGAATGATCACCACGGGCATCAGGCCACGCAGCCAGCGCGGTACCTGCCAGGTCCCGATCAGGTGGGCCATGTAGCCCGCCAGCAGGCCGCCGACGATGCCGCCGAGGAAGCCCGCACCCATAAAGCCTGCGACGGCGCCGGCAACAAAACCCGGTGCAATGCCGGGCCGATCAGCGATCGCGTACGCGATATAACCGGCCAGTGCGGGAACCAGGAAGCCCATGGACAGGGCGCCGATCTTGAACATGACCGCACCGAGGTAGATGGCCAGGCCGCCCTCAGGTAGGTTGCCGAAGTTGTTCTCCACCACCACCTTGTCAGCGACGGCCGTGATGTCGTAGCCGCCGAGCAGGAAGCCCAGGGCAATCAGCAGACCGCCGCCGGCCACAAACGGAATCATGTAGCTGACACCGGTGAGCAGTGCCTTCTTCAGCTTCTGGCCGATGTGCTCACCCTTTTCGGTGGCCTCGTTCTCAGCCTGTTCCTCCGCCCCGAAGTGGGGGACGCGGCGCGCATTCGGATTGTCAGCTGCGGCGAGAGCTTCCTGGACCATCTTGGCGGGCTCGTCGATGCCGCGCTTGACGGGTGCGTTGATAACGGGCTTGCCGGCGAAGCGCTCCTTACCGCGGACATCCACGTCCACCGCGAAAATCACGGCGTCGGCAGCGGCAATGACGGCGGGGTCAAGCGGCTTGGCGCCCGAGGAGCCCTGGGTCTCCACCTGCAGGTCCACGCCCATTTCCTGGGCGGCGGCAACCAGCGAGTCGGCGGCCATGTAGGTGTGGGCGATGCCGGTGGGGCATGCGGTCACGGCCACGAGGCGCTTGGGCCGGGCTCCTCCGGCGGCGGTGGTTGAGCCAGTCGAAACCGCAGCAGCGGGCGCCGCCTCGGCAGGCACAGCCGCCGCGTGGGATGCCGGCTTGTCCGCCAGAGCACCGTCCACCAGTTCCACGATTTCCTCGCGGGAGGATGCATTACGCAACGCTGCCGTGAAGTCCTTTTTGATCAGGGACCGGGCCAGCTTGGACAGCAGCTTCAGGTGCTCCTGGTCCGCGCCCTCGGGGGCGGCGATGAAGAAGACCAGATCCGCCGGGCCGTCCTTGGCGCCGAAGTCCACCTTGGGGTTGAGTCGGGCCATGGCCAGCGTGGGTTCGACGACCGCAGCAGAGCGGCAGTGCGGGATGGCAATGCCGCCGGGGATGCCGGTGGCGGTCTTCTGCTCGCGGGCGAAGGCATCGGCGAAGAGGCCTTCAACTTCTGACGCGCGGCCGGTGGCAGCTACTTTGCTGGCCAGGTGCCGGATCACGTCCTCGGGCGAGGTGCCCAGGTTCTGGTCGAGCTCGACCAGTTCGGTGGTAATGAGCTGAGTCACTGTCAATCCTTTCGAAGGGCCGTGATGGTTACGGCGTCCGGGGTGGTTTGGTGGACTGCCGGGACAGTGGAACCCGGCAGGGAGGCGGCGGCGGCACCGTGTGCCACCGCCTGACGGAGGCAATCGGCCGGGGCGGCGCCCCGGCCGTGGGCGAGCAGATAGCCGGCCAGCGATGAATCGCCCGCGCCGACAGTACTGACCGCGGCGACCGGCGGATGCGTGGCCAGCCACGCGCCGTCGGCCGTTACCAGGACAGCTCCCTTGGATCCGAGAGTTGCCAGCACAGCACCCACACCTGAACGCACGACGGCGGCGGCGGCTGCTGCGGCAGCCTCCGGATCCGCTTCAAGTTCGTCTGCGGTGGACGCCGTGGCGAAGCCGGCTGCTGCAGCCAGTTCCGCCAGTTCCTCGGCGTTGGGTTTGAGGAGGTCCGGTTTCCCGGACACACCGTCCGGTGAAGTGCCATGCTGTACCGTGCCGTCCGGCGAGGGGCCGGAGACGGCAGCGACGAGCGGGCCGCCGGAGGAGTCGACGGCGATCAGCGGGCCGCCGCCGTCGGCTGCCGCCCGCAACCGCCGGGTGACGGTGGCGTAGAAGTCGGCCGGGAAGCCGGGAGGCAGGGAACCGGCCAGGACCACCCAGCTGGCGCCGCGGGCGCATTCCAGGAGCAGCTTGATGAGGGCTTCCTGCTGGTCCTCGCTCAGCAGGGGACCGGGCTCGTTGATCTTGGTGGTCACGCCGCCCGGCTCGGTGAGTGCCACGTTGGTGCGCAGCGGTTCGTCGATGGGAAGGGCCGCGAACGGCACGCCATCGTGGAGCAGCCCGGCGAGGACGGGATCACTCCCGGCGCCCGGGAGTACCGCGATGGTTTCCAGGCCGGAGGCAACCAGGGCGCGGGAGACGTTGACGCCCTTGCCGCCGGACTCCTGGCTGACCGAGACGGCGCGCTGGACTTCGCCGCGTTCCAGGGGTCCGGGCAGGGCCACCGTGCGGTCCAGGCTGGGGTTCGCCGTGAAGGTGACGATCACGCGACCACCACGTCGACGCCGGCCTCGGTCAGGGCTGCCGCCAGTTCGGGGCTGGGCTCGCTGTCTGTAATCAAGGTGTCCAGATCTTTCAGGGAGGCGAACTGGACCAGGGTTTCTGCGTCCAGCTTGGAGGAATCGGCCAGCACCACGATGCGGCGTGCCGAATGGACGAAGGCTGCCTTGACGGCGGCTTCTTCAGGATCGGGCGTGCTGAGGCCAAAGGTGGGGTGGATGCCATTGGTGCCGATGAAGGCGATGTCCGGGCGCATCCGCTGCGCGGCCTCCACGGTTGACTGCCCCACGGCGGCCTGCGTGAGGCCGCGCACCCGGCCGCCCAGGATCTGGAGGGCGATTCCGGGAGCGCTGGACAGTTTGGCTGCGATGGGAACGGCGTGGGTGATGACCACCAGTTCGGCTCCAGTTCCGCCGGCGGAAGGCTCGACGGCGGCGCGGCGGGAAAGGAGGTCGGCCAACGCTTCGGTGGTGGAACCGGCGTCGAGCAGGATGCTGCCGGACGCGGCTTGGGGGATGAGGGCCAGGGCAGCCTGCGCGATGCGCATCTTCTGGTCCGGGCGCTGGATGGTCCGTTCGTTGATGCTTTCCTCGGTGGTGCTGAAGCGGTCGGCCGCAACTGCTCCGCCGTGGACCCGCCGCAGGGTGCCGGTGGTTTCGAGGGTGGCGAGGTCGCGCCGGACGGTTTCGGTGGTGATGCGGAAGCGCTCCGCCAGCATGGTCACGCTGACCCGGCCCGTGCCGGCGACTAGCTCGGCAATCTTCTGCTGGCGCTCCTCGGCGAACACGTACCCTCCATTGCGTAAAGTGCTGAATCCCAGCGGCTGTGAAGTCCAGTGACTGGCATCACATGATGTTGAATTACTTGACTTTATCTGTGTCCATGTTGGTTTGTCAACGAAAGCCACAAAAGCACAGAAAGCCGGACCGGGCCTTCGCTCGGAAACGGAAAAGCCGGGCCGGGCCTGTGTGGTCCGGCCCGGCGTCCGGGTGGTCTTGGGGCCTAGATGCCGCCGTCGCGGCTTTCGTTGCGGGTGATGCGCTCGCCGGTGTTGGGATCAACCACCGAACGGGTTTCGCTGACGCGGCGGCTGCGGCCCGGTGAGGCCAGGATGAGGGAGGCGATCAGCCCGATCACACCAACGGCCATCAGGATGTAGCCCACCATGACCTGGTCTATGAAGGGGATCAGTCCCGGGGCGACGGCCCAGGCCAGGATGGCGCCGAGTGCAATAAGGAAGATGGAGGAACCGATTCTCATGACTTGCTCCTTGTTGTTCGAGTACAAGTGGTGCCGAACTTGATAAGCATGCTGTAGTACGCTCACGCTACAGCCCGGCGGGGCGCGATTCAATCACTGGGCGGGCCTCGGGTGGGCGTCGTGCCTGCTCAGTGGCGCCACTGGCTAGGCTGATCTAATGGAGACAGTTGTTTGGTCCAAGCCGGAGGCTGAACGGGACGGCACGCCGCTGCTTGTCCTGATGCATGGCTATGGCACCGATGAGTCGCGGATGGTGCGGCTGTTCGAATACCTGCCGGCCGAGTTCACTTGTGTTGCGCTGCGGGCCCCCGTGGTTATCGGCGACCACTACGGCTGGTTCCTGCTGGACTACTTCCTGGCCAACGATTTCGCGGATGTCATCGCTGCCACCAATACCGTCCAGGCGTGGATTAACTCTGTCAGGGGCCAGCACGTCAGCGTGAGTCTGTTGGGTTACTCGCAGGGAATGGCCATGGCCAGCACGCTGCTCCGGCTCCATCCCTCGGATTACAAGGCCACGGTTGGGCTTTCCGGTTTTGTGCTGGAGAACGAGCTGCTGTCCCTGACCGAATCCTTCACAGCCCCGCCGCCCTTCTTCTGGGGGCGGGACAAGGCGGACCTGGTGATCAATGAGGACGCCACGGCCTACACCGGACAATGGCTGAACGAAAACACCCGGCTGACCGCCAGGACGTATCCGGGCATGGGCCACGCCATGAGCAAGACGGAGATGGTGGACGTCAGCGCCTTCCTACGCCACTACGTGCTCGGCTGAACTGCGTAATCGGTTCAAGCGCGTCGGTTGAACCCTGTGCCCGGCCGGGCGTGTGCCCCGCATCGCAATATGAGAAAAAACAGTTGCGCGCGAAATTTGTAAGCGCTTACACTCGTCGGTGGCCCACTCTTTGCGGGCCGTTGAAACCATCGGAAAGGGCAGCCGGACAGATGCCATGTGCCAGGCCTCCATCCAGGCCTCCTGCCCGCTCTGCGCCGCGGTGCCTGCTCCGCCAAGTTGTCAGGCCGTGCCAAGGCGCTCATGATGGAAGAAGACGTTAACAGCAGCCCATCGGCCCGCCGTGGTTTTACCGTGGCCCTAGCCGCCCCTGTTGACCCGGCGGCATCGTGGCCGCCCTCTCCGCTCCTGCTTGGACCCCTACTTGCTGCCCGCCGCTTTTCTGCCAGCTCTTCCACGTTCCGCCTGCTTGCACAGCCCCACTTACATAGCCCCATTACTTACCTCCCTGTGACAACCCGCCCGTGACATCCCGCCTGTTGCCCGCCGTCTGAAAGGACACCGCGCATGACTGACGTTCTGAAAACCCAAAGCACCAGCTGGACCACTGCCTCCGCCATCCTGTTCGACCTCGACGGCGTGCTGACCCCCACGGCCACTGTTCACGAACAGGCGTGGAAGGAACTCTTTGAGGGCTTCCTGAAGTCCCGTCCGGATGTTCCCGGCTACCGCGAGGACGACTACTTCGATCACATCGACGGCAAGCCCAGGTTCGACGGCGTCCGGGACTTCCTGGCGTCCCGCGGCATCGTGCTGCCAGAAGGCGCGCCAAGTGACGGCAATGCCGGTCAAGATTCCACCGAGGACGCCGGGCAGGACGCCACCCAGCAGGACGGCACGCAGCAGGACCCCGCCAACGCCACCGTCCAGGGACTGGGCAACCGGAAGAACAAGGTTTTCAACGAAATCGTCAGCGCTGGCGTCCAGCCGTTTGAGGGCTCGGTGCGCTTCCTGGAAGCCGCCGTGGACCGCGGACTCAAGGTCGCCGTCGTATCCTCATCCCGGAACGCACCGGCTGTCCTGAAGGCCGCCGGCCTGAACGGGTACTTCGAAATAGTGGTTGACGGTGTGGTTGCCGCGGCCGAAGGCCTGCCCGGCAAACCGAGCCCCGCCACGTACCAGTACGCCGCGGAACTGCTGGGGCTGCCCAGCGAAGAATGCGTGGTGGTTGAGGACGCCGTCTCGGGTGTCCAGGCCGGACACGCGGGGCAGTTCCACTCGGTGATCGGCGTGGACCGCGGCGCCGGCCGGCAGACCCTGATCGACGCCGGAGCCACAAGCGTGGTCAACGACCTCGACGAACTGCTCTAACAGCCATCGCCGCCTGACGCTCCCCCGGCCTCAGGCACGAAGCACTTCCCCGCAACGCACAACGCCAAAGGACCCCAACACCATGGCTCTTATCACCGCGGACCGTGAACGGTTCCCCAACACCCCCTGGCAGCTTGTGGAAACACAGCACCAGCCGGGCAGCGCGGGCACCCTTGAGACGCTCTTTGCCCTGGGCAACGGCCATCTGGGTATCCGCGGTGCGCACTGGGCGGCCTCGGACGCAGACCTTCCGGGCAGCTTCATCAACGGCCTCCATGAGATCTGGGACATCAAGCATGCGGAGAACGCGTTCGGCTTCGCCCGGACCGGACAGCGGATCATCTACATCCCGGATGCGAACAACTTCACGGTGATCATCGACGGCGAGAGCCTGACCCTCGCCGAATCAGCCGTGCTGGACTTCCGCCGCTCCGTCGACTTCGCCACCGGCATCTACGAATGCCGGATCACGTGGCTGTGCCGGTCCGGCGCCACGGTGACCACCACAGAACGCCGCGCCGTGGGCTTCGCCTCACGCGGCAGCCTGGGCATCTCGCTCGAAGTCGCCGCGGACCGCGAGGTTTCCGCCGACGTGACGTCCTCCGTTATCAACCGCCAGGACCAGCCTGTGGAGGACCACTCGGCGCACGACCCGCGCCGGGCAGGCCGGCACGCAGGCCGGGTTCTCCTGCCGGTAAGGACCGACGGCGGCGACGGCTCGCTCCGTCTCTCCTGGGAAGCGGCGGAATCCGGGCAGCGCGTGGGAATCGCCGTGGACCACTGGACTTCCGCCGGCCACCAGCCCTTTGAGACCGTTGCAGGCGAAGACGACAGCAGCGTCCGGTACGTCCTTGCCGTCCGCGCCGACGAGCCGTTCCGGCTCGAAAAGAGCGTCAGCTATGCCGCCGGCCGCGGCGTCCAGGACTCGGACCGGGACGCGGCGGAGGCCGCCGAAGCCGGGCTCCGGTCTGTGGAGGACATCTTCACCGAGAGCCGCGAGCATTACCGCGCGTACTGGGATACCTCGGACATCGTGGTGGGTGGCCAGCCCGAGCTCCAGCAGGCCATCCGGTGGAACCTGTTCCAGCTGGCCCAGGCCACCGCGCGGGCGGACATCGCCGGCATCCCCGCAAAGGGGGTCACCGGATCGGGTTACGAGGGGCACTACTTCTGGGACCAGGAGGTCTACCTCCTGCCCTACCTCACCTACACGAACCCCGACGGTGCCCGCCAGGTCCTGGAGTTCCGGCACGACATGCTGCCGGCCGCCAAGATCCGGGCCAAGGAGCTCAGCGTGGACGGGGCACTGTTCCCGTGGCGCACCATCAATGGGTTGGAAGCCAGCGCCTATTACGCTGCCGGCACGGCGCAGTTCCATATCGCAGCCGCCATCGCCTTTGCCACCAACCGCTACCTGTGGGCCAGCGGCGACGCAACCTTCCGCGAGGGCATGGGCGCTGAACTCCTGATCGAAACCGCCCGCATGTGGAGCTCCCTGGGCTTCTTCGGCAAGGACGGCCTCTTCCACATCCACGGCGTCACCGGACCGGACGAGTACACGGCGGTTGTCAACGACAACCTCTACACCAACGTGATGGCCCGGTTTAACCTGCGCGCCGCCGCAGCGCTGGACCATCCGGAGATCGACGACGCGGAACGCGAGCTGTGGGAGCAGGCCGCAACGCGCATGCAACTGCCCTTCGACGACGACCTGCAGGTCTACTCGCAGGACAACGACTTCATGACCCTGGAATCGTGGGACTGGACCACTCCCAGGTCGAAGTACCCGCTGCTCCTGAACTTCCACCCGCTGGTGATCTACCGGCACCAGGTGCTGAAGCAGGCAGACACAGTGCTGGCCATGTTCCTGCAGTGGCAGGATTTCTCCGCCGAGGAGAAGCGCCGCGCGTTCGATTTTTACGACCCCATCACCACCGGCGATTCCACCCTGTCCGCCTGCGTGCAGGGGATCATGGCTGCCGAGGTGGGGCACCCTGAGGCCGCCCTGGAGCACTTCACGAACGCCGTTTTCATCGACCTGGACGACACCCATGGCAACACGATCGACGGCGTGCACATCGCCTCCGCCGGGGGAGTATGGAGCTCGCTGGTCTCCGGTTTTGCCGGGCTTCGGGACCAGGGCCAGCTGCCGTTCTTCGATCCGCGGCTTCCGTCCGAGTGGGAGGCGCTGTCCTTCCACCTGAAGATCCAGGGCCGGCTCCTGCTGGTGGAGCTTGACGCCCGGGCACTCACGCTCAGCGTCCGCAGCGGCGGACCGCTCGACGTGGATGTCCGCGGCGAGGTTCACAGCATTGGTGAAGAAGCGGTCCGGGTTGCCCTGGATCCCTTTGAAATTCCGGAACGTACTGTCTTCCCCAGCGGGCCCCCGACGGCGAGCCTCCCCATTGTGAGGTGAGGCGCCTGTGAGGTGAGGCTCCCGCCTGGGGTGACGCGCCTGACGTGACTGCGCCGTCTCTGGTGACGGGGTGCGTCAGTTTCCTGCCGCCGTCGTGCGTTCCACTTCAACTTGCCTGTCCAGAGGGTGGGCCAGTTCGTCGGCGGGCATCCGGGCGGCGATCATGGCGATCACCGCCAGGACCGGGCAGACGACGCCGGCGGCAAGGAAAATTGCCCAGATGGGGAAGACCTCGGATGCCGGTCCGGCAAGTGCCATGGAGATGGGCATCAGCGCGAGGGACACAAAGAAGTCGAGGCTGGAGACGCGTCCCAGCAGGTGGCTGGGCACGCGTCGTTGCAGCAGCGTGCCCCAGATGACCATGCCCACGCTGCCGGTGGCGCCCCAGACGAACATTGCGGCGGCCACGGTCCAGAAGCTGTCCAGAATGCCGACGGCGGCCAGTGGCAGGCTGCCCGCACCCCAGGACACCATCATCACCGTGAGGTAGCGGCGCGGCAGTTTCAGGGACGCGGTGATCAGCGAGCCGACGGCCCCGCCCACGCCCATCACGGCCAGCAGGAAGCCGAACATGCTCGAATCGCCGCCGAGTTGGTCGCGGACCACAAACGGCATCAGCACTTCGATGGGGCCGATCAGGAAGAGCACCGAGACGCAGGCCCACAGCAAGGTCCACAGCAGCCACGGCGTGAGGATGGTGTAGCTGATGCCCTCGCGGAGGTCGTGGAAGAAGGACGTTTTCGCGGCGCCCGTTGTCTCGGCGCCTCCGCGGTCAGCCCGGCCGTGAGCCCCGCCGTCGGCCCCGTTCGCTGGCGCCTCCAGGGCATGGCGCCCCAGGAAATTCAGGACGATGAACGCCAGGAGGTGGCAGGTGGCCACTCCGGTCACGGCGTGCGACGGCGAGAGCGCCGCCACCACCACGCCCGCGACGGCGGGTCCGGCCGCCTGCTGGAGGATGGGCCGCATGGTCCCCTCCATGCCGTTCGCGGCCAGCAGGTCTTCGGGCGGCAGGATGCGCGGCAGGATCGCGGAGTAGGCGGGGAAGAAGAACGCGGCGCCTACGCCCAGGACGAAGCTGCCCACGGCGAGATGCCACAGCTGCAGCCAGCCGGCCATGGCGAGCCCGCTGATCGCCGCGATAACGGCGAGGTTGGCACCTTCAACGGCAATGATGAGGAGCCGCTGCGGCACGCGGTCCGCGGCGATACCGCCCGCGAGGACAAACGCCACCAGGCCGATGCTGCCGGCAGTGGCCACCAGGGACAGTTCCAGCGGGCCGCCGCCGAGGTGGATCACCTGGTAGACCATGGCGACAGCCCACATTCCCGATCCGAAAATGGAGATGGCCAGCGCCGCTATGAGGACCCGGTACTCGCGGTGCGCAAAGGGCCGCAGGGCTTGGAGCGTGGGCATAGGGCAAGTCTAGGCTCGGCTGGTTTTTGGCGGAACTCCACGGCGTGGGTCGGTTGGGGCCGGGACCGCTTATTCTTAAGCACCCTTAGTGTTAAGGCAGGGCCGCAGCCAAAAACTGCCGGCGGACAGAAGCAGTACCGAAGCAGAGGTGACCATGGCCAAGCGCAGCAATCCCGCAGTACGTATCGCACAGGAGACCGCCCACAACGCGGTATTCGACGCCGACGGCAGGCCGAAACCCGGAGTCCACAACATGCTCCTCAGGGCAGTCGAAATCCAGCGGCCGCTGGTGCTCGCCTACGTCCGGCGGCTGCAACGCAAACACCCGCACGCCAGCGCCGCCAGGCTCGCGGAGATCCTCGAACGCGACTACCTTCGGGCGGTGACCGGCGGCGGTGCGATCGTCGGGGCAACTGCCGTCGTACCCGGCGTCGGAACCGTGGCCTCCCTGGGCCTCTCCGCTGCGGCGACCGTTGGTTTCCTCGAAGCCACGGCACTTTATGCCACCTCGCTGGCGGAACTTCATGGCATCCGGCTGACCAACCCGGAGAAGGCCAGCACCATGGTCATGGCCATCATGCTGGGCGAGGAGGGGACTTCACTGCTGGGAACGCTGAGCGGCCAGGCCATGGGCAAGGGAGCCAGCGCCACCCAGGCATGGGGCAACGTGCTGACCAAGTCCATGCCGTCGGGCTTCGGTGCCATCCGGAACAAGATCCAGAAGGCCTTCCTCAAGAACCTGCTCAAACGCCAGGGCACTGCGCTGCTTGGCCGGGCGCTTCCGTTCGGCATCGGCGCGGTGGTGGGCGGTGCCGGTAACCTCATAATGGGCCGCGCCGTGGTGGCGAACGCCAAGGAAGCCTTTGGCCCCATGCCGGACACCATCCCGGGGGAGCTCAAGGCCGTGGCGGCGGAACCGGAAAAACTTACTCTGGAAGGCAACAACCTTGGATCTTAACGCTGACCTCGGCGAATCGTTCGGCTCGTGGAACATGGGGGACGACGCCGCCATGTTCCGGCTGGTGACCAGCGCGAACGTGGCATGCGGCTTCCACGCTGGGGATCCCGTCACCATGCTGGACAGCTGCCGCGCCGCCTTCGAACTTGACGTGACCGTTGGTGCGCACGTGGGGTACCGGGACCTGGCCGGCTTCGGCCGCCGGTCGCTGGACATGTCCTTCGACGAGCTCTTCGGCGACGTCCTCTACCAGCTGGGCGCGCTCGACGGCGTGGCGCACGCTGTCGGTGCCTCCGTTGACTACGTCAAACCCCACGGCGCCCTCTACAACCGCCTCGTCCACGACGCCGAGCAGGCGTCCGCCGTGGTTGCCGCCATCCAGGCCTACGACCCCGGCCTGCCGATCCTTGGACTGCCGGGCTCGCAGCTGCTGATCCAGGCCAAAGAAGCCGGCCACCCCGTCTTTGTGGAGGCCTTTGTGGACCGCGCCTACCAGGCGGACGGGACCTTGGTGCCGCGTTCCCAGCCGGGTGCTGTCCTGCACGACGTCGGCTCGATCGTTCAGCGCGCCGTGCGCCTCGCGACGAAGGGCGAAGTTGTGGCCGTGGACGGAACGGTGGTTCAGGTCAGGCCAGACTCCCTGTGCATCCATGGCGACACCCCCGGGGCTGTGGAGATGGCCGCCGGTGTTCGTGCCGGGCTCGAAGCGGCCGGCGTGCAGCTCGAGTCATTCGCGTAGCCGCCAGCACCTAACGGCGCGAGACGGGAAGGGCGAGACGGGAAGGCGCGGCTAACCGAAGACCAGGTGCGCCGCGCTGAAGATGACCAGCCCGGCCAGGGAGCCCACCACGGTGCCGTTGATCCGGATGAACTGCAGGTCCTTGCCCACCTGGAGTTCGATCTTCTGCGACGTTTCCTCGGCATCCCAGCGGGCCACAGTATCGGTGATCACTGCGGCGATGTCGGAGCGGTAGGTCCGCACCAGGTAACCGGCGGCGTCGCCGATCCAGGCGTTGACCTTGCCGGCCAGCTCGGCGTCGTTCACCAGGCGTGAGCCGAAATCGCGCACGGCCGCCTTGAACCGAACCGTCAGTTCACTCTCCGGATCGTCCACCGCAGACAACAGGGCGCCCTTCACGGTTCCCCAAGTGCGGGAGGCTAATTCGCGGACCTCTGGATCTCCCAGAACCTGTGCCTTGATGTCCTCGGCCCGGGCGATCATCGCGGGATCGTGCTGAAGGTCCTGCGCGAGGTCGTTCAGGTATTTGTCGATCTGCTGCCGGACCTGGTGGTTCGGATCGGACTGGACGGCGCGCGTGAACTTGAGGATCTCCACGTACACCTTGTCGCCCACGAGCCCGTCCACAAACTGCGGAACCCAGGTGGGGGAGCGGTCCGAGACCAGCCGGCTGACGGTTTCGTGGTTGTCGTCCACCCAGTCCGCGGCGCGGTCCACCAGCAGGTCCACCAGCTTGTGGTGGTGCCCGTCGGCAAAAATCCGTTCCGCCATCCTGCCCACCGGCGGTCCCCACGGCGGAGCCAGCAGGTGCTTACGCACCATTCCCTCGATGACAGCCTGGACGTCGTCGTCGTTCAACACCTTGAACGCACCGCGGATGACGGCGGCACCCTCCTTCGCCACGCGCTCGGCGCCGCCCGGCCCGGCGAGCCACTGGCCGGCCTTCCGGGCGACGTTCACGCTGGCCAGCTTGTCCTGAACCACCTGCTCGGACAGGAAGTTGGTCTCCACAAACTCACCCAGCGACGCCCCGATCTGGTCCTTGCGGCGCGGGATAATGGCGGTGTGCGGGATCTTGATGCCCATGGGGTACTTGAACAGCGCGGTCACGGCGAACCAGTCGGCCAGTGCGCCCACCATGCCGCCTTCGGCCGCGGCGCGGACGTACTGCAGCCACGGATGCTCCTTCTGCAGCGCGAACGCGAACACAAAAATGATGGCCATGGCAATGAGGAGTCCCAGTGCCACAAGCTTCATTTTCCGCAGCGCTGCCGCCTTTTCGGCGTCCCCGGCGCTGAGTTGATGACCGACGACGGCGGCCCTCGCCTGGGGGGACAGCGGCGCGGGACCTGCGGGCCCGGGCGCGGACTGGCGGGTAGTTGGCTCAGAGTTCACCTGCATGTGCCCAGCCTAGCCCCGCGCCGCCGGGCCGCGTCCGCTAGCGTGTCCTCATGACATTCGAGGAGCATGAGCCGGAACGGCCGCTGGTGTTTGCCCACCGGGGCGCCAGTGCGGCATTTGCCGAACACACGCGCGCCGCTTACCTCCAGGCCATTGCCGACGGCGCGGACGGGGTGGAGTGCGACGTCCACTTGACGCGGGACCAGCACGCCGTGCTGCTCCATGACGCCAACCTGGACCGGACCTCGGACGGAACCGGACCTGTCGCTGACCGAACACTGGCGGAGTTGCGGCTGCTGGACTTCTCGTCCTGGAAAGGCGCCCGGATCCCGGAGGAATACGGCGCAAAGTCAGAGCAGCTCCTCACGCTCCCTCAACTCCTGGACATCCTGCGCGGCGCTGGCCGGCCGATCGGCCTGGCAATCGAGCTCAAGCACCCCAGTCCTTACCAGCTGAAACTGGAAGACCGTGTGCTGGCCGTGCTCCGGGGCGAAGGCTGGGACGCCGGAACTTCCTCGGTGGACAACATCCAGGTGACGTTCATGAGCTTCAGCCCGGATTCCGTAAAGCACCTGCTCCGGAGTGTGCCGGCCGAATTCATCTGCCAACTGGTGGACGACATCGACGTCGACGAACTCCGCGACGAACTGAGCCTCGGCCCCCTGGCTGGCGGCGCCATCGCCAACTTGATGAAGGCGGCGCAGCTGGAAGGCGAACGCATCCTCGACGAGTGCGACGTGGGACTCGCGGGGCCGGGAATCATGTACGTCCGCGAGCACGCCCGGACCGTACAGCGCTGGCTGGAGTCCGGCCGCCGCTTCCGCGTGTGGACCGTTGATTCAGAGCGGGATGTGGCGCTCTGCCAAGGGCTGGGAATCCACGAGATCACCACGAATAAACCGGCCAGGGTATTGGCGCAGCTGCAATCGAGCGGGCAACAGGTCCAGCTGCCGTCCTGAGCCGCTGCTGTTTAGCCGCTGCTGTTTAGCCCCCGGGGCGGCGCTGTGATTGAGTGGACCCATGCCCTTTCGCTGGTCCGCCCGGGCCACCCAAACAGTCTCCGCGGCGGCCATGAGCGCGCTGCTGATGGCCAGCGCCATGAAGCACTTCCGCGAGCCACGGTTCTTCGAACAGGTGGTCCCCGACTATCTGTGCCGCGAGGCGCCAATCGCCGGCGGCCAGTCGCCGGAGGGGCGCGAAATACCAGCGACCGACGGCGGTAGGCGGCCCCTGGCGGTGATGTCACGGGAGGAATGGATTGCGGTGAGCGGACTGCTGGAGGCGGGTGCCGCCGTCGGCCTCCTGATCCCGGTGACACGGCGGGCAACCGCCACCGCCGTGACGGCAATGTTCACGGTCTTCCTGGCCGGCCACGTGGACGCACTTCGCCGCGCCTATGGCCCCGCCGGTTCCCCGGCGCAGCGTAAGGTACATACCGTCCGGTTTCCGCTTCAGCTGCCGCTCATCCTGTGGGCTTGGAGCCTGGGGAACCCGGGACGACGGCGGTGAAGCTGCTCGCCTCGCCCGCTGTGCGGGTGGGAATCTCGATCAGCATCGCCACCGGCCTCTACGGAGTGTCTTTCGGCGCGCTGTCCGTCACCTCAGGACTTGATTTCTGGCAGACCATGGCGCTCAGCTTGCTGCTCTTCAGCGGCGGTTCCCAGTTCGCGTTCATCGGTGTGGTGGCGGGCGGAGGCTCCGGTATTGCCGCCATGAGCGCAGCCACGTTGCTGGGCATGCGGAACGGCATCTACGGCATGCAGCTCAACGCCCTCCTGCACCCGACGGGCTGGCGGAAGTATGTTGCCGCGCAAGTCACCATTGACGAGTCGACCGCCACCAGCAGCGGACAGGCTGACCCCGACGAGCAACGCCGCGGTTTCTGGACGGCCGGCATTGGCATCTACGTACTCTGGAACCTTTTCACCGCCGTGGGGGCCCTTGCAGGAAGCGGATTGGGTGATCCCAAACAGTGGGGCCTGGACGGTGCGGCAGTGGCCGCATTCCTGGCCCTGCTGTGGCCGCGGCTCAAGGGGCGGGAACCGGCGGCGATTGCCGTGGTCTGCGCACTCGCCACGGTTGTAGCCGTGCCGTTCGTTCCCGCGGGCGTGCCCATCCTGATTGCCGCCGTGGTGGCTGCGCTGATCGGCTGGTTCAGCCACGGACGCAGTGACGAAGGCCTGGAGCCGGACGTGGATCCCTACGACGAGCACCATGGACGCCGGGACAAAAACCGGGACGCGCACCTGGACAAGCACGGGCAGGCGGGGCAGGCGGGCGCATGAATCTCTGGATCTGGTTGTTGCTGGCGTGCTTCCTTGCCTACGCGTGGAAGCTGGTGGGCTATTTCGTCCCGGCAAAGCTGCTGAAGGACCCCCGGATGTCGCGTATTGCCGGCACCTTGACCATCGGACTTCTGGCATCCCTGACCATTGTCAACACTGTGGCGTCCGGCCAGACGCTGGCCGCCGACGCGCGGCTGGGAGCCCTCGCCGCCGCCGCCGTCGCGTTGGCTTTCCGGGCGCCCTTCCTGCTGGTAGTGGTGGTGGGAGCCGGTGCCGCAGCCCTGCTGCGGCTCATGGGATGGAACTGACCGCCGATCTGGTGAAACCGACTCCGAAGCACTGGTGGTGCGGCTCAGATGCGTTATAGCATTGGCCTGGCTATGCAGTTGGCCGTGGACTCTCGTGAGAGCGCTGACCATGGAAATAAGACTGCACCCAGCCGGTGCGAGACCCGGCAAAACCCGCCGTCCAGCACCTGATGGTTGGCGCGCCGGGCTGCCGGTCAAGCGCTTCTTTACCCGGTTCGGGTCCCTGGCAGACCTGCCGCCAGAGGACCTGGACGTACTCTCCGAGCGGATAAGACTGGCTCTGGACGTCATCCAGGAAGCAAACATCACCGCCCTGCACGCGGCGGTACGGGCCGAACTCCGAAACCGGGAAACGGAACCGGAACCGGACGATTGATGGCCGGCCGGTCGTGAGGCGGTCGCCATGGCCTAAAGGAGTCACTTAGATGAACGAACAGCCAGAGCCCAACACCCCGGATCCCGATAGCGGAACCGACAACCCCCAGGCTTCGGACCCGAAGCCGCGGCCGGTCTATGACACCAGTGTCTCCGAGTCGACGCGGGAACTGCGGGATACTTCCCGTCGCCGCCGCGACGCGGAGGAGAAGCTGCAGCAGCACCTGTTGGAGGCCAAGGAGCACGTGCCCCATCACTACGATCATGAGCCTCACAAGCACGGCCAAACGCCTCCCACGGCGGAGGGGAAAGACAGTGCCGGGCCGCAGGAGAACACGCCCGAAGAAACCAAACCTCAACAAAAGAACCCCGGGGGCGACGCCAGCTGATTGGGTTCATCGTCAGTGCGGCACCGCCACCCTCTTGGTCCGGGCCGTAGGCCGGTCAGGCGGTTTGCTCATCCTCTGGCGACCCGGTCCGGCGGGCGCTTTCCTCGACAGCCAGCTCGTACCACGCCTGCGCACCGAATACCGGGGTGGGAGTGTCGAGGTTTTGGTAGAGGGCGTCCAGCAAATTGGCCAGGTCCTCCGCCGCCAGCGACGGCAGGATCTCCTCGGGGCCGCGGGGGTCGTGGATAACCCGGGACAAGTGCGTCTGGTTCATCGGCGGACGATGGCGTCGGATTGGCTGCGCTGGAGGTGTTTCACTCATACTCCCTCAGAAGATTCAGAGGCTGACTGCGTAACCCTACTTGAGTCTAATCCAACGATTGGACACCAACAATGGGGCGCCCGTAGTGGTGGTCCTGCGGGAGGGCGCGGGTGTCAGGTGAACTGCGGGCCTTGCAGCTGCGGGGCGGGCAGCGGCACATGCGCGGGCAACGGGCGGTGGGGCCGTTCGGTGCGTATGGCGTCCTCGATCAGTGCCAGGGGGCGGCGCCAGGCATCCGAACCCGGCTCCATGGTGTCCACGACGCCGATCAGCATGGCGAGCAGGCGGAACATGTCAGTCATTGAAATATCGGAACGCAGGGTGCCTTGACCTTGGCCGCGGCCCAGCAGGACGCTCATGGAATCCATCAGCGAGCCGGCGATGCCGGTGAGGAGTTCGCGGCGGCCCGCAACGGCGCCCAACAGGTTGGCATCAGCGCTGGCCGCGGCCATGATGGCTTCGAGGACGCGCAGCAGTCCCGCTGTTGCGTCGATGTCCGCCAACGCGTCCGCCATGACAGGGTCCACCGACTCCCGGAGCTGCCGGTTGAGGGCGGCCAGGACCAGCTCCTCCTTGTCGGCGAAGTTCCGGAACAGGGTGGCCGGGCCTACGCCTGCCGTCAGTGCGATGGTCTGAAGGGGAACCTCCGGCCCATGCTCGCGGAAGCACTGGCGCGCGGCCAGTATGATCTTGTCCACGTTCCGGGCAGCGTCTGCGCGTAGTGGCTTGCGGACGACAGCAATGCTCATTCGTTCAGGTTAGCAATGCCGCAGGCAGCCTTCATGGTTACCGGAGGGTAGCAACCTATGTGACGCTTCGCCGGCCTCGCCAAACCCGTTTCGGGTTGGGTCGCATGACAGACTTGCCCTATGTTGCTTGCATTTTCAGTCGCCCCGTCCGGTACGCCCGCAGGGGGATCGCGTCCCACCGACGCATCAGTGCACGACGCCGTTGCGGCCGCTGTGCGGATCGTCCGGGAGTCGGGCCTGCCCAACCAGACGGACTCAATGTTCACCACCATCGAGGGCGAATGGGACGAGGTGTTCGACGTCGTAAAGCGCGCCACCGAAGCTGTGGGCAAGTTTGGCAGCCGTGTCTCGCTGGTCATCAAGGCGGACATCCGGCCCGGTTATGAGGGCGAGCTCAGCGCCAAGGTCGACCGCCTCGAAGGGGCACTCTCGGACGGTTCCTAAGCAGGTTTCCTGCGCCGAGTCCTAGACCGTCGTGTGCCTGCGTGCCAGACTGTGGCCATGTTTGAGCACAAGACCCAGCCGGGGTGGGTGGCAGTGGAAGACTTCCTCACAACTACCGTGGTGCACCCAGACACTGCGCTGACGCAGGCGGTGCGCTCCGCCGTCGACGCCGGGATGCCGCCCATCGAAGTGACGCCCAACGCCGGAAAACTGCTCAAGCTCCTGGTCCAGCTGTCCGGCGCCCGCCGGGTGCTGGAGATCGGCACGCTCGCAGGGTTCAGCACCATCTGGATGGCGCAGGGACTGCCTGACGGCGGCCGGCTGGTGACGTGCGAATACCTCGCTAAACATGCGGACATCGCCAAGGCCAATGTGGAGGCGGCGGGACTGGCGGACAAAGTGGAAGTCCGGGTGGGCGCTGCCCTGGACACCCTGGCCGCGCTGCAGTCGGAGGGCCAGGAGCCGTTCGATTTTGTGTTCATCGATGCGGACAAGGAAAGCGACGCCGCGTACGTCGAGTGGGCCGTGCGCCTGGGCAGGCCGGGAACTGTGGTGGTCCTGGATAACGCCGTCTGGGAGGGCGCGGTGCTGGATCCTTCCATCGACCAGGTCAACGCGCCCGGGATCATCAGCGCCCTGGAACTGCTGGGCCAGCATCCGCAGCTCGATGCCACCGTGATCCAGACTGTCGGGTCCAAAGGCTGGGACGGGTTCGCGCTGGCACGCATTCGCTGAGTGCTGACCGCAGGCATCTAAGGGCAGGCACCTAACCGCGAGCCCGTGACCCGGCAGCTGAGTCTTGGGCGCGGACCGGATCCTTCCCCGAATATTGCTAAGTATGCTTAGAATGACTGTCCGGCCGATGTCCCGTCCGGAACCGCCTGCAGTGGAGGAACACGATGAAAGCGTCACCCACCCTTGCCAGCAACCTTCAGATGGTCCTCGCGGACCTGATTGAGCTGCATCTCCAGGCCAAGCAGGCCCACTGGAACATCGTGGGCACCAACTTCCGTGACCTTCACCTGCAGCTGGACGAAATCATCGCCAGCGTCAGGCAGTTTGCCGACGACACGGCGGAACGGATGCGGGCACTGCATGCCCTGCCGGACGGACGGAGCAACACCGTGTCCACGGACACCCGGCTGGATGAGCTGACCGGCGGGCTGATTTCCACGAAGGATGCCGTCAAACTCGTCACAGCCAGGCTGGAGCGAACGGTGAAGACCATGCGGGATGTCCACGATGAGGTGGATGAAGAGGATCCCACCAGCGCCGACCTGCTGCATGCAGCCATCGAACGCCTGGAACAGCTCGCGTGGATGGTTAACGCCGAAACTATGACTCCGTCCGCGGCCGTCACCGAACCGGCGGCAAAGTAGGCCGGGCGGGAGAAACGCCAACATGCCTGCATCATCCCACGGGCCCGTCCGGCTGATCTCAACACAAGCGGAACTGGCTGGGGCAGTGCCCCTGCTCGACTCCGTGGCCTCCGCGGCAGGCGATGTTCCCGCGCTGCTGTTGTTGGCTCGAGACTCGGGAGGCAACTGGCCGCAGCCAGGGGGCGGGCATACTGCCCGTCTCTGGGAGCTACTCGCTTCCGTCTCCGCCGTTGACGTTGCCGCGGGCCGCGTTTTTGAACCACACATGGATGCCCAAGCGATCCTTGCCCAGGCGGGAAAGGACCAGACAGGGAACTATCAGCCGCTTGATCCGGCGGGCCTTGTTCCCGCCGACCGGGCGGGTGCGTGGGGAGTGTTTGCCGCCGAGGGGCCGGGGCTCCGTCTCGATGCCAAGACCGGCGACAGTGGAATCCTGCTCAGCGGGTCCAAGCCGTGGTGTTCACTGGCGCCACTCCTGGACCGGGCCGTCATCACTGCCCACACCGCAGCCGGGGGAAGAGCTGCCTTTGCGGTGAGCCTTCGGCATCCGGGAGTGACGTGTGAGGAGCCGGCATGGGTGGCCCGCGGGTTGCGCGAGATTCCCAGCGGAACGGTCCATTTCAGCCAGGTGCCAGCACAGCAGCTTGGCAGCGACGGCTGGTATTTCAGGCGGCCCGGTTTTGCTTGGGGAGGCATGGGGGTAGCTGCCTGCTGGCTCGGGGGCGCCGTGGGCGTGGCGCGGGACTACAAGGACTCCCTGGCCGCCGCCGCTCAGTCCGGCCGCGAACCTGACCAGATCGCGCTGGCCGCCCTGGGCGAGACAGACAGGATCCTCACTGCCGCGCTCCAGTACCTGGCGCGAACGGCAGCTCTCATTGACGACGGCCAGCTGTCCAACCACGGCAGTCTGTCCGCCGAGGAAGACACGCGGGAGGCCGAGGACGGCCAGCTGTCCGCCGGGGAAGACAGACGGGAGTCCGGGGCACACAAGGGGACGGACCGGAGCGTATGGGGCGAAGCGTTACGCGTACGCGGAACCGTGGCGGCCGCCGTCGAACGCGTCCTCTCCCTGGTTAGCCAGAACCGGGGACCGGCGCCGCTGGCGTTCGACGAACCGTATGCCAAGCGCATGGCGGACCTGGCGCTGTACGTGCGCCAGCACCATGCCATGCGGGACGATGCGCAGCTGGGAAAACTGACGCTGAAGGGGGAACACCTGTGGTGACCTTCTCGCACACGGACCAGGGGACTGACGAGGCCCATTGGGCGGCGAGCGGGCTCGCAGCTATGGCTGAGTTGCCGTTGGGCCAGCACGATTTGGCTGCCATGAGGTTCGTGGTGCTGGCGGCACACCCCGACGACGAGACCCTGGGCGCCGGGGGCCTGCTGGCGCTGCTGCACTCGCTGGGCGCCGACGTCGAGGTGCTGCTGTGCACGGCGGGGGAGGGTTCGCACCCCGACTCGGCGACAACCACGCCTGAACAGCTCGCCGCCGTCCGGCTTGAGGAGTTTGCGGCAGCGATGGGAGTCCTGGGGTTGGCCGGACGCTGGCGTTTCCTCGGGCTGCCGGACCGGGGCCTGCAAGAACTGACGCCGGAAATCGCCGCCTGGCTGCGGGAGGCCATCGGCCGGCTCCCCGGTCCACCGCAGCAGCTGGCAATTGTGGCCCCGTACCGAGACGACGGCCATGCGGACCACAACGCCCTTGGTGCGGTGGCCGCCGACGTCGCCGGCGAAGGTGGGCACGCCCTGCTGGAGTATCCCATCTGGTACTGGCTGTGGGCCTCCCCGGAGGACCCCGCCTGGCGGTCCTGGTCGCGAGTTTCGCTGAGTACTGAACAGCAGGCGGCGAAGAGATCGGCCATGGGCTCACACACGAGCCAGATACGTCCGCTGTCTGGACTGCCCGGGGACGAAGTGCTCCTCGGCGAGAGCCTGCTGCAACATTTCAGGCGCGCCTTTGAGACATTCGCCTGGACGCCGCCCTGGGCCAACTCGGTTCAATCCCTGCCCCATACCAGCGCCGACGCGCAGCGGATCTTCGACGCCGTGCACTCGAAGTCCGAAGACCCCTGGGAGTACACCACCAGCTGGTACGAGCGGCGCAAGCGCGCCCTGACGCTCGCCGCACTACCCCGGGAGAAGTACCAGTCGGGCCTGGAAATCGGATGCTCCATCGGAACATTGACCGCCGATTTGGCCACCAGATGCACCAGGCTGCTTGCCGTGGATGCCAGCAGCACCGCGCTCGAGCTTGCGGCCCGGCGGCTCGCGCCGTTCGCTGGGGTCTCCACGCGGCAGTTGACGCTTCCTGCCGACTGGCCCGGGGGCCGCTTCGACCTCGTGGTGGTCTCCGAGGTGGGCTACTACCTGTCCGCTGCAGAGTTCGATCTGCTGCTGCAGCGGATCCAGGAATCGATGGCGCCGGGAGGAACGCTGCTGCTGTGCCACTGGCGGCACCCGGTTTCCGGATGGGAGCTCGACGGCGACTCGGTCCACGCGCTGGCCCGGAACCGGCTGCGGTGGCCCACCGCCGGTCTGTACCAGGAACGCGATTTTGTGCTGGAAACGCTCGTAGCCCCCGCCGATGCCGGCGATCCAGGACCTCCGGTGTCCTGACGTGGACAGAATCGCGCAGGTTGCCGTGGTTATTCCGGTCCATAACGAGGAACACCACTTGGCACGTGCCCTGGCAGCGGTCTGTGCCGCAGCGGATGCCCTGCAGCACAGCCAGCCGGACACGGAGGTCACCGTCGTGGTGGTTTTGGACGCCTGCACGGACGGCTCGGGCTCCGTGGCGGCGCGGTTTGCGGCGGCGGATCGCCGCATCACCCTGCTGCCGGTCGCGTTCCGCAGCGTGGGGAGGAGCCGGCGGGCAGGGATCAACCTGCTCCTCGCAGGACGCTGGCCGGACCGTGCGCGGGCGGGCCGCGTGCTGGCCACCGAACGGGTGTGGCTGGCCAATACGGACGCCGATTCCTGGGTACCGGAAAACTGGCTCCTCCGTCAGGTGGAACTGGCTGGCCGCGGCGCCGATGCGGTCTTGGGAACGGTGGAACCGGATCCGGCGGGGATGGACGGCGAACTCCTGCGGCGCTGGCACGTCCGGCATCCGCTGGGGGAGGACCATCCCCATGTGTACGGTGCGAATTTTGGGGTACGGGCCTCGGCCTACATTCGTGCTGGTGGCTTTCCCCGCCAGCGCTCGCATGAGGACCGGGCACTGGCAGCCCAGTTACGCCGCCACGGTTACCGCATTACTTCCACGGACGCGGTCCGGGTTGTGACCTCCGGGCGGACCGAGGCCCGGGCGCCGCAGGGATTCGGCGCATATCTGCTGTCCCTTGGCATGGAATCCGCCGTGGCGTTCGAACGCTGAGGAAGCATGGCCGGTGGAACCACGTGGACGCTGCGCAGCAGACACAATGAGGGGGCCGACGACGACTGGGGGGACTGGCCTCGGTCTCAGAAGAGGCCACCTCGCCGCCGACCCCGCCTGACACCCGGGACGTCACGGCCCCGGGAAACCGGTAGGAATCTGCTGGTATTGATTTTCCTCCAAGTGGGATGCCCTGCCTAGTCCCGCGTGGCGGTGTTCCGTTCCGACTGTTCCGCGCCGTTCCGGGGGCGCTCACGCAGCTCGCGGCCGCGCCGGATGTCGTCCTCTTCCTGCTCTTGCATCTTCTCGCTCCTCTTGGTGCCCCGCGGCGGCAGTTGGATGGTCTCCTCGGCCTCGATTCCGGCCTGGAGCTGCCGTCCCCGCTCCATCTCGGCGTCGAACTCTGCCCCGAACAGCAGCGACATGTTCAGGATCCACAGCCAGAGCAGCATAACGATCACACCGCCGAGCGCACCGT
This sequence comes from Pseudarthrobacter cellobiosi, assembly GCF_023913815.1. Classification (NCBI taxonomy): domain Bacteria; kingdom Bacillati; phylum Actinomycetota; class Actinomycetes; order Micrococcales; family Micrococcaceae; genus Pseudarthrobacter; species Pseudarthrobacter cellobiosi. Next base: position 305,742 of record NZ_JAMXBK010000025.1, read on the forward strand.
ACGTTTTGTTGTAATTGCCGAAGTTGGCCACATAGAAGGCGAAGCCGAGCGAGGCCAGCAGGAACACCACCAGGGCGATAAACGAGCCGATGCTCATCCACCGGAACCTGGGCTGCCTCACGTTCGGCGTGGCGTAGTAGAGCATGGCGATGATAGCCATGACCAGGGCCACGATCACGGGCCATTTTGCGATGTTCCAGACAGTGAGGAACGGGTCGCTGAGTCCGATGGCCCCGCCGACTGCCTCCGAGACCGGTCCGCTCAGCACCAGCATGCCGGCAAGGGCGGCCACGGTGACCACTGCCAGCAACGTCACGGTCAGCATGGTCCCGCGCAGCTTCAGGAACGGGCGGCCCTCATCCACTTCGTAGATGCGGTTCATGGCCCGGCCGAACGCTCCGACGTAACCGGACGCTGACCACAGCGCGGTTGCGAGGCCGATGAACAGTGTCAGCCCGGCGGCAGGCGCGGTGGCCAGCTCCTGCACGGGCCCGCTGACGGTGTTCACCGTGTCCGCAGGCACGATGCCCCGGACGATTTCGAGCAGGGCCGAGGTGGTCTTTTCCGCATCGCCGAAAAGACCGACCAGCGAAACCAGCGCCAGCAACGCCGGGAAAAGTGAAAGCACGGCGTAGTAGGTCAGGGCTGCCGCCAAGTCGGGGCATTGGTCCTTATTGAATTCCCTGAACGTCTTTTTGGCGATGTACTGCCACGACGGTTTGGTGACGTCGGTGGGGCTGTCCGGTTTCCGGGAGTCGTCGGGTGCCGGAGCACTGCCCGCCTTGGCGGTGCTGGTTTCGGGTGAGTCATGAGCGGCCATGGGGTGTCCTCCCGGGGTTGGAAAACGAGCAGGCCGGTTCCGCCGGTGGAGGCGGAACCGGCCTGTCTGTGCGCTGTACTCGTAAGGTTTTGGCGCCCTCAGGGGCTGTCGCCGTTACGTGTTCTGCACATTCTCCCTCGCGTCCGCGGCACGGTCTTTGACGTCCGCTGCCGCAACCTGGCTTTCTGTCTTGACGTGTTCGGCGGCGTCGGCTGCTGTGGCCTTGACGTTCTCCATGGCTTCCCGCGCCGGTTCCTTCAAGCCCTCAGCGATCTCCTTAGCGGCCTCGGTCAGCTCGGTGGTCAACGGCTCGGCGGCGGACTTGAGGGCATCCGCTGCTTCGCGTTCCTTCTCGCTCGCCGGGATCAGCGATGACAAAAGCAGGCCGGCGCCGAACGCGATGAGTCCAGCAGCTAGCGGGTTGCCCTGCGTCTTGGCCTTCACCTGGTGCGGAGCGTCACCAATGGCAACACCGGCTTCACTGAGGGCGTTGCCTGCACTGTCGGTGCGGGCGCGGGCGCCACCGTGTACGCGGCTGGTGACGTCGTCGGCTGTTCCCATGACTTTCTCCTTCACTCCGAACACGGCGTCCTTGACCTTGTCTGTCTGACGATGGACGATGTTCGACGGCGTCACCTTGTCTGCCACCGCATCCACGTTCGTGCCCAGGCGGGCACGGGTTGCCTCAATATCTGAACGGATAACGTCCGGATTGTCGCTCATGGTTTTACCTCACCGGGTTTTAGGGTTGGGGGAATTTTTTGGAGTGTTTCAGCGGTTTGGGGCATGCCCTTTACAGTTTTGAGCTCCCTGCGGCCCACGGACGCCAGCCCTGCGGCGATGACGCCCCAGATGACAGCGACGACGACGGCGGACCAGCCGAGTCCCATCAGCCCGCCTAACGCGATCCAGAGGGCGATCGACAGGAACAGGAGCACGAAGTGGCCGGCTACGCCGGCGCCGGCCAGCATGCCACCTCCCCTGCCTGCCTTGCTGGCGGATTCCTTGAGTTCGGCCTTGGCAAGCTCCACCTCCTGACGCATCAGCGTGGACAGGTCGCGCGTCACCTCGCCGAGCAGGTCACCCAACGACGTGTTGTCCGCCTTAGCGTGCGCCGCCGACGGGGGAGGCGCAGGTATCTGGCTGCTCATCGGAGCCTGCCAGCCTGGCCGTTTGCGGAGCGGTCCCGGGTTAGCGGGTCGTTGGCCATTGGATCGTCAGCGAAAGCGCCATCCCGCAAGGGATCGTCGCTGCGGCGCTCATCAGACCACTCCTCGGCGAGCTGTGGACTGTCCAGTGGGCTGGCGGGACGCGAAGGGTCCCCGTAGCTGCTCCCTGGCGCACCGCCGTCGAACCCTGCCGTGGTGGTGGCCGGGCCGGGCATCTGCACCGGCGGGGGCGGGACAGTGCCACCGCCCGACGGCGTGTAGCCGCCAGGACCCGCGCCATGCTGGCCGCCAGTGCCAGGGTAATTCGACGCGGACTCTGGTGCGCCGGCGCTCAGGCTGCGGCTGAGCCGGCCGGCAAGGATGCCAGCCCCGGCGGCCAGAAGAAGGAATGTGCCCGGGCGCTGCCGGGCGAAGCCCTTGACCTCGTTCAGGAGCGATCCCGGGTCCCTTCCGTCCAGCCAGGTGGCGACGGACGAGGAACGTTCCGCAGCCTGGCGGACCAGGTCAGTGGCCACTCCGGGCTGGTCGGACGCCCGCGCCATGGCGTGCAGTTCGTCCGACACTGACCGGAGGCCGCTGGCTACCTTCTGCTGCTGCGTGCTGGCCTGTTGGGTGAGGTCGTGGCGGGCCTGCTGTAGGAGGTCCTTGGCGTTCGCCTTGGCCTCTGATGCGACGTTGGCCGCTTCCGACCTGGTGGTTTCCGCCACGCTCTGGGCGGAATCCGCCGCGGTCCGCGCCACATCTCCGGCTTCTTCTTTGGCTGCATCCGTGCGGGAGGTCCCGTACGGATCACGCGACTGAGTCGCTGCTGTGGGTAGCGTGCTGGGGAACGTAGTGGGCTCACGTTCTCCTGTGGTTGCGCGGGTGGCCGGTGGAGCCGCGTAAGCCGGATCCTCGGACCATTGGTTCTCTGTCATCTTCGCTCTCTCTTTCCAAAGAAGGCCGGTTGTTGATTAAGAACCAGCGATACTGGCCGTAAAATAGTAAGCATGATTACTACCGGAAGGTAAGTACCCTTCCTACCTGAATTTCAAAGGGGTCCGAATCGCCTGCCGCCCGGCATCGCAGGGACCTGTCACAACAGAGTGGAAAGGATGGGTAGTCGTGGATACAACATCGTGGGTTTGGGTGATTGTTGGCACCGTGGTGGTGGTCCTGATTGTGCTGTGGCTGGTGACCGGGCGTCGCCGTCAGGCCATGCAGCTGAAGCGGGACGAATCGCACCGCGAAAAGGCCGCCGAAATGCGCCGGAAAGCCGAGGACATCGAGCTCGATGCGCGTGAGAACGAGGCCCGGGCCACCCGCGCCCGTGCCGACGCAGAGAAGGCGCAGGTGGACGCTGCGAGGCTGAAGCAGGAGGCTGAGCAGAAGACCGACAACGCCAGGTCGCTCCGGGAAGACGTGGCCGAGCGCACCCAGAAAGCAGATGCCCTGGACCCCGACATAAATCAGGACGGGGACGCGCGCAGGGACGCCGCCCGCACGGACCACTCCCGCGCCGACGCCACCACGCATCCGGACGAAGAGGCGCATCCGGACCGCGAGGCTCATGCCGAGGCCTCCCGGACGGAGGAACTTCGGCGTGACCGGACAGACCGGGACGGGCCGCTTTCAACCTGACTTTCTTCCCGCCACCTGGACGTGGTCCCGAGGCCGGGACCACCTCTGGGACCCGCGACCCCGCTGGACCGCCGACGCAGGGTAGTCAATTAGGGTTGATCTATGACTGAAGCGGCACACGGGTAATGGCAAAGCGCGGCAAGTCAGGCGGCCGGAACGGCCAGCATTCGACGGCGGGTGTCATCGAGGTGCCCAAGGGAAGCCGTCCCGATGGCCCTGTTGAGGGCGTCTACTACATTGATACGGGCGACTGCGAGCTCATTGCGGACCAGGACAACTCCAACGGGTGGCTCCTGAAGATCAACGGTGTCATGAGCTCCCACATTGACCTCGCCGATCCGTTGTTCCTCGATTTTGAGTACATGCGCTGGATGGCGGCGCTGATTGAGTCACGGTGGCCGCCGAAGTCCGGAAGGGGCGGGACCAAGGCGGCCGCACCCGCCGCGGGCGAGGCCGTGCGGCTGCGCGGGCTGCATCTGGGTGGCGGGGCCTGTTCGCTGGCCCGGTACTTCCACACCGCCTATCCGGACGCCCGGCAGGTGGTGGTGGAGCTCGATGGCAAGCTGGCCGAGTACGTCCGCGGCTGGTTCGACCTGCCCAAGGCACCGCTTCTGCGACTGCGCGTGGGGGAGGCCCGCCAGGTCACCGAGACGCTCACGCCGGACAGCCGCGACTTCATCATCCGTGACGTGTTTGCCGGTTCGCTCACACCGCGGCCGCTCACCACCGCCGAGTTCAATGACCACATCAAGCGGGTCCTGTCGCCGGGCGGCATCTATGTGGTGAACTCAGGCGACGCCCCGAGCCTGTTGAATGCGCGGGAAGACGCCGCCACCATCGCGGCCGCGTTCGCACACACCGTCATCATCGCCGACCCCTCCATGCTGAAGGGCCGCCGCTACGGCAACATGGTGATGGCCGGCAGCGACACCCCGCTGGACGGAGACCCGCAGCTGGCACGCCGGCTCCTCGGCGGTGCCGTCCCGGCCCACATCTGGAACGACGCCCAGGTCCGCGCCTTCGCCGCGAACTCCCCGGTGCGTCACGACCCGACAGTGCCATCGATTGCTCCGTAGTGGCCCTTTTCAGTGCCGAAAACGGCCACTACGGAGCAATCGATGGGGTCCGAGTGCGACCCAGCAGGGCGTCCCGGTGCGCCGCGGTCTGGTCGCGCAATGCCTGCACAACGGCGGCCACAGCGGGGCGGCGCATCGAATCCGGCCGCAGCACCATCCAATAAGGGAGCAGTTCGGCAAAGTCGTCGGGGAGCAGCCGGACCAGGTCGTTGTGCAGATTGCCCATAAAGCACGGCAGGAATCCGATGCCCGCGCCGGCACGAGTGGCCTCCACATGGACAAACACGTTCGTGGACGTAAGTCCTTCGCGCATGGCCGGCACCAGGCGCCGGGGTGCGTCCAGGTCGTCCACCTGCAGCATCGAATCCACAAAGTACACCAGCGGGTGCTCCGTCAGTTCGGCAACGCTCGCCGGCGTCCCGTTCTCGGCAAGGTAGGCGCGCGAGGCGTACATCCCCAGCATGTACTCGCCCAGTTGGACGGCTTCGGCCCGGTGGACCTGCGGTTCGCCCACCACTACTTCGATGTCCAGCCCGGAGCGCTGCTGTAGCGCACGGCGGGTCATGGTCACCACTTCCACGCTCAGTCCCGGGTGTTTCCGGCGCAGCCGTGCCACGGCGGGCGCGGCGATGTAGGCGCTGAAGCCGTCGGTCGCCGTCATGCGCACGACGCCGGTAATCGGGTCCGGTGCCTGGCCTGCCGGTCCCAGCGCACTCACCGCAGCCTCCACCTGTTCGGCGACCAGGACAGCCTCCGTGCCCAGCTCCGTCAGTTCCCAGCCGCCGGCCGCCCTTGCCAGGACGCGGCCGCCGAGCGCTTTCTCCAGGGCGGCTATCCGACGCGAAACGGTGGTGTGGTTCAGCCCCAACACTTGCGCCGCCGTCGTAAATTTTGCGGAGCGGGATACCGCCAGCAGGACCAGGAGGTCATCGGGATTCGCCTTCATGTCTGCAATTGTGCACACAGCAGGTGCTGGATTGGGTATTGAAGGCGCATGTTTGTGCAGTAATACTCAGTGGAGCCATTAGTGCTGTGGATCACAGCGCGTGTCAAAGTGGACACTAAGGAGAAACTCATGAGCGTAGAGCAACGCTCGGCGGACAACGCCGCCGGATCCGCACCCAAGGGATCCGGACTTAAGAAGATTGTGGCCGCCTCGATGGTGGGCACGGTGGTGGAATGGTACGAATTCTTCCTCTACGCCACCGCCGCCACCCTGGTCTTCGGGAAGTACTTCTTCCCCGCCACCGGCAACGAGCTGGACGGCATCATCCAGGCGTTCCTCACTTACGCGGTGGGCTTCGTGGCACGCCCCCTCGGCGGCATCGTCTTCGGCCAGATCGGCGACAAACTGGGACGCAAGCCCACGCTGCAGCTGACCATCGTGATCGTCGGCGTGGCCACCTTCCTGATGGGCTGCCTCCCGGGCTTTGCCGACATCGGCTACCTCGCTCCGGCTCTGCTGGTGGCCCTCCGCTTCATCCAGGGCTTCGCGCTCGGCGGTGAATGGGGCGGCGCGGTGCTGTTGGTTGCCGAACACAGCCCCAACAAGTCCCGCGGATTCTGGTCCAGCTGGCCGCAGGCCGCAGTGCCGGTGGGCAACCTGCTGGCAACGCTGGTGCTGTTCATTATGTCCACCGCCCTGAGCCCCGAGGCATTCCTCGGCTGGGGCTGGCGTGTGGCCTTCTGGCTCTCCGCCGTGATCGTCTTCGTTGGCTACTACATCCGCACCCACGTCACCGAGGCGCCCATCTTCCTGGAGGCCAAAGCCCTCGTGGAGAAGGAGCAGGCTGTCAGCTACGGCGTCTTCGAGGTGGTGCGCAAGTACCCCAAGGGCATCCTGCAGGCCATGGGGCTGCGCTTCGCGGAGAACATCATGTACTACCTGGTGGTCAGCTTCGCGATCGTCTACCTCAAGAGCGTGCACAAGTACGATACGTCCTCGCTCCTGCTGGCACTCCTGATCGCCCACGTCATCCATTTCCTGGTCATCCCGCAGGTGGGCCGGCTCGTGGACAAGCTGGGGCGCAAGCCCGTCTACCTCATCGGCGCCATCTCCGGTGCGGCCTGGCCGTTCTTCGCCTTCCCCATGTTCGATACCCGCAACGCCGTGGTGATTGTCCTGGCCGTGACCATCGGCCTGTGCCTGCACGCGTTTATGTATGCCGGCCAGCCCGCCATCATGGCCGAGCTCTTCCCCACCCGGATGCGCTACTCGGGCGTTTCGCTGGGCTCGCAGGTCACCTCGATCTTCGCCGGTTCGCTCGCCCCGCTGCTGGCTACCCAGTGGCTCAAGGACACCGGTTCCTGGCTGCCTACGGCGATCTACCTGGTGGTTGCCTGCGCGATCACTACGGTAGCGGTGCTGAGCCTGAAGGAAACCAAGGGCATTGCCCTGGAAGACGTGGACAAGGCCGACGCCGCCCGCGAGGGACTGCTCCCGGCCGGCTCACGCTGAACTGCTTGAGCAGTTCACCGCAGGGAAATTGAGCGCGCACACGATGGGAAACAGATCTGCAATGGAAAACACACTGAACGGCCGCAAGGCCGTGGTGACCGGCGGCGCCAGCGGAATCGGCGCTGCCTGTGTCCGGGAACTCGCCGCCCGCGGGGCGAAAGTGGTGGTGGCCGACGTCGACTCCACCGGCGCTGCCGCCCTCGCCGATGAAGTGGGCGGCACCGCCTGGGCCGTTGACCTGCTGGACGTTGACGTGCTCGCCACCCTGAGCCTGGACTGCGACATTCTGGTGAACAACGCCGGGATCCAGAGCATCAGCCCCATCGAAGCGTTCGATCCGGCGGACTTCCGCCGGATCATCGCGCTGATGCTCGAGGCCCCGTTCCTGCTGATCCGGGCCGCGCTGCCGCACATGTACGCCAACGGCTTTGGCCGCATCATCAACGTGTCATCCGTGCACGGAATCCGGGCCTCTCCTTTCAAAAGCGCGTACGTTTCCGCCAAGCACGGACTGGAAGGGCTAAGCAAGGTGACGGCGCTTGAGGGCGGGGGGCACGGAGTCACGTCCAACTGCATCAACCCTGGCTACGTCCGGACCCCGCTCGTCGAGAAGCAGATCGCGGACCAGGCGAAGGTGCACGGCATCCCCGAGTCCGAGGTCCTGGCCAGGGTGATGCTCACCGAGTCCGCCGTGAAACGCCTGGTGGAACCGGAGGAAGTGGCCTCCCTGGTGGCCTGGCTGGCGTCCGATCACGCCGGCATGGTCACCGGAGCCAGTTACGCGATGGATGGCGGCTGGTCGGCGCGCTGACATCCGGCGCCTCCGCAGTCCGCACGCGCAGTCCGGCCTGCCGACTTCGGCCCGTTGCAAACCCGCCACCTGAGGCAGCTAATCCTGCGGCCTCAGGTGGCGGTGGTCGTAGAAGAAGACCCCAGCCGCGGCGCCGAGTTCTACGGATGGACCGCGGTGGGACATGATGATCCCCTCGTGCCGGCCGTTGAACGGATCGTCGCCCACCACGGCATCGCCCACGCGATAGGGGCACCGCGGGCGGAACGCCGCGAAGACCCGGCCGCAGGCGCGGTGGACGAGGGTAGAAAGTTTGACGGGCCGCCCCATGCTGGCCAGGTCCTGGACATGTGCTTTCACCATGCGAACCACTCCTTGAAGCGGCGTGGAGCCGCCCACTTTGGTGCGGTAGCCGGAAAGCTCCCAGCAGAGGATGGTCCTCCTATTCCTGGCTGGCACCTCACATTTACGCTAGACGCTATTCACACCAGTCACACCAGTAACATGTACTCGTCTTTGCGGACGAGTACTACTTAGGGGATTTTGGGGTCGGTGTGGGCCGAAATCAGCGTTGGCAATGAATCGGGGCGGCCGGAAATCAGCCCTCGCCGTTGAGGATGTCATCAGCGTTGTTGTAGGCCCAGGTGACCAGGGGAACCAGCAGGCCGGACAGTTCATAGCCGCGTTCGGTCAGGCTGTAGTCCACGCGGGGCGGGATGACCGGCTGGGCCTTCCGCAGCACCAAGCCGTCGCGCTCCAGGGTCTTGAGGGTCTGCGCCAGCATTTTCTCGCTGATTCCCTCGGCGCGGCGCCGGAGTTCGCTCCAGCGCTGCTCACCTTCCGAGAGCGCCAGCAGGATCAGCACGCCCCACTTGCTGGTGATGTGGTCCAGGACAGTGCGGCTGGGGCACCCGGCCGGGAACACGCCGTCGGCCAATCCTTCCGGCAGGTGTGCCCGGAGATCTGCCGGCAGGCTGGCGGGCCATACAGTTGCTTCCATACCCATAACTTACCAAAAGGTGAGTACCTTACCTCTAAGTGCGTACTGTCTTCCAGGAAGTAATCGGCACGGCGGCTGGTTGTGGAGGGTGACCCCCTAAGAAATAGTGAAAGGAACCAACCATGAGCATCGTCATCACCGGAGCAACCGGACAGCTTGGCCGCCACGTCGTCGAGGCCCTCCTGGAGCGCAACGTTCCGGCAGCAGAGATCGTGGCCGCCGGCCGGTCCATTGAAAAGCTTGCCGACTTCGCAGCGCGCGGCGTTCAGGTCAGGGCAATGGACTACACGGACGCCGCGTCCGTGGCACAGGCGCTGGACGGCGCCAGCAAGGTTCTCCTGATTTCCGGCAGCGAGGTTGGCCAGCGCGTTGACCAGCACCGCACGGTGATTGAGGCAGCTGCAGCGGCGGGCGTCGAGCTGATCGCATACACCAGCATCGCCAACGCAGACACCACCGGCATGAAGCTGGCCGCCGAGCACCAGGCAACGGAGGCCATCCTCAAGGATGCAGGCGTGCCGTTCGCCATCCTCCGCAATGGCTGGTACCTCGAAAACTACACCGACCAGCTGCAGGGCACCTTGGCCCAGGGCGCGCTTGCCGGCAGCGCCGGGGAAGGCAAGATCAGTGCCGCGTCCCGGGCGGACTACGCCGAAGCCGCCGCCGCCGTGCTTGTTGCCGAAAACCAGGCCGGCAAGGTCTACGAGCTCGGCGGGGACCACGCCTTCACGCTCACCGAACTGGCCCAGGAAATCAGCACTGCGGCCAACAAGCCCGTGGTTTACCAAGACCTTCCGGCCAGCGACTACGCCGGACTTCTTGCCGGATTCGGCGTGCCGGAGCTCTTCGCTGACATCCTGGCGGACTCGGACCTTGGCATTGCCCGTGGCGACCTCCTGGTCAGCGGCTCGGACCTCCGCACCCTGATCGGCCGGCCCACCACGCCGATGTCGGCTGCGGTCCGCTCGGCGCTCGCTTCGGCCTAAGCAGCACGCGGCCTGGCGGACGTCCCAACGCTCTCTCACATCCTGCACTGTTTGCGCCAACGCTCTCTCACCTCATATGAGAGAGCGGTGCGGCAAATCGCCCCAAAAGCGAGAGAGCGTTGGGGGGTGGTCCCTAGGACTTGCTGCCGGTCAGGGCCAACGTCCCGCCGAGGCCGATCATCAAGGCCCCCCTGTTGCCTCCACCGTTGAAACCCGGCTGGGCGAACGGGCAAACCATTGGCGGGCTGAACCTGCGGCGACGGCCCAGAGGCTATCTGAGACTATGGCGATCAGCAGGAACACCGCCCCCAGCAGCGCCAGCTGGAACGGAATGGCCCCGGAAGGGTAGTCAACAAACTGCGGCAGCACCGCTACGAAGAACACCACTGACTTGGGGTTGGTGATACCACCACCAGGCCTTCCGCCACCAGCCGTCGTGGCGAGGAGGCCACTGGCTGACGATCGGTGAAGGAGTTGTGCCGACGGTTCCGGATGGCCTTGATGCCCAGATAGACCAGGTAGGCAGCACCGGCCAGGTTCACCACGCTGAAGAGGACCACGGACTGCGCCACGATGATGCCCACGCCGAGCGCGACTGCAGCCACCTGCACCAGTTGCCTGGTCGCGTTGCCCAGCACCGTCAGGACGCCGCCCTTCCAGCCAAGGGCCAGGGAACGGCCTATTACGAACAGCACGCTGGGTCCGGGGACAGCGATCAGCACCACGGATGCCAGCGCAAACGCCAGCAGGTTTGAGAGCTGAACCATGCCTGATCTTAGCTCCGGCGGGCTGAGGCGACCACCGGGAGCGGTGAGGTTTCGTCCACAAGTTCGGCCCGGCGTCGTCCGTCTCCTCTGACCCAGAACCGATAGGCGAGGACCAGCAGCCCCAGCCACACCGCTCCCACGAACAGCGCCACGCGAGTGTCCTCGAAGGCGCCCAGGACGGCGATGACCAGCGCCATAAACGCGATGGTCAGGATGGAGGCCGCGGGCCACCACGGGGAGGGGAATTCCGACGCCAGCAGGTCCTTCCGCGCGATCTCCCGCTTCATAGCGACATGGGAAGCCAGGATCATGACCCACACCCAGACGGTGGCGAACGTGGCAATCGATGCGATCAGGATAAAGACGTCCTCGGGAATGACCGCATTCAGAACCACCCCCACCAGGAGGATGCCGGCCATCATCACCACCGTCATCCACGGCACGCCATGGCGCGAGACCTTACCGAAAACTGCCGGCGCGTGGCCTTGGCCGGACAGCCCGAACAGGATGCGGCCGGCACCGAAGATGTCGCTGTTGATGGCAGAGAGCGCGGCTGTGATCACCACGGCGTTGAGGATGTGCGGTGCGGCCGGGATGCCCAGGCCGCTGAAGATCTGGACGAACGGGCTGCCGTTGCTGCCGATTTCGTTCCACGGGAAGAGGCTCATCAGCACGCCGAGGGTCAGGACGTAGAACAGCAGGACGCGGACCGGCACCGTGTTCACCGCCTTGGGGATGACCTTCTTGGGGTCCGCGGCCTCGCCGGCGGTGATGCCGAGCGTCTCGATCCCGCCGAACGCGAACATCACGACGGCGAACGACGCCAGTAGCCCTTCGAAGCCGTTGGGGAACAGCCCGCCGTGCTCCACGAGGTTGCCGAGTCCCGGAGCTACCGTGGACCCGCCGGCCTGGAAACCGAACGCGATGATGGCGGCGCCGCCGACGATCATGGCGATGATGGCCACCACCTTGATCAGCGAGAACCAGAACTCGAGCTCGCCGAAGACCTTCACGCTGAGCAGGTTCAAGGCGGCGAGGAAGCAGATGATGGCCAGGATCCAGATCCAGCGGTCCACCTGCGGAAACCAGAAGCCCATGTAAATGCTGAAGGCCGTGACATCGGCGATGGCCACAATCGCCATCTCAAAGACATAGGTCCAGCCGGTTACAAACCCTGCCAGGGGCCCGAGGTAGCGGCTGGCGTACTGGCCGAACGAGCCTGACACGGGGTGGCGGACGGCCATCTCGCCGAGGGCCCGCATGACCATAAACACCGCCGCGCCGCCGATGATGTAGGCGAGCAGTACCGCCGGGCCCGCCTTTTGGATGGCGGAGGCTGAGCCGTAGAACAGGCCGGTGCCGATCGCCGATCCCAGGGCCATAAAGCGGATATGGCGGACGTTCAATCCTCGGTTCAGGACGTGCGCGACTGCGGATCCCGGCCTGAGCTTTTCGGCCGGGCTTGCGTCTTGGGCGGCGCTTGGTGCTTGCTGCATACGAATACCTTCTCGTCATTGGGAGGGGGATCGCCAACCAGCAGATCACTTTGGCGCCTTACGTGATGAGACTCACTGGAGGTTCGTGTCTTCCATCTCAGACTTGGGGCTGGCATTTGAACTTCGCGTGGCACGTAGTCCAAAACTATTGACATCATGTCTGGTTTTCTTTACTTTTGAGATGTCAGCTTTGTTTTACATCTTTTTGGGAATGGCGGGAGCGGAAATGTCCTTCGAAGAGAAGAGCGCCTGGATCATGGGGGTGGTGGCCACGGGCTCTTATGGCGTGTATCTGGCCATCGTCCTGGGCATGGCCGGCACAATGCCCGTTGCCGAGGTTCCGTACGTGGCTCCGCTGCTGTGGACCATCGGGGCATCCATTGCTGCGTCCATCGCACTGAACATACTCCTGGGCATTATTTCGCCCAAGGAAGCCGGGAAGAAGGACCAGCGCGACAGGGAGATCTACCGTTTCGGCGAGTACATCGGGCAGTCGTTTGTGGTCATCGGGGGAGTCGCGGCGCTGCTCCTGGCGATGGCCGAGGTGGACCACTTCTGGATCGCAAACGTCATCTACCTGACGTTTGTGCTGTCCGCGATCCTGGGCTCCGTGGCCAAAATCGTTGCCTACCGCCGGGGGTTCCAGCCGTGGTGAAGCCAACGCGGGTGACCAATTCCATCCGCCGCCTGCGGTTCGAACGGGGCGAGATGACGCAGGCCGCACTCGCCGAACGTGTGGGTGTCACCCGCCAGACCGTCATCGCCATAGAGCAGGGCCGGTACTCACCGTCCCTGGAGATGGCGTTCCAGATCGCCCATGTGCTCAGCGTGCCGCTTGAGGACGTGTTCCAGTACCCGAATCACCAAGGAGACGCATCATGAAAGCTATCGTGCAGGACGTTTACGGGAATTCCGATGTGCTTCAGCTACGGGATACTCCGCAGCCGGTGCCCGGCGATGGGGAAGTGCTGATCAGGGTCCGCGCGGCCGGCGTCGACCAGGGTGTGTGGCACCTCATGACCGGGCGGCCGTACCTTCTCCGCCTCTTCGGCTTCGGGCTGAAGAAGCCCAAGTTTCCGGTCCGCGGCCGTGAGGTTGCTGGCGTCGTGGAGGCTGTGGGGGCTGGCGTCACGCGCTTCCAGCTGGGCGACGAAGTGTTCGGCACGTGTGAGGGGTCCTTCGCGGAATTTGTCTGCGCCAGGGAGGGCAGGGTGGCCACAAAGCCCGCGAACCTCACGTTTGAGGAGGCCGCTGTGGCCCCCATTTCGGCTGTTACCGCGTTGCAGGCTGTCCGCGATGCCGGACAGGTAACTACTGGCCAGAAAGTGCTGATCATCGGTGCTGGCGGGGGAGTAGGGTCCTTTGCGGTGCAGGTGGCAAAGGCATTCGGGGCGGCGGAGGTCACAGGCGTCTGCAGCACGGGAAAAGTGGAGCTGGTCAGGTCGCTCGGCGCTGATCACGTCATCGACTACACCCGAGATGATTTTTCCCGCGCCGGCCAGCATTACGATGTCATCCTGGATACCGCCGGCAACCGGCCGCTCTCAGTCCTGAGGCGCGTGCTGAGCCCGCGGGGGACGCTGGTGATCGTCGGCGGCGAGGGCGGTGGGAAGCTGACCGGCGGGTTTGAGCGTTCGATGGGTGCGCCGCTGGTGTCGCTGTTCTCCGGCCAGAAATTCAAAGGGCTTGTTTCGACGGAGAACTATCGCGATCTCGAGGCGCTGACCACGCTTATTGAAGCCGGCAGTGTGAAGCCTGCCGTGGACAAGGTCTACGCGCTCGCTGAGGCGCCAGCCGCCGTTGAATACATGCACGAGGGCCGGGCCCGCGGCAAAGTAGTTGTCAGCATCTGAGCGATTGTCAGAGTCTGAATGGGTCACGTTATCCACATAGGCAAGAGGGCACGATGCTTTTGCCGGACTCCCGCGGAAAGCTGGAGGTATGGAAAGACGAGAAGCCTGGGAAGCCGAAAAGCGAAAAGCCGTGGAGGCAATCCGCTCGACGGCCTACGCTCTCGCGAGGAGAATAGTCGCGGCCGCGCCTGACCAGCCGTCGCGCTATGGGCCATACATTGATTCAGTGGCCCGTCAGGGCGTGTTCTTGGCCATTCTCGCCGACATCGCTCGGGTGAAAGCTGAGCTCGCTGCTTTGAAGGCCAGGGTGGCCGCGGGATATCCACATGAGCCATCTTCTGCCCGGTTATTGTCAGTGCCTCGCAGGATGACGTGAGTATGGATAACACGGCAGCTGCAGGGGTTTTGGAGGCCATCGCGGCTTCTGCTTTGCAGATGGCCGGTGTGCTCCGTGGGGCAGCCGTAAATCCGGCTGAGGGCCTGGCAACAGGCTCATTGGCGGCTGGACCGTCGGCCGCTTGCCCGGCTGATGCCCCTTCCACAACCGGCCCCGCTACGGGCTCGGACCTGCTGCGTTGGCAGGCTGAGGCGTGCCTGACCGTTCTGTCCGGAACTGCCGGGATGGAAGCCATGATGGCTGCCGTGAAGGTCCATGCAGTGAACGGTTTCGATGAGGCGGCCCAGGCCATCGCCGCACCTATCACATCCCCGGCAGACCAGACCGCCCAGGACATGGGCATCCAGGCCGAGGTCGCCTGCGCCATGACGGTCAGTGAACGCACGGCCAGCGCGCTGCTCGGCGAATCGCACGCGCTAACCATGGCCTTGCCGTTGACGTTCTCGGCGTTGCAGGCCGGCACGATCTCGTGGCAGCACGCGAGGATTATGGTCGATGAAACCGTGAACCTGGACCCTGCCGGCAAGCACGCGTTGGAGCAGCATTTCTTGGATCCTGACGCGGTGAACCCGGCGCGGGGCTGCCCGGCCGGGGAAATGGTCCCAGGCCGGTTCCGGCATAAGGCACGGGCCTGGCGCGAACGCCACCACACGGACAGCATCGAAAAACGCCACACCCGCAGCGCCGCTGACCGGCGGGTGGAGTATTCCCCGGACCGGGACGGCATGGCCTGGCTCTCCGCCTACCTCCCCGCCGACCAAGCAGCCGGGATCTGGAACCGGACCACCACCGCAGCCCGGGCCCTGCAGGGCCCCGACGAATCCCGGACCCTCACCCAGCTGCGGGCGGACGTGGCCGCGGCCTGGCTTCTGGGCGGCGAAGCCGATCTGATCCCGTCACCGAAGGCCCAGGTCCTCGTGACCGTGCCGGTGTTCGCGCTGATGGGCCTGACCGATGAACCCGCCATGCTGGACGGGTACGGGCCCATACCGCCGTCCATGGCCAGCGCGCTCGCCGCCGACGGCGCCGAGTCCTTCCACCGGGTCCTGACAGATCCCCGCGACGGTGCACCGCTGGAGATCGGGCGGACCAGCTACCGGGTGACGAAAGCCCAACGCCAATGGCTACGGCTGCGCGACGGGAAATGCCCGTTCCCCGGCTGCAGCAACCAGTCCTTGGACAACGAAGCCGACCACCTCCTCGCCTGGGCCCATGGCGGCAGCACCGGCATCTCAAATCTCGGCCAGCCCTGCCCCAAACATCACAGACTCCGCCACACCACCAGTTGGAAACCCACCACCGCCACCAAGAACGAACCACCGGGCTGGATATCTCCCACCGGACGGCACTGCGCCAGCGAATACCCCGACTGGGAACCACCAACCTGGCCACACCAGATCGAAGAACAGCTGGGGCATCAAGAAATTGGCGAATGGCTAAGACGTCAAGATTTTGGCCCGGATCCTCAAAACCCGCCCGGCGACCTGTCCCTGCCCGAGGACCACCAGCCCGACCAACCCCGGACAGAAGACGCGTCCCCGGATGAGCGGCCGTCTCCGACCACATCGAACGTCAGCGTCTTGGAACATCTAGGACGGTGAGTCGCTCTGCGGTTCAGCGTCCCGTCGCAGGAGGTGTCCACACAAACGGGGTGGTGGTGGTGATTGCCCTGAATCCCAACCTTCGCAGGATCGGCTCACTGTCAACGGACGCGTCCACCTGCAGGTACTTCACTCCCCGGGCGGCCGCCACCTGGGCGCGTGCGGAAACCAGAGCCTTATAGATCCCGCGCCCGCGCCATGCAGGCAAAGTTGACCCGCCCCACAAACCGGCGAAGTCCGTGCCGGGATTGATCTCGAGCCAGGCCGCCGAAACCACTTCCCCCGAGGCCTCGGCCAGGAAGACCACCAGGTTTTCTGGGTCCGAGGCCAGCCGGTGCTGCAGATCAGCGGCCACCCAGCTGTAGTCGGCCGCCCACACCTCAGACTTCATCGCCGCAATGCGCTCCAGGTCCGGGCGTTCGCTGGCCAGCCTCACCCGAATACCTTCCGGGACCGCCGGGTCACCGGCCATCGCGGCCGTCTCACCCGCCAAGACGGTCTCGCGGTCTTCCGGTACGAAGCCTGCTGCGCGGAGGCGGGCCTCAAGATCATCCGGGAGGTCATGCGCCCTTGTCTTCCACTCGACGGCCTCCCCGCGGCCGGCAAAGTAGTCACGCTGCTCGGCGATCAGCAGGTCGAGCATCCCGCCCTCCGCACCGAGGTCACGAGCCGATTCGATGAAGCCCCGCCGCTGTCCGGTCACGCGTAGCAGGGGGCCCAGCAGCTGATACTCGTGGCCTGCCGGAACGGCTGGGGGAACCAGCCGGCGGAGCTGGGAATCGTACGCGGCAAGAATATCGGTGGTTGAGGCCATACGCTTCAGCCTACGACCAGCGCCGCCGGACCCGGGCGGGCCCGGCGGGCGGCCAGGCCCAGTAGGCGGGAAGGGGGCGCACGCCTGGCTATGTCTGGCATCCCGGACACCGGCCGTGTTTTGATGGCCATGAGGGGACCAGTCGTGGGCGCAAGGTTAAGTACGGGATCCCAGACATGGCTGGAAGCCCCGCGAGAAATGACGGAGGGCACAGTGGAGTCGAGTGCAGTGGTGTCGAGCACGGAAGCCAGGCCTGAGGCCGGCAATGAACCAAGGGCGACGTCCAAAGTCCCCGCTGCCGAGAACACCCTCCGTATCCTCAAACTGCTGGCCTCGAAGCGGGGGCCCATGGCGGCGTCGAGCATTGCCACCTCCTTGGGATTGCCGCGCTCCAGCGTTTACCACCTGCTCGGGGTGATGGAGGCGAACGGTTTTGTCCTCCACCTGCACGAGGAGCAGCGCTACGGGCTGGGGATCAGTGCCTTCGAGTTGAGCTCGGCGTATTCGCGGCAGGAACCGCTGTCCCGCCTGGGCCGGCCGCTGCTGGCGTCGCTGGTGGACGTCATCGGTGAGAGCGCGCACCTGGCCGTGCTTCATGGCCGCGACGTGCTGTACATCGTGGAGGAACGGGCCAAGAACCGCCCGTCCCTGGTGACCGACGTCGGGGTCCGGCTCCCCAGCCACCTCACCGCCAGCGGACGCGCCATTCTCGCGGCATTGCCGAAGTCGCAGGTCCGTGCGCTTTACCCGAATGCCGAGGCGTTTACCGCCCGGCATGAGGTGGAGGGCGCCATCATGAAGTACTCCGCGCTGTCCTCGCACCTGGACCAGGTGAGGCAGCGCGGCTACGCCACCGAACACGGCGAGGTGACGCCCGGCTTCGGCTCGATCGCCGCCGCTGTCACGGACCACGTGGGATGGCCGACGGCGGCAGTCGCCGTTACGTTCCTCGAGGACAAATTGCCGGCGGACCAATGGCCGGCGCTCGCCGCCCGGGTCCAGAAGGTGGCGGACGAGCTGTCGGTGCGCATCCACGGCCGCCCTGCCAAGTAGGCCTGCCCGCCGTCGGCTGGCGCTGCCCGCCGACGGCCCGACAGGAACTGCAGCGGTCTGGAATCCCGGACACCACCCCTCCGAAAGCCCTGTACCGCCCGGTTTAGAACGGCTTTAGTTGATACAGAACCTCTTCCCCAAGCACCAACACGAGAAGGAGCCCCTCATGGCACCCGCCGATTTCACTACCGGTGCCCGCCCGGTCAAAGCTGCCCGCGGCACCGAGCTCACCGCCAAGAGCTGGCAGACCGAAGCCCCGCTGCGGATGCTGATGAACAACCTGGACCCCGAGGTCGCCGAGCGCCCCGATGACCTGGTGGTCTACGGCGGCACCGGCCGTGCCGTCCGCAGTTGGGCCGCGTTCGACGCGATCACCCGCACCCTGGAAACGATGGAAAGCGACGAGACCCTACTGGTCCAGTCCGGCAAACCGGTCGGCGTCTTCCGCACCAACGAATGGGCGCCGCGGGTGCTGCTGGCCAACTCCAACCTCGTGGGCGACTGGGCCAACTGGCCCGAGTTCCGCCGGCTCGAGGCCGAGGGCCTGATGATGTACGGCCAGATGACCGCCGGGTCCTGGATCTACATCGGCACCCAGGGCATCCTGCAGGGCACCTTCGAGACCTTCGCCGCGATCGCCCGCAAACTCACCGGCGACGAGGACGGCACCCTCGCCGGGACCCTGACTCTCACCGGCGGCTGCGGCGGCATGGGCGGCGCCCAGCCGCTCGCCGTCACCCTGAACGAGGGCGCCTGCCTGATCGTCGACGTCGACGAAAGTCACCTGCGCCGCCGCGCCGGCAAACGCTACCTCGACGAGGTCGAAACCGACCTCGACACCGCGATCGCCAAGGTCCTGGCGGCCAAGGAAGAGCGCCGCGGCTGGTCCGTGGGCTACGTGGGCAACGCCGCGGAGGTGTTCCCCGAGATCCTGCGCCGCCACAACGCCGGCGAGCTCACGGTCGATATCGTCACGGACCAGACCTCCGCCCACGACCCGCTGTCCTACCTGCCCGAAGGCATCACGGTCGAGGAATGGCATACAGAGGCCGCCGCCGACCCGGAAGGGTTCACCAAAAAAGCCCAGGCCTCCATGGCGAAGCACGTCCAGGCCATGGTCGAGTTCCAGGACGCCGGCGCCGAGGTCTTCGACTACGGCAACTCCATCCGCGACGAGGCCCGCACGGGCGGCTACGCCCGCGCTTTCGAGTTCCCCGGCTTCGTCCCGGCCTACATCCGCCCGCTGTTCTGTGAGGGTCTCGGCCCGTTCCGCTGGGTGGCTCTCTCCGGTGACCCGGAGGACATCGCGGTCACCGACGCCGCCATTAAAAACCTCTTCCCGGAGAACAAGCACCTGCACCGCTGGATCGACGCCGCCCAGGAACGCGTGGAGTTCGAAGGCCTGCCGGCCCGGATCTGCTGGCTCGGCTACGGCGACCGCGCCAAGGCCGGCCTGCTGTTCAACCAACTCGTCAAGGAAGGCAAGGTCACAGCGCCCATCGTGATCGGCCGCGACCACCTCGACTCCGGCTCCGTCGCCTCCCCCTACCGCGAGACCGAAGCCATGGCCGACGGCTCCGATGCGATCGCGGACTGGCCGCTGCTCAACGCCCTGCTCAACACCGCCTCCGGCGCCACCTGGGTCTCCATCCACCACGGCGGCGGCGTCGGCATCGGCCGCTCCATCCACGCCGGCCAGGTCTCCGTCGCCGACGGCACCGACCTCGCCGCGCAGAAGCTCGAACGCCTCCTCACCAACGACCCCGGCATGGGCGTCATCCGCCACGCCGACGCCGGCTACGACCGCGCCACCGAAGTAGCCAAAGAACGCGGCGTCCGCATCCCGATGCAAGAAGGAATCACAAAGTGACCATCCCCACGAACTCCCTAACCTCGCAGGCTCGGCCAGGGAACCCTGTCCGCGTGGCCCCAACCCACTCACCGCTCACCGTCACCCTCGGCTCCACCGGCGTCACGCCCGAGGACGTTGTCGCCGTCGCCCGTCACAACGCCCAGGTGACCATCGCCCAGGAAGCGCTGGACACGGTGGCGAAGGTCCGCGCGCACATCGACGAACTCGCGCACAGCGAGACCCCCGCCTACGGCATTTCCACCGGCTTCGGCGCGCTGGCCAACCGACATATTCCCAGCGAGCTGCGCACCCAGCTGCAGAAATCGCTGATCCGCAGCCACGCCGCCGGCATGGGCCCGGCCGTGGAACGCGAGGTGGTCCGCGGCATCATGTTCCTGCGGGCCAAGACACTGGCATCCGGCCGCACCGGCGTCCGGCCCGTCGTCCTTCAGACTATGGTGGACGTGCTCAACGCCGGCATCACGCCCGTGGTCCGCGAATTCGGCTCGCTCGGCTGCTCCGGCGACCTCGCCCCGCTGTCCCACTGCGCCCTGGTGCTGATGGGAGAGGGTGAAGCGGAAGGGCCCGACGGCGTGACGTACGGCGGGCGGGGTGAGGCGCCTGTCGCCGAGCTGCTCGCCGGGCACGGTATCGAACCGGTCACCCTCGCCGAGAAGGAAGGCCTGGCGCTGGTAAACGGCACCGAGGGGATGCTGGGCATGCTCCTGATGGCCATCGCGGACCTTCGCCAACTGCTGACGACGGCGGACATCACCGCCGCGCTCAGTGTCGAGGCGCTGCTGGGTACGGACCAGGTCTTTGTGCCGGAGCTGCATGCGGCGCTGCGTCCGCACCCCGGCCAGGCCGCCAGCGCGGACAACATGCTGCGTGTGCTTTCCAACTCCCCGATCGTGGCCTCGCACCGGGTGGGGGACTCCAAAGTCCAGGACGCCTACTCGCTGCGCTGCGCACCCCAGGTGGCCGGGGCCACGCGGGACACAGTGGACTACGCCGCCCTCGTGGCATCCCGCGAGCTCGCCGCGGCCATCGACAACCCGGTGGTCCTGCCGGACGGGCGCGTCAGCTCCAACGGCAACTTCCACGGCGCACCCGTGGCCTACGTCCTGGACTTCCTGGCCATTGCCGTTGCGGACCTCAGCTCCATCGCCGAGCGCCGGACGGACCGGATGCTGGATCCGGCGCGTTCGCACGGGCTGCCGGCGTTCCTGGCCGCGGATCCGGGTGTCGACTCGGGCCTGATGATCGCGCAATACACGCAGGCCGGGCTGGTCTCGGAGAACAAGCGACTGGCCGTCCCGGCGTCGGTGGATTCCATTCCCAGCTCCGCCATGCAGGAGGACCACGTGTCCATGGGCTGGCACGCGGCCCGGAAGCTGCGCAAGGCCGTGGAGAACCTTCGCCGCGTCCTGGCCATCGAACTCGTGACGAGCGCCCGCGCCATCGACATGCGGACGCAGCTGTCCGACGGCGAGCTCATCCCCGGCCCGGCAGGCGCGGCCGTGATCGGGGTGCTGCGGTCCGTCGTCGAAGGCCCCGGAACCGACCGGTTCCTGTCACCTGAACTGGAGGCGGCTGACCGTTTGGTTTCCTCCGGCAAGGTCCGAGAGGCCGCCGAATCCGCCGTCGGAATTCTTGCCTGAGCGGGAATATTCTTCGGCGCTTCCGCCATATTCGTCCAATGTCGAAATATGGTGCAACACGAACAATTCGACGGCGGGAAGTGTAGTAGAACTGAAGGTGTAGTAAAAGTCACATCAAAGAGGCTGTGGCGCAGGACGTATACAAAGGGGTAGTAGTTCAAATGAAAGCACGTGGGGCTGTCCTGTCGAGGCGCAATGTCCATTCGGCCACCATCTCGGAGTGGGGAACGCTCAAAGCTGGGGACCAGGTGGAAATTATCAAACACGCGCACGTCATTGCGGCGGGCGAAGTGGAAGAAGTATCGCAGAGCGGGAACGTGCTGTGGCTCGTGCCGGCCACTCCGTCAGAAAGGGAACTTTTCCTTAAATCCGACGGTGTAGAAGTCCGCAGGAGCTAGGAACGCAAGACCAAAACGCAAAAAGAGTCCCTGCCCTCCGTTACCGGAGGGCAGGGACTCTTGCGTGGATCGCGGGCTGGATTGAAGCCCGGATCTAGGGCCGAATCAGCTCAGGCCGCAATGCTTTCGTACGTTTCACCAAAGGGGACTGACTCGTCCAGGGCCACGGTGAAGCGTCCCGGGCGCAGGCGCGTAACAAGGATGCCGCAGGCGGCGTCTTTTGCCGGCTCGATCAGCGTGGCAACTGCGTTTTCCAGTCCTTCGTGCATCTCGTGCGCTGTGGAAAACTGCAGGTCGATGGACAGGGAAGCCGCGGCTTCGACGGCCGCCACGGCGGTCAGGGGGCGTTCCAAAATAGCTGTAGTCATATGCCGAACTTTCTGTGTCTCGTGCCAAAGGGCTCGATCCACTGTACCGGATACAGGACCTAGGATGTCAGATGACTGCTGTCTCGTGCGCCCAGACGCCAAAAATCCGAAGCTTGTTCGCGGGACCACGCCGTCAAGGCGGGGTCCGGCGAACAAACTTCGGATAGAAGGTGGTGCCCGGATCAGCCCGCCATGCCCGCTTTGACGGCCAGTACTGGACAATCAGCCTCGAGCAGGATCCGCTGCGATGTGCTGCCCATAATCAGTTTGCCCACCGGGGTGCGGCGGCGCAGCCCGATCACGATGAGCTCGGCGTTGTGCTCCTCCGCGGCATCGAGTACTTCCGCTGCCGCGTCATGCCCACGGACCGGCTGCTTGATCACGTGGTCAATGCCCTGGGTGGCCAGGCGGTCCTCGATGCTCTGGATCTCAGGTTCCTGGGCGTACCTGTTGTCCACCAGTGCATCACCCTTGGAGGAGTTGATGACCAGCAGGGTGGTGTTGCTCTTCCTGGCCTCGGCGATGGCCTGGGTCAGGGCCGCTTCGCCCTCCGGGGTAGGGACGTATCCCACCACAATCGTCATGGCTGTACCTCTTTTTCTGTCAGTTGATCTTCTGCTGCGGGGCGGATGCTGCTGCTGGGCGGATGCGGGGCTGATGCCCAGGACTGGGTAGCCGTCCGGTTAGCCGTCGCCGTCCCCGTCGCCGCCAGTGGTGGCGCGGTGGCTGCCATGGCTGGCGCTGCCACTGGCATCCGTCGGTTCGGATGCGCCGGAGCGGGTGGCGGGCACCCCTGCCGGCACTGCTGCCGGCCGGTTCCTGCGGATCAGCTTGAACAGCTTGAACAGCAGCGGCCACAGGAGGATGAGGGTGATGATGATGTAGATGCCGACGGCAATCGGCTCACTCCAAAGGCCGGCGGGGTCGCCGGCGCTGAGCTGCAGCGTCTGGCGGAGCTGCTTTTCGATGCGCGGTCCGAGGATGACTCCGAGGATGAGCGGCAGGACGGGAAGTCCGAACCGCCGCATCATGAAGCCCAGCGCGCCGAGCGCCAGCAGGAGCACCAGGTCGAACGCCTGCAGGTTCACCGAGTAGGCGCCCAGCGTGGCGAAGAACAGGATGCCGGCATATAGGTAGGGCCGCGGGATCTGCAGGAGCTTGGCCCACAACGGTGCCAGGGGCAGGTTGATGATCAGGAGCAGGAAGTTGCCAATGAAGAGGCTCGCGATAAGCGCCCACACCAGCGGTCCCTGGCTTTCGAACAGCTGCGGTCCCGGCTGGATGCCGTACTGCGTGAAGGCTGCCAGCATTACCGCAGCCGTGGCGTTGGTGGGCAGGCCCAGGGCCAGCATGGGGGTCAGTGTGCCGGCAGCGGCAGCGTTGTTGGCTGCTTCCGGACCGGCCACGCCCTCGATGGCGCCCTTGCCGAACTCCTCGGGGTGCTTGCTGAGCTTCTTTTCGGTGACGTAGGAGAGGAAGGTGGGGATCTCGGCTCCGCCGGCAGGAAGTGCGCCGAACGGGAAGCCGAACGCGGTGCCGCGGAGCCAGGGTTTCCAGGACCGTTTCCAGTCCTGTTTGCCCATCCACGGACGTCCCACGGGGATGACCTGCAGGGGTGTGCGGCGCAGGTGCGCGGCAACCCACAGCGCCTCGCCCACGGCGAAGATAGCCACTGCAACCACCACGATGTCCAGGCCGTCAGCCAGGAGCGGCACACCGAACGTGAGCCGGGCCTGGCCCGTGACCACGTCCAGGCCCACCAGGCCGATGGCGAGGCCCAGGCCAAGCGACGCGAAGCCCCGGAGCCGTGAGGAACCGAGGACCGCGGTGACCGCCAGCAGGGCGAGAACCATGATGGCGAAGTAACTGGGGGCACCCAGGCTGATGGCGAACTTCACCACGATCGGCGCGCAGACGGCGAGGAGGGTGGTGCCGATGGTGCCGGCTACGAACGAGCCGATGGCCGCCGTCGCCAGTGCCTGCGCGGCCCTGCCGGCTTTCGCCATCTTGTTGCCTTCGATGGCCGTGACCACCGACGACGATTCACCCGGCGTATTCAGCAGGATGGAGGTGGTGGAGCCGCCGTACATGCCGCCGTAGTAGATGCCGGCGAACATGATGAAGGCGCTGGTGGGTTCCAGGGCGTACGTGACCGGAAGCAGGAGCGCCACGGTCATGGCCGGGCCGAGGCCCGGGAGGACGCCGACGGCGGTACCCAGGACGACGCCGATCACGGCGTAGAGGAAATTCATGGGAGTGAGGGCGGTGGCAAAGCCGTCCATCAGGGAGGCAAAGACATCCATCAGAGAATCCCTTCCAGGAGGCCGGCGGGCAGTGCGATGCCAAGGCCAAGGTAGAAACCGTAAAACGTCAGGAGGGACATAGCCACAGAAATGAGGCCGTCACGGATGTAGTTCCGCCCGCCCAGTGCCCAGACGCTGCCCCAGAACAGGATGGTGCCGGAGATGACCCACCCTGCCCAGTCGATCAGCAGGATATTCGCGATGAAGGCGCCAGCCAGCGGCAGGACCGTCTTCCAGTCGGCGGGGTGGGAGAGGTCCACGTCCTCGCCGCCTTCCGCTTCACCCTTGCCGCCGCGGAGGACGTTGATGGCCAGCATCACGGCGCAGACCAGCAGCAGGCCGCCCACGATGAAGGGCAAGGTCTTCGGTCCTACGGGATCAGCACGGGAATAGGTGGTGCCGATGCGGGTGGCATCCCAGATGACCAGGGCCCCGGCCGCCCCGAGCAAGAGGGCTACCCCCAGCTCGGAGCGGCCTTTGAGCCGTGAGGCCAAAGTTGGTGAGGAGCTCACGCCAGGCCAAGCTTCGTGAGGACGTCCGCCACCCGCTTGTCCTGCTCGGTCAGGAAGGTTTCGAACGCGGCGCCGGTGATGAAGGCGTCGCTCCAGCTGTTGGTCTTCAGGGCTTCCTTCCAGGCGGCCGTTCCGTGCATCTTTTCGAGTGCCGCGATCAGCTTGGCCTTGTCAGCGTCGGTGATGCCCGGAGGGGCCACAATGCCGCGCCAGTTGGTAAAGACCAGGTCGATGTTCGATTCCTTCAGGGTGGGCGCGTCCACGCCGTCGAGCCGCTTCTCGCCGCTCGTGGCCAGGACGCGGACCTCGCCGGATTCAATCTGCTTGAGGTATTCACCTGCACCGGAGGCCGCGAAGCCCACCTTGTTGCCCAGGATGGCCGGGAGGAGGTCCCCGCCGCCGTCGTAGGATACAAAGTTCACCTTGGTGGCGTCGATGCCCAGGGCTCCGGCGAGCTGCATCGGCAGCAGGTGGTCCGGGCCGCCGGGGGAGGAACCGCCGCCGACGCTGATGGAGCCGGGGTCAGCCTTCCAGGCGGTGACCAGGTCATCGATGGTTTTGTAGGGCGAATCCTTGTTGACCATGATGGCACCGGGCTCTTCGATGAGCCGGGCCAGGGGAGTGGTGGCCGTCAGCTTGGACTCGGACTTGTTGGTGTAGCTCGCGCCCACCACCCCCAAGCCCATGAGCATGGTGAGGTCACCGTTGCCCTTTTCGTTGACGATGCGGGCCAGGCCCACGGTTCCGCCGGCGCCGGCGAGGTTGAAGACTTCGGTGTTGGTGGCGACCTTCTCGTCATCGAGAACCTTCGCCGCCACACGGGCGGTGGTGTCGTAGCCGCCGCCCGGAGTGTTGGGGACCATGATCTGGAGCCCGGTCAGCGGGCCGGCGGGGGCGCCGGAGCTGGCTCCGTCGGTGGAGCTTTTCCCGGTGGCACCGCAGCCGGTGGCCATCAGGGCGATGCCGGCGGCGACGGCGGCAATTCGCAATGCGCGGATCTGGCGCATGGTGTTCCTCTTCTCTAAATCGGATCAGCAAGAAACTGACTGGTGATCCGATGCTAGGCCCGCAAGTGATCGGCATCACTCTTGTGTACGCAGAGAAAGTTAAGTTCATTGCGTTCACGTTTCCGGCGGTACACCATGGCCCTGCAGCAGGCATAGTTCAGGTAGCCTGACCAGCAGAGACCCGACAATCAAAGACCACGCAACAAGAGGAAAGAACCACAGTGACTCGACGAAGAGGCATGTCCCTTGCGGGGCAGTACCTGGTCCTGCAGTTGCTTATCGTTTTCGCCGTCCTGGTGGCCGTGGTGGCCATCTCCCTGGCCCAGTCCGCGGCGGCGTTCGAGCGCGTTGAGGGCCGCCGGGCGCTCTCCGCGGCCGAAGCACTGGGTGCCAATCCAACCGTCCGGGCCCTTCTACCGGCGGCCGAGCCCCGCGGTGGCTCAGCCCTTCCCACCGTGGCCGAATCGGTGCGGACGGTCTCCGGATCCTCACACGTCGCGCTGGCGAAGCTCGACCGCACAGTGGTTGCCTCCTCCAATCCCAGCCTGTTGGGCCAGCCGCTGGAACTTGGCGCCAGCCGCGTGCTGGAAGGCCGCGCGTGGACCGGCGTGGTGGACGGATCCGGCACGGAGGAACTGTCCGCGCACGTGCCGGTCCTGGACGACGGCGGAAAAATAATCGGCATTGCGTCCATCAGCCGGAACTACCCCTCCACTTTGGAGCGGCTGGGGGATGCCGTGCCCAACCTTCTCACCTATCTAGGCGTGGCCAGTGTGCTGGGTGTTGCCGGCTCGTTGCTGCTCTCCCGCCGGGTGAAGCGGCAGACCCTGGGCATGGAACCGAGCGAAATCACCGGCCTGGTGGAAAACCGCGAGGCCATGCTGCATGGCCTGAAGGAAGGCGTCGTGGCGCTGGACCCGCACGAGCGGATCACCGTGGCCAACGACAGCGCCCGCGCGCTGCTGGGCCTCCCCGCCGAATGCGTGGGCAAGCGGCTCGCCAGCCTGTCCGTGGAGCCCGCGCTCAAGGAAGTCCTCACCCGCGAGCAGCCGGAGCCGGACCAGCTGGTGCTCGTTGGCGACCGGCTGGTGGTGCTGAACCGGGTTCTCATCCGTTCGCGCGGCCGCGACATCGGCTCCGTCACCACGCTGCGTGACCGCACGGAGCTGTCCGCCCTTGAGCGGGAACTCGGAGCCACCCGGACCGCCACCGACACCCTCCGCGCCCAGGCCCACGAATTCGCCAACCAGTTGCACGTGATATCCGGCCTCATCCAGATCGGGGAATACGATTCCGTGGTCCAGTTCGTCAACGGTGCCACGCTGGACCGGACCCGGCTCAACGACGAGGTCACCAGCCGCATCGAGGACCCGGCGCTCGCCGCACTACTGATCGCCAAGTCGAGCCTCGCCACCGAACGCGGGGTCACCTTGCAGCTAGACCCGGAATCCGGGCTGAAGCGCGTTGATGATGAGCTGTCCCGCGACCTGACCACCGTCGTAGGGAACCTCGTGGACAACGCGTTCGACGCCGTCACCGGGCTTCCGGAGGCAGTGGTCAGGGTGCTCGTGGAAGACACAGCCGACGGCGTGACGGTCACCGTGAGCGATTCCGGCCCCGGCGTCACCGGGGATCCGGGGGAAATCTTCCAGCAGGGTTTCACCACCAAGGACCCCGGCCCCGGCGGCAGCAGGGGCTTCGGCCTGGCGCTCTCCCGGGTGGTCTGCCGGCGCAGCGGCGGCGACCTCACGGTAACCAACAACAACGGGGCGGTCTTTACCGCCCGGCTGGAACGAACCCGGTCGGAACCAACACGGCCGGAACCAACTACGCCGGAACGAACACGGAGACTGCAGCAATGATCAAAGTCCTGATCGTCGATGACGACTTTATGGTGGCCAAGGTCCACGCAGGGTTCATTCAGCGCACCCCCGGGTTCGCCGTCGTCGGGGTGGCCCATACCGGCGCCCAGGCGGTCATCGAAACGGGGCGGCTGCAACCGGACCTGGTGCTGCTCGATATCCACCTGCCGGACATCAACGGACTGGACCTTATGCACAAACTGCGCGAGGTGGCGCCGGAGCTGGATGTCCTGGTGATCAGCGCGGCCCGTGAGGTGGACACGGTGCGCAAGGCCCTCCGCGGCGGGATTGTGCACTACCTCATCAAGCCCTTCTCGCAGACTGACCTGCAGGAACGGCTGGAGCACTACCGCAGCGCCTACCAGGGCCTCGACTCGGCCAAGGATGTGGCGGAGCAGTCGGACGTGAACCGGGTGTTCGGGCTGGACCGGACCGATCGGCCGCTGCCTAAGGGCTGCAGCATCGAAACGCTGAAGCTGGTGGAAGCCGCCCTGAAGGAGGCCGACGGCGACCTGTCCGCCAACGAAGTGGCCGTCCAGTTGGGCACGTCCCGGGTCAGTGCGCGCCGGTACCTGGAGTACCTCCACGACGAAGGTGTGCTGGAGGTCCGGCTCAAGTACGGCGTGGGCAGGCCCGAGCGGCGGTATGTGCTGAAGGGCTAGGGCATGCCCAGCGCAGCCTCGATCGGACCGACGGCGAAGAACAGCAGGAACGCGCCGGCCACCGCCCACATCAGCGGGTGGACGTCCTTGATGCGGCCCTGGAACGTCCGGATCAGGACATAGGCGATGAAGCCTGCGCCGAGACCGTTGGCGATGGAGTACGTGAACGGCATCAGGGTCAAGGTCAGGAACGCCGGGATGGCGATTCCCCAGTCCTGCCAGTCGATCTTGCCCACTTGGGAGACCATCATGAAGCCCACCACCACCAGGGCAGGGGCCACCGCCTCGAACGGAACGAGGTTGATCAGCGGGGTGAAGAACATGGCCACCAGGAACAGCAGGCCGGTGACGATGGACGCCACGCCGGTCCGCGCACCCTCGCCGATCCCGGCGCCGGCCTCAACGTAGATCTGGTTCGAGGAGACGGAGGCGCCGCCACCCACGATCGCGCCGAGCGCGTCCACCTGGAGCACGCGGTCCACGTCCGGGATGTTGCCGTCCTTGTCCACCGTGCCGGCCTCGTTGGCCAGGCCCACCATGGTGCCCATGGCGTCGAAGAAGATGCTGAGCAGGATCACGAATGCCAGCAGTGTGGCGGCCACGAAGCCCAGGTGTTCAAAAGCGCCGAATGGGTTGGCCTTGCCGATCAGCGACAGGTCCGGGGCGCTCCACCCCGTAAAGGACGGCGCCACGAGGGACCAGCCCTGCGGGTTGGCCGTAGTGCCGTCAAAGCTGGGGCCGATGTGGAGGGTCATTTCAAGGATCACGGAAATGATGGTGGAGGCGATGATGCCGATCAGGATGGCGCCCTTGACCTTGCGGACCACCAGGGCGATGGTGAGGATCAGGCCGAACACAAAGACGGCCGTGGGCCAGCCCAGCAGTTTGCCGTCGAAGCCCAGGCCCACGGGAACGGTGGTGCCGGCAGCGTCCGGGATCCGGCGCACAAAGCCGGCATTCACCAGCCCGATCAGGGCGATGAACAGGCCGATTCCCACCACGATGGCGGTCTTGAGCCCGTCCGGGACGGCCTTGAAGACGGCGGTCCGGAAGCCGGTGAGGACCAGGATCATCATGGTCACGCCGGACAGGACCACCAGTCCCATCATGTCCGGCCACGTCAGGCCCGGGTTCGTGGCGACCGTGACGGCCACAAACGCGTTCACGCCCAGCCCCGCGGCCAGCGCGAAGGGGTGCCTGCCCCAGGCGCCCATCAGGATAGTGAGGATGCCTGCCACAAAAGCCGTCACAGCGGCCACTGCGGCAAAACCAAGTGTGTTGCCGCTGGAATCCGGGCCGGAGAGGATCAGGGGGTTAAGCACCACGATGTAGCTCATGGCGAAGAACGTGGCAAAGCCGCCGCGGATCTCGCGGGAGAGGTTGGACCCCCGCTCGGATATCTTGAAGTACCGGTCAAAGGCAGAGCCCTGCTTAAGCATTAGTCCTCCGGGATGTGTTGTTGGGGTTACTCGATCCTAGAGGGCGGGGACCGCGCCTAGTGTGCGCGCCTAGAATGTCTGTCAGGAACCTCACAATGCCGAGCAATGTTGGAGACACCATGACTACTGACACGTCGACAGTCCGGCAGCTCCCCGCGACCCACGTTGCCGACAGCCACGATCTGATCAGTGTGCAGGGCGCCCGGGAGAACAATCTCAAGGACATCAGCATCGAGATCCCCAAGCGGCGCCTGACGGTGTTCACCGGGGTGTCCGGATCGGGCAAGAGCTCACTGGTGTTCGCGACGATCGCCGCGGAGTCCCAGCGCATGATCAACGAGACCTACAGCGCCTTTGTGCAGGGGTTCATGCCTAACCTGGCGCGGCCCGACGTGGACCACCTCGACGGGCTGACCACGGCGATCATCGTTGACCAGGAGCGGATGGGCGCGAACCCTCGCTCCACGGTGGGCACTGCCACGGACGCCAACGCCATGCTCCGGATCCTCTTCAGCCGGCTGGGCACGCCGTACGTCGGGCCGCCCACGGCATTCTCCTTCAACGTCCCGACGCGGAAGGCCAGCGGTGTGATGAGCACCGAGAAGGCCGGCGGCCGGGTGGAGAAGGCCGTGGTGCAGAACGTTGTCTACCTGGGCGGCATGTGTGCGCGCTGCGAGGGCATGGGCTCGGTCTCCGACTTCGACCTCACGGCTTTGTACGACGACAGCAAGTCGCTCGGCGACGGTGCACTGACCGTCCCCGGCTACAGCATGGACGGCTGGTACGGCCGGCTGTTCGAGGGCATGGGACTCCCGATGGACAAGCCGATTGCCACGTTCACGAAGAAGCAGCTTGAGACGATGCTGTACTCCGAGCCCACCAAGATCAAGGTTGAGGGCATCAACCTCACGTTCGAGGGCATCATCCCGAAGATCCAGAAGTCCATGCTGTCCAAGGACGTCGAGGCGATGCAGCCACACGTGCGGCGCTTCGTGGAGAGCGCCATCACTTTCCAGGCCTGCCCCGAGTGCGAGGGCACGCGGCTCAGCCCCGAGGCCAGGTCCTCAAGGATCCAGGGCAAGAACATCGCCGACCTCTGCGAGATGCAGATCAGCGACCTGGCCGAGTGGGTCCGCGAATTCGACGAGCCGTCGGTTGCGCCGCTCCTCAAAGGCCTGCGGCACCTCCTTGACTCGTTCGCCGAGATCGGGCTGGGTTACCTCTCCCTCGACCGCACGGCCGGCACCCTCTCCGGAGGAGAGGCCCAGCGCACCAAGATGATCCGGCACCTGGGGTCGTCCCTCACGGACGTCACCTACGTCTTCGACGAACCCACCATCGGCCTGCACCCGCACGACATCGAGCGGATGAACCAGTTGCTGCTTCAGCTGCGGGACAAGGGCAACACCGTGCTCGTCGTCGAGCACAAGCCCGAGACCATCGCCATCGCCGACCACGTGGTCGATCTCGGTCCCGGCGCCGGCACCGCGGGTGGCAACGTTTGCTTCGAGGGCAGCGTGGAGGGGCTGCGGGGGAGCGACACCATCACCGGCCGCCACCTCGATGACCGGGCCAAGGTCAGGGAATCAGTCCGCAAACCGTCCGGGGTCCTCGAGGTGCGTGGCGCCTCCACGCACAACCTCCAGGACGTGGACGTGGACGTTCCGCTCGGCGTGCTCTGCGTGGTAACGGGTGTGGCCGGTTCCGGCAAAAGCTCGCTGATCCACGGTTCCGTGGCAGGACGTGACGGCGTTGTGGTGATCGACCAGGGCGCCATCAAGGGCTCCCGCCGCAGCAACCCCGCCACCTACACGGGCCTGCTCGAGCCGATCCGCAAGGCGTTCGCGAAGGCCAACGGCGTGAAGCCGGCGCTGTTCAGCTCCAACTCCGAAGGTGCCTGCCCCACCTGCAACGGCGCGGGCGTCATCTTCACCGAGCTCGGCGTGATGGCCACCGTCGAGTCCACGTGCGAGGACTGCGAGGGCCGGCGGTTCCAGGCGTCAGTGCTGGAATACACGCTGGGCGGCCGCAACATCTCCGAAGTGCTGGCCATGTCCATGACAGAGGCCGAAGTGTTCTTCAGCGAAGGGGAGGCCCGCACGCCCGCCGCCCACAAGATCCTGGACCGGCTCGTCGACGTCGGGCTCGGCTACCTGACCCTCGGCCAGCCGCTCACCACGCTGTCCGGCGGCGAGCGGCAGCGCGTCAAGCTGGCCACGCAGATGGCGGAGAAGGGCGACGTCTACGTCCTGGACGAACCGACCACTGGCCTCCACCTCGCCGACGTCGAAAACCTCCTCGGCCTCCTTGACCGGCTTGTCGAGTCCGGCAAATCGGTCATCGTGATCGAGCACCACCAGGCGGTCATGGCGCACGCCGACTGGATCATCGACCTCGGCCCGGGAGCAGGGCACGACGGCGGCAAGGTCGTTTTCGAGGGGACTCCCGCCGAGCTCGTGGCCGCCAAGTCCACGCTCACCGGCAAGCACCTCGCGGCGTACGTCGCCGGCTGAACGCCGGCGGCTGAATGCCAGTGCCCGGGCTGTGTGCGCGGCCGCTGCCCGGGCAGCTCGCCTACGGAAGTTCGCCTACGCTGGAAGGACGCCAACCCAAGGGAGCAGTACACCTATGCGATCCATCCGCCGCCAGTTGCTGAGTGTTGTGCTCGGGACCTTCGTTTTCGTAGCCGCGGTCCTGGGATTCGCGGCTCCGGCCTCGGCACACGATGCCGCCGAGTCCAGCAGCCCCGCGCAGGGCGCCACGGTGGCCACGGCCCCGGAGCAGGTGTCCGTCACGTTCAACAAGAACCCGTTGGGCATCGGCGCACAGTTCTCCGTCAAGGATTCCGCCGGGGCTGAGTGGGCGGACGGCGCTGTTCAGATCGTGGACAGCACTGCCACCCAAAAGCTCAAGGCCGGCGCTCCGGCGGGGGCGTACACGGTGGCCTGGCGGGTGGTCAGCTCGGATTCCCACCCGATCGAGGGGACGTTCGGCTTCACGGCGACCGCCGCGGCGGCGGGAGCCGCGCCCCCGGGAACATCGTCGGCGGGAGCATCGCCGTCGGCCGCCATTCCCACGATGGGAACCGCGCAGCCGGGAACCGTGGCGTCTCCGGCCCCGGCAGAAAGCGCGTCCGAACCGTTCCCCTGGAGCCTGGTGATCTTTGCCGCAGTGGCCGTCGGGCTGCTGGTGGCCATCGGTATCCTCGCGAAGCGCCGCCTCACTGCGGGCAGCGACATCGACGAAACCGAACAGGCTTAGACGGCGGCGGCGCTTTCCGGGTGGACCGTGGCCTGGACCGTGGCTGAAATGGCTTGGCCCACGGTCTTCGCCTGACGCAGGACTTCCTTGGGTGAGGGCGTGATGAGCTCGCCCACTCCCACGAGGTAGATGCCGATCTGCCGCATGGCTGCCACTAGGTTGCGGCCAACCGTGATGCCGAAGTCGCTGAGCATGCGCCGCAACTGGCTGTGCGCGCACCGGGTCAGCACAATGTTGTCAGCCAGCAGGATTCCGTTAGGCGTATGGACTTCCCACTTGCCGGACGGGGAGCCCGCGGCTGTTCCCGCAGTATTTCCGCCTGGTGCGCCGCCCACCATGGTCAGCTGAACCGCCCGGGTGGTGTTGCGGACATCCATGTGGTGGCTGGCGGCGTAGTTGCGCAGGTGGCGGAGGATCTCGTTGCGCTCCCGGAGAGAGTCGGAGTCTGCTGCGTCGCAGCGCTGCAGTGAAGCGGTGTTGGCCGGTTGTCCGGCGCCGAGGATGTCGAGCCCGTCCACCACAATGGCGTCCACGCCGCGGCGGCGCAGTTCTGCGCCAACAGCCAGGCCTGAGAGCCCCGTGCCGATGATCACCGTGGTGGTCCGTTCGGTCCCGCCATTCACAGGCATGCTTGACACTACAGTTTTCCTCCTTCAAAGGCTTTCGGATGCAGGCAGCGTTGCCCCGCATGCGTTCCGTTACCCCCAAAGTCCGGCCGCAGCACCGGCCCGGGACGCACCTGAATTGGGCGTCGGCGGACCGGCAGTGCCTCGAAGACTACAGAACATTCAGGGCCGTGGATAGCCCAAACACAAACATTCTTCTTATCGTTGAATACGGTTGCCACTCCGTTTGCCATGGGCTGTGGATAACCCGCCATCCAGCGGTCCGCAGCCGCTTGCTAAGTGTCTGCGGACCGAGAATAGTGAGAAGCGGAAGCAGGGTTCTCCAGCCCGTCGGGGCCCACATCGCGGCCGGTGCGGGCGGAGGGCGCCGCTTCTGGCAGAATAGCCGCAACATAAGGCAGTATCGCGAGGAGGCGGCCCGATGGGCGCACAAGAGATGCATCCGGATCCGGAACAGGACCGGGCCGGAAATTCGGCTGCTCCGGTGGGAATTGTTGTGGGGGTGGATGGTTCCGACCACGGCCAGTGCGCTTTGGTGTGGGCTGCCCGGGAAGCCGAGCGCCGCCGTCGGCCGTTGCATATTGTCACCGCGTATTCAGTGCCGATCTTTGCGGCGTCCGGGCTGGACGGCGGGTACGCCACCGTGGATGATTCCGTGATCCGCGAGGGCGCTGAAGCAATCGTCAAGCAGGCGCTGGACAAGGTTTCCGGCTACAACATCGAAGTTGACGGCTCCGTGGAGAACGGCGACGCTTCAGGCGTGCTCCTGGAAATGTCCGAGACAGCGGATCTGCTGGTGTTCGGCACCCGCGGCCGCGGCGGATTTGTGGGACGCCTGCTGGGCTCGGTGAGCAGCGCCCTGCCGGCACACGCCAAGTGCCCCACGGTCACGGTGCCGCTGGTGTGTTCGGACCGGCTGGGCGAAACCACCGAAGACAAGCGCATCAGGGCCGAGCAGGCCAAGCCGGGGCACAAGCAGGTCGAGAACGTTGTGGTGGTGGGCGTGGACGGGTCCGAACAGGCACGGATCGCCGTGCTGGAGGCTGCGGACCAGGCTGAACGGCTCGGGGCAACCCTGCGTGTGATCTGTGCGGTGCCGCAGTTCAGCGGCTCCCTGGCCTGGGTTCCGGCCCCCATGGACCGCAAAGCCCTCTTCGATGACATCCGGGTCCAACTTAACGCCGGGATGGCCTGGCTCAAAAGTCACTACCCCAACCTTTCCGTGGAGTCGGAACTGCTGGACGGTTCGGCCGTGGATGTTCTCGTTGAGGCCAGCCGGCACGTAGAACTCGTTGTTGTGGGCACCCGGGGCCGTGGCGGGTTCACCGGCATGCTCCTGGGCTCCACGTCCGGCGGCGTGCTCCACCACGCCAAGAGCCCGGTCCTGGTGGTTCCGGACCGCGACGATCCGCGGCTGGCGGACCGGGCGCAGTTCGGACCGATCCCCGGCGCAGCCTGACCAATCACCTTCGCAGCAGGAGGCATGAAAATGCCTGACACCGGCAGTTCGTCTCCCATCCTCGGATTGGAGGCGGTCACCGCAGCAATGGTTCCCCTGGTGGGTGGCAAAGCGGCCAACCTGGGGGAGCTGCTCGCCGCTGGGCTGCCCGTGCCTGACGGATTCTGCCTCACCACGGAGGCCTACCGCGAGGCGGCCGCAGATGCGCATCGAAGCGGCGGTCCACTCGCCGAGGTCCACGCGGCGCTGAACGCAACGCCCGACGGCGACCTCCCCGCCCTGGCTGCGCTGGCGTACCGGGCCCGGGGTATTATCCAAAACGCCCCGGTCCCCACCGAGGTGGCCGCCGCCGTCGAACAGGCCTATGCAGCCCTGGGGGACAACGTTTCGGTGGCCGTCCGGTCCTCAGCCACTGCGGAGGACCTTCCGTCGGCGAGTTTCGCCGGCCAGCAGGACACTTATCTGAATGTGGTGGGCGCTGCCGCCGTCGTGGAAGCCGTGCGCAACTGTTGGGCCTCGCTCTGGACGGACCGGGCGGTCAGCTACCGGGCAAGCAGGGGGATAGACCCGGCCGCGGTGGCTCTCGCCGTGGTGGTCCAGCGGATGGTGGATGCCACCGCCGCCGGCGTGCTTTTCACCGCCAACCCGCTGACGGGCCGCCGGAAGCAGGCCCTGATCGATGCCAGCCCGGGCCTGGGGGAAGCGGTGGTGTCCGGGGCCGTGAATCCGGACCATTTCGTCGTGGACCCACTCACCGGACGGGTCCTGGAACGCCGGCTTGGGGACAAACGCATCGCGGTCCGGCCCATCCCCGGCGGCGGCACCCGGACGCTGGCCATGAGCAACGGCGGGGCAGCGGCCTGCCTGACGGACAAGCAGGCCGCCGAACTGGCCGCCCTGGGCCACCGAGTGGAGGGGCATTTTGGCTCGCCGCAGGACATTGAATGGGCCATCGCCGGCGACGGCCGCCTCTGGCTGACCCAGTCGAGGCCCATCACCACGCTGTTCCCCGTCCCGCAGCGTGCCGCCGCCGGAAGCACTTCCGGCGGGGAAGGCACCCGCGTCTACCTTTGCTTCAGCCTGGCGCAGGGCCTGACCAGGCCCATCACCCCCATGGGCCTGGCAGCCTTCCGCCTCATCGCTTCCTCGGTGGCCCGCGCGGCGAAATTCGATGTGCCCGAGCCACGCAAGGGTCCGTCCCCGTACGCAGCGGCGGGCCAGCGGATCTACCTCGACCTGACCGCAGTAGCCCGCAGCACCACCGGCCGGCGTATCGTTCCCCGGGTCTTCGACGTGATGGAAGCCCGCTCGGCCACGGTGCTGCGCCGGGTTTTCGAGGACCCACGGTTTTCGGTGACGCGCAGGACGCCACTGGGCATGCTGCGGCACGTGGTCCCGGCGGCGGTGCATGCCCGGGTGCCGGAGACGCTGCTCCGGGCCGTCTTCCGCCCGGACGCGGCCCTCCGCCGGACCAACCGGCGGGCGCGCGAGTTCGCCGGCTCCCTCGAACCGCCCGCCGGCCTCACCCCGCTGCAGCGCCTGGACCACGCTGAACACGTACTCGGCACGCGCATCTTCTCGGTGGTGCCGTCCATCCTGCCGCTCCCGGCGCTCGGGTTTGCTGCGCTGGCGCTCGCCGGAAAGCTGCTGGGCGGCGGCCGGTGGGATGACCTGCAGGTTGTGCTCCGCGGGCTGCCCAACAACGTCACCACGGAGATGGACCTGGAGCTGTGGCGGCTCGCCCAGGTGATTAAGAACGACGGCGGTTCCCGCGCCGCCGTGACGGACCGGAAACCCGCCGAGCTGGCCGAAGACTTCCGCGCGGGCCGGCTGCCCGCGGTGCTGCAGTCCGGGCTGGCGCGGTTTATGGGCCAGTACGGTCACCGGGCGGTGGCCGAGATCGATGTCGGTATGCCGCGCTGGTCTGATGATCCCACCCATATCCTGGGTGTCCTGGCCAACTATCTCCGGCTTGAGGGTTCCGCGCTGGCGCCGGATGTCCAGTTCAGCAACGCCGCCGAGGAAGCGGACGCCTGCGTTGACCGCCTCGTCGCAGAGGCGCGGAGCCGCGGCCGGCTGCGCGGAACGGTGGTCCGGGCCGCGCTGCGTCGGGCCAGGCTGTTCGCCGGACTGCGCGAGCTGCCCAAGTACCAGCTGGTGGTGGGCCTCGCCGAAGTGCGGAAGCAACTGGCCTTGGCCGGCGCGGCGCTGGCTGCGGCAGGGGTGGTAGCCGACGCGGATGACGTCTTCTTCCTGGACCTGGATGAAGCCCGGTCCGGCCTCGATTCGGGAGCAGCTGACCTCCGGGACCTGGTGGCGCAGCGGCGCGCGGACTACGCCGTGGAACTTGAACGGCGCCACATACCCCGGGTGCTGCTGTCGGACGGCACGGAGCCGGAAGCCATTCCATCCGGCGACGCTGTGACGGCATCCAAGGTGCCGGGGGCACTGAGCGGGAGTCCGGCGTCGGCCGGTGTTGTCACAGCGGCCGCCCGCGTGATCCTCGACCCGGTAGGCGCGCATCTGGAACCGGGAGAAATCCTGGTGGCGCCGTCCACGGACCCCGGCTGGACGCCGTTGTTCCTCACCGCGGGCGGACTCGTGATGGAGATGGGCGGACCAAATTCGCACGGGGCCGTGGTGGCGCGGGAGTACGGCATCCCGGCGGTGGTGGGCGTCCCCGACGCCACGCTCGGGCTCTTCACCGGGCAGAAAATAGCGGTCGACGGCGGCGCCGGAACCGTGGTGCCGTCGTAGCCGGAGCGCCCCTCGGCATGACTTCCAGAAGGGGACGTGTGCGGCGGCGGTCCCCAGGCGTAACCTGAAGTATGGGCTCCAAGGATGAAGCGGGGCTGGCATGAAGCGCGCATGGCTGCGCTGGGTGCCTGCCGCAGCTGTACCTGCAGTGATCGCCGCCGGTTTGCTGGTGGGATCCATTCCGGCGCGGGCCGGCGATCCGCTGCCACAAAAGTCTCCGGCTGAGGTCCTGACCCTCCTGGGCCAGCACAACACCAAGTCATTCTCCGGAACAGTCCAGCAGTCCGCCGAGCTGGGCCTGCCCGAACTGCCGACCGCCGTTCCCAGCTCCGGACCGGTGTCGGCCGGCGGGGCCGCGTCGGTCCTGGAGTTCCTGACCGGTGAGCACACCGCCCGGATCTTTATGGACGGGCCAACCAAGATGCGGGTCCAAGTGATGGACCGGCTCGCTGAACGTGACGTCATCCGGCGCGACAACGACGTGTGGTTCTACAACTCCAAGGACAACACCGCCGCCCACCTGGCCCTGCCGGCGTTCGCCAGCGACCTGCCGCTGCCTGTGCCCGGAGTTCCCGCCCTGCCTGAACCTCCCGCACCGCCCGGCGACCTGCCGGGCCGGGACTTGCCCGGTCCGGACCTTCCGAAGCCCGACCTGCCCTTGCCCATCCTGCCCGGCGAGAACCTGCCCGGCCCGCCCGTAATGCCGACGCCCGAGGATCTGGCCCGGAAGTTCCTCGCCGTCGTGGACAACTCCACCGAGGTGACGGTGGGCCCGGACGTCGAAGTCGCCGGCCGGTCCGCTTACAGCCTGGCACTGGCGCCAAGGACGCAGGGAACACTGCTGGAGAAGGTTGTCATCGCCGTCGACGGCGAGACAGGAATGCCGCTGCGCGTAACTGTGATGGCACGCGGCCAGGCGGAACCGGCCTTTGAGGCCGGCTTCACCAGCCTGTCCCTGGCGGCCCCGGACGACTCCGTGTTTACTTTTGTTGCCCCGCCGGGCGCCACGGTCAAGGAGCTGCCAGTGCCGCCGGTCCCGTCTATGCCCGGCATGCCAGCCCTCCCGCCCAGTCCTGGTGGGATTACGCCCGGCGTGGTTCCAGACCGCGGCCCGGACCAGCCCACCGCGCCGGACCAGGTTCCTCAGGACGCGGTTCCGCTGGACCAGCCCACCGCCCCGCCGGAGCAGCTCCCCGCCCCGGACAAGGTTCCCGGCAGCGACGCCAGCCTGCGGCACCGCGACGCACCCAGGCCAACCGTGACAGGCAAGGGCTGGGAAGCCGTGATCGGGTTCCCCGCGGCGCCCGACGGGCAAGGGGCTGCCTGGACTGAATCCTTGCTGAAGGATCCGCTCCTGTCCCAGGCCGCCGTCGGCGTTCCCGGCGGACGGCTCCTGTCCACGGCACTGGTCAACATCCTGCTGACCGACGACGGCAGGATCTTTGTGGGGATGGTCCCGGCGGAGCGGCTGCAGGCCGCCGCCGGCGCGGCGTGACCGCGGCCGGGGGGACGGCTGCCGCCGGGATAGCCGCCGCCCGGACCACTTCCGCAGGGAATGGGACAGCCGGGCTGACCATCGAGACCCAAGGCCTGACCAAGCGTTTCGGCCACCAGCTGGCGGTCGACAACGTGGACCTCGCAGTTCCCCACGGCGCCGTGTTCGGGTTCCTGGGCCCCAACGGGTCGGGCAAAACCACCACCATCAGGATGCTGCTGGGCCTTGCCGCGGCGTCGGCCGGAACCGTCAGCGTCCTGGGCCTGCAGATGCCGCAGCGGCTGCATGAGGTCCTGCCGCGCGTCGGTGCGCTGGTGGAGGGGCCGGCGTTTTATCCGTTCCTTTCCGGCACCGCCAACCTGCACCGCCTGGATGCCGCCAGCCGGCATGCGGCGCCCGCTACCAGGGCCGCCCGCGTTGCTGCCGCGCTTGAGCGCGTGGGCCTCTCACACGCCGCCGGCAAGCGGGTCCACGCCTACTCCCTGGGCATGAAGCAGCGGCTGGGGATCGCCAACGCGCTGCTGTCGCCGCGGGAACTGCTGGTGCTCGATGAGCCCACCAACGGGCTGGACCCGCAGGGAACGCGGGAAGTGCGGAGCCTGGTCCGGTCGCTGGCCGCCGACGGCGCCACCGTCTTCGTCTCCAGCCACCTCCTGGCAGAAGTGGAACAGATCTGCACGCACGCGGCCATCATGAGCGCCGGGCGGCTGGTGGCCCAGGGGCCGCTGGCGGAGCTCCGCCAGGCCGGCGAAACCCGGATCCGCCTGTTAACGCCCGACGCCGGGACGGCCAGTGAGGTCCTGCTGCGGTTGGGCATGTCCCCGGAAAGAAGCCCTGAGGCCGGAACACCTGAACCGGACGGGGACGTGCTGACCGCCGTCGCGGCTGCGTCCCGGCTGGAGGCCCCGGAGGACATTGTGGCGGAGCTCGTGTCGGCCGGGGTGCGCGTGCGGGGCTTTTCCGTTGAGCGGGAGAGCCTGGAGGAGCGCTTTGTGGCGCTGACGGGGGAGGGGTTCGACATTGCCCAATAGTGCTTCCGACGCCAGTAGTTTTCCTTCAGCCAGCAGCGTTCCTGATGCCCGCAGTGGTTCCGAAACCGGCAGTGGTTCCGGGCCCATGAGCGCTCCAGGTGCGCCGTCGAGCCTGTCCCTGCTGGCGTCTGAGCTGAAGACGCTGTTCCAGCGTCGCCGGACCGCGGCCATGCTGGTGGCCCTTGCCGCGATACCGGTGCTGATCGCCGTCGCCGTCCGGCTCTCGTCATCCGTTCCGCCCGGAAGGGGACCTGCCTTCTTGGACCGGATCAGCCAGAACGGGCTGTTTGTCGCGGTCACGGCGATGCTGGTGTCGGTGCCGCTGTTCCTGCCCCTGACCATTGGCGTCGTGGCGGGCGATACCATCGCCGGCGAGGCCAGCCTGGGCACGCTGCGGTACCTGTTGGTGGCGCCCGCCGGGCGCGTGCGCCTGCTGCTGGTGAAATACGCGGGAGCGCTGGCGTTCTGCCTGGCCGCCCCCGTCACGGTGGCCCTTGCCGGGGCGGCGATCGGAGCTTCGCTGTTCCCTGTTGGGCCGGTGACGCTCCTGTCCGGCGACGTCGTCCAGCCCCCTGAGGCCGCGCTGCGGCTGGTCCTGATTGCTGCCTACCTTGCGGTGTCCCTGGCCGGACTCTCGGCGATCGGCCTGTTCCTGTCCACCTTGACGGTGGTCCCGGTGGGCGCCATGGCTGCCACTGTGGTGCTGTCAGTCGTCTCGCAGGTCCTGGACCAATTGCCGCAGCTGGAATGGCTGCACCCTTGGCTGTTTACGCATTACTGGTTCGGCTTCGCGGACGTCCTGCGCCAACCGATGCTGTGGGACTCTTTTGCCAGCAACGCGCTGCTGCAGGCGGGCTACATCGCCGTCTTCGGGGCGCTCGCCTATGGCCGGTTCGTCACCAAGGACGTTCTGTCCTGAGCCTGGACGTTCTGCGCCTGGATGCCCTGCGCTTTCCTCCCTGGGACCTTTCCTCTCTGAGACCAGAGCGCTGCGCCTGGAATCCCGGGCCGGAGCCCTGGCCCGGTCAGTAGCGGGCTGCGTAAGGGTGGAGCTGCATCCCGGCCATCCAGCTCAACTGGGTCACGCCGATGCCCTCGTCCGGATTCAGCGCCTGCACCACCTGGCCGTTCCCCAGGTAGATCGCCACGTGATAGAAGCCCGGCGCTGAGCCCCAGACCAGCAGGTCTCCACGCCGCGCCTGGGAGATCGGCACGTGAACGGGAGCTGCCGCGTACTGCTGCGCAGCGGTGCGCGGCAGGTACTTGCCCGCGGCGGCGAACGCCGTTTGCACGAGGCCGGAGCAGTCAAAGCCGTTGGGGCCGGTCCCGCCGTACTGGTAGAAGTACGGCGCCCCCACCTTGGACATCGCCACGGAGATGGCAGTCTCGTTGGAACCGCCCGGCGATGGGGCTGGAGCCGGAGCTGGTGCAGGCGCGGGTGCCGGAGCCGGTGCAGGCGCGGGAGCTGGAGCTGGAGCGGGTGCAGGGGCGGGTGCTGGAGCCG
This sequence comes from Pseudarthrobacter cellobiosi, assembly GCF_023913815.1. Taxonomy (NCBI): domain Bacteria; kingdom Bacillati; phylum Actinomycetota; class Actinomycetes; order Micrococcales; family Micrococcaceae; genus Pseudarthrobacter; species Pseudarthrobacter cellobiosi. The sequence goes on from NZ_JAMXBK010000025.1 coordinate 347,839, forward strand.
GTGCTGGAACTGGAGCGGGAGCCGGCGCGGCCGGCAGGTTCCCGCCGGCGGCCGGTCCGGCGGCAGGCCGGTCTGCTGCTTGCGCCGCCGCAGCCCGATCAGCAGCCGCCGTCACCGCAGCGAGCCTGGCGTCCTCGCGCTGCCGGTCCAAGGCGTCAATGCGTGCCGATTCGAGGGCAACAGTGGTGTTCCGCAGCTGGGCGAGTTGATCCACGAGGATTGTCCGTTGCGCCGCGGCTTCGGCTACGGCCTTGGCCTGGGTGGCGTTGGCTTGTTCGGCCTCTTCCTTGCGGGCTTCGGCCTTCTGGGCGGCGTTATCGGAGGCCCGGTTGGCGTCGTCGGCGGCGGCCGTCAGGGACTGCGCCGCGGACGCTGCGGATGCGGCCGCTTCGAAGGCGCGGCTCCGGCTGGCCGAAATGGCTTGCAGCGTCGCGGCCTGATGCAGGGCTTCGGCGTTGCCGCTGACGAACGTGCCCAGCGTCGGGTTCAGCCCGCCGTTGCGGTAGAGGTCACCGGCGAGCTGGCCTACCTGCTTCCGGGTCCTGTCCTGCTCGTGCGTCGCAGCGGCGGCCTTGGCCGTGGCCGCTTCCGCCGTCATCCTGCGGTCCTGCAGTTCAACCAAGGCTTCGCCGTAGGCGTTGTTGGCCTGCAGCGACAAGGCAAACGTGGCTTGCTGGGCGCTGGTGGCGTCGGCCAGGAGGCGCTCGATGACGGCGACCTGATCCGCCGTCGCGCGTTCACTCGCCTTAGCCGTGGCAATGTCCCCCGGGGTGGGAAGTTCCGGCGACGCCGGGCGCTGGAGTGTTGGAGCCTGCGGTAGCGGCGCTGCCTGGGCGGGGAGGGTCAGGGTGCCGAAAAGTACGACGGCGGTGCACAGTACGGCGGCCTTCAGGCCGGATCCGGTCAAACCCATTCGCAGAACCTCGCACGCAGTAAGGCTGGGGGAGCGAGGTCTGGTGGCGGCACAAGGGGCCCCTCTGCTGATCTCCCAGCAGTCCGAGGCTACGTGAGCGTGTGCACTTTGGCAACACTGGTCACATCAATAACATAAACAACAAGAGTGCAATTCCGGCGCATCCCGACCCGCGTGTCGCGGAATCGGCTCCCGCTCCGCAGGACAGATCTCTCCCGGCCAAGTGGCTAGGGCTCCGCCGGGTATGCGTGGGCGGGGTCCAGTGGTGGGCGGCCGGAAGTCACCGCCGCTGTGTCTGGCTCAGCGGTTCCTCGCTGACGTCACGGGAGGCAGCCTTTTGCGTGCCCGGGCGTCTGCCGGCCGCGGATTTCCGGGGTTCGCGACTTCGCCGGTGGCCAAAAGCGTGCTCGGCGTGACGCAAGGGTGCCGCTGCCCCGGCCCGGAGTTTTCCACATAACGTGCACACGGGGGCCGCGCCGCCCACGCGGCTGCCACGCCGCCGTCGTCGTCCTGCTGGGAGTCCTGCTATGCGTGCTGGCGCGATTCGTGCTCTGAGTGGCTGGCGGGTTCCAGCTGGAAAGTGCAGTGCTCGGTGTCAAAGTGGGAGCCCAGGCAGGTGGTGAGCTTGTCCAGGAGCTGGTCGGCGCCGCGGGCATTAAGGACGCCGTCCTCCACCACCACGTGGGCCGAAAACACCGGCACGCCGGACGTGATGGTCCAGATGTGGATGTCATGGACGTCGACTACTCCTTCAACGCTGAGGATGTGTTCGCGGATCATCTGCACCTCCACGCCTTTCGGGGTTGCCTCCAGGAGGACGTCCACCACATCCCGCAGCAGGCTCCAGGCCCGAGGCAGGATCATCAGGGCGATGAGCACGGAGGCGATCGTATCGGCGGCCTGGTAGCCGGTGAACTTGATGACGAGGGCAGCAACGATGACAGCGACTGAGCCCAGCAGGTCACCCAGCACCTCAAGGTAGGCGCCCCGGACGTTCAGGCTGTCCTGGTGCGCGCCGCGCAGGATCAGCAGCGAAACGAGGTTGGCCACCGCGCCCAGGATAGCGGCGAAGAGCATGATGTCGGTGTGGACCTCGGGCGCCGAGCCGATCCGCCGGATGGCCTCGGTGAAGATGACCACCGAGATGACAATCAGGATCAGGGCGTTGGCCAGGGCGGCCAGGACCTCGGCACGCTGGTAGCCGTAGGTCCGCTGGTCACTCGCCGGGCGTCCGGCGATCCAGGCAGCCAGGAGCGCGATGGTCACGCCTGCCGCGTCGGAGAGCATGTGGCCAGCGTCCGCCAGCAGGGCCAATGATCCGGACAGTGCCGCGCCGATCACCTGGACCACCACCACCGCAAGGGTGATGGTCAGGACGGCGATGAGCCGTTTGCGGTGCCGTCCTGTTGCCGTGATCCCGTGTGTGTGGCTGTGGTCGTGTCCCATGCCTACAAGGCTAGTCCCAGCCGAGCTCGTGCAGCCGCCGGTCATCGATGCCGAAGTGGTGGGCGATCTCGTGGACCACCGTCACGGCCACTTCCTGGATCACCTCGTCGCGGGACCCGCAGATGTCCAGGATGGGTTGGCGGAAGATGGTGATCCGGTCCGGCAGCGAACCGGCGTCCCACCAGGAATCCCGCTCCGTCAAGGGAACACCCTCATAGAGGCCCAGCAGAACGGTGTCCGGGTCCTCGCCCGGGCCGGGCACGTAGTCGTCCTCGACAAACACCGCCACGTTGTCCATGGCGGCCGCAAGCTTGGCGGGGATCAGGCCCAGGGCATCCGTGACGGCGGCTTCGAAATCGTCAGCGGACATCTCAAACGGACCGGACTCTTGCGGGCCATCGGGGATGATGGGCAGGCCGGGCGGCAGGTTGACGGGCATAAGCAGACTCTAGTCCGCAGCCGGGTTGGCGCGCATACTGAATCCGATCCCTGACCGCCTGTGAGGAGCCGGATGTCCGTCCGCCATCGCGTTTTTGCCGCCATGTACGACACGTTGTCGGCCTCTGTAGAGCGCAGGGAGCTGTCTCCGCGCCGGGCGCGTCTGCTCTCCGCGCTGGCGGGAACAGTGGTGGACGTCGGCGCTGGCACCGGGGCCAACCTGCGGCACTTCCGCCATGCTGACCGCGTAATCCTTGTGGAACCGGATCCCTACATGCGGGCCAGATTGAGGGCACGTCTGGGGGAGTCGCCCGTTCCGGTGGAGGTTTCCGACGCTGATGCGGAGCACCTGCCCCTGCCGGACGGGACAGCTGACGCCGTCGTTTTCACCCTGGTGCTGTGCTCGGTGCCGGATCAGCGGCTTGCCCTGTTGGAGGCCCGCAGGGTGCTCAAACCCGGAGGTACCCTTGCGGTGCTGGAACATGTCCGCGGACAGGGCCGTGCGGCCCGCTGGCAGGACAGGCTGGACGGTCTGTGGGGCCGCTGCGTGGCGCCCGGGTGCCACCTCAACCGGAACACGGTGGCATCCATCGGCGAAGCCGGGTTCGAATTCACGGAAGTCAGCAGGTTGGAGGCTCCGGCTGTTGCCCTGGCCACGCCGATCATCGCGGGCACGGCAGTGAAGCGCTCCTGACGCTGAATGGACCGCTCCTACCGGGACCTGCGGCGCGTCAGGCCCACACCCACCAGGCAGACCACCCCGCCTACGAGGCCCAGCACGGCGGGGACTTCGCTGAGGACCAGCCAGGAGATCAGGATGGTGGTGCCCGGCACCAGGTAGGTGGTGGCCGCCAGTTTTCCGGCGTCAATCAGCGACAGCGCGTAGGCCCACGTGGTGAATGCAATGGCGGTGGGGAAGACGCCCAGATACACCAGGCCCAGTGTTGCCGGCAGCGGGGCGGACTGCAGTTCGGACACCAGCTGGCCGCTGAAGGGCAGGCAGCAGACCGCCCCCACCATGATGCCGAACCAGGTGGCCTGGCCCGCCGGGAACTTCCGCAACACCGGCTTCTGGATGATGACGCTGACGGCGGCGAGCACGGCGGCAAGGAGGCAGAGCAGCACGCCCGCCACATCCGCCGTCGAACGTTCCCCGGAACCTGAGCCGGATCCGAGCGCGATCAGCGCCACCCCGCCGAACGCCACCAGGCTCCCGATAATCAGCCAGCGCGGGAAGCCCTCCTTCAGGAAGAAACCGGCCATGATGGCAACGAGGATGGGGTTGACGTTGATCAGCAGCGCGGCGGTCCCGGCGTCCAGCAGGTGTTCCGCCGCGTTCAGGGCCACGTTGTAGCCGCCGAACCACATCACGCCGTACCCCAGGATGGGCCACCATTCGCGGCCTTGCGGCAGCCCTCTGCTCTTGGCCAGCTGCGGCAGCACCAGTGCACCGAGCACGACGGCGGCAACCGCCAGCCTGCCCAGGGTCAGGGATCCGGGGGAGAAGGTGGGGCCGATGGCCCGGATCCCCACGAACGCCGAAGCCCAGAGCACCACGGTGACCACCACGGCGGCGACGCCGAGCGCATTTGTTCGGCCAGGTGGTGGGCGAAGCGCCGTTGTTGTTGCTGCGCTGGGAGGGGTGCTTGAAGCCATGCTGCCAATCTATCCCCGGGGCGACGCCGGCAGCTGGCGGGAATCGGTCACGTCTAGTCGAGTTTCTGCCAATCCCGGGCCGACCACTCCAGCAGCTGCTCCAGGGGCCAGGTGGTCACAATGCGCTCCGCGGGAATGTTGTTATGCGCGGCGCGGGCAGCCCCGTACTGGAGGAAGTCGAGCTGGCCCGGAGCGTGGGCGTCGCTGTCGATCGAGAACAGGCAGCCGGCGTCGAGGGCCAGCTGGATCAGGTCATCCGGCGGGTCCTGCCGCTCGGGGCGGGAGTTGATTTCTACCGCCACGTTGGATTCCGCGCACGCCGCGAAGACCTCCCGGGCGTCGAAGTCCGATTGCGGCCGCGTGCCACGGGAGCCCTCCACCAGGCGTCCGGTGCAGTGGCCGAGCACGTTGGTCTGGGGGTTCTGGATGCCCTGGAGCATCCGCTGGGTCATCGTGTCGCGGTCCGCCCGAAGCTTGGAGTGGACGCTGGCCACCACAATATCCAGCCGTTCCAGCATGTCCGGCGACTGGTCCAGTTCGCCGGATTCCAGGATGTCCACCTCGATGCCGGTCAGGAGCCGGAATCCGTCCTTTTTGCCGTCAACTGCGGCGGCGGCGTTGACGGTAGCCACAACGTCGAGCTGTTCGGTCAGGCGCTCGGCGCTGAGCCCGTTGGCGATGGTCAGGTTCGGAGAGTGGTCTGTCAGGGCCAGGTACTCGCGGCCCAGCAGGCGCGCGGCGTCTGCCATGAGCTGGATGGGTGAGCCGCCGTCGGACCAATCGCTGTGACTGTGGAGGTCGCCGCGGAGTGCTGCGTGGAGCTCGGCCCCGCCGTCCGCCAGGGGCGCCGCGCTGCGCTGGCGAAGGCCCTCAAGGTACTCGGGCACCTCGCCGTCCACTGCCTGCCGGACCACCTGGTAGGTCCTGTCACCGATGCCCTTCATGCTCTTGAGCCTGCCGTCACGGGCCCGGGCCGTCACGTCGGAAGGGTCAAGCCCGGCGATGATCCCGGCCGCCTTCCGGAAAGCCTGGACCTTGAAGGCGGCAGCGCGTTCCCGTTCCAACCAGAAAGCAATTTCATTGAGCGCGGCGACGGCATCCATCTGTCCATCTTCGCCTGTATCGGCGGCTTCGGTCAGGTGTCTGGGAGCCGATTTTGAGTTATTCCCGCCGAGGCCCTATAGTTTTAGAGTCCAGTTCGGAGCAACTGCAAACGAAAGACTGAGAGCCTCGGCTCGAAGCCTTTTATTTTGTGCCGAACGGGTTCTGGCCCCCATCGTCTAGCGGCCTAGGACACCGCCCTTTCACGGCGGCGGCACGGGTTCGAATCCCGTTGGGGGTACGCAAGGAAGTGGTCTGGCAGGCTTAAAAGGTCTGGTAAGCTGGAAGCCTTGAAAAAAGCGGTAGCGATGCCGCGAAGCAAGAAAAATCAAGGCCCTGTAGCGCAGTTGGTTAGCGCGCCGCCCTGTCACGGCGGAGGTCGCGGGTTCAAGTCCCGTCAGGGTCGCTCTGATTGCCAGAAGAAATTCCGGCGGTCAAGGTGACATGTCACCTAGGCTCTGTAGCTCAGTTGGTAGAGCGTTCGACTGAAAATCGAAAGGTCACCGGATCGACGCCGGTCGGAGCCACCACTGGGAAGCATCAGTTCTTCGGAACTGGTGCTTTTCTTCTTTAACCCGGCAGCTGGTGGGGCCATCAGGATTCCGGGAATGCACCACGTTCTGGAACGCGTTTTGCGGTATTTGGCCAGCGACCACATGACCGATGCGTCACTGCGCAAGCGGTTTGGGCTGGGACCTGACAAGTCCTCGACTACCTCACAAATAATCAGCGCTGCCATCGAACAAGGACTCATCAAACAGGATGTGAGCTACGGCGTAGCGAAGAAGTACGCCCGATACATTCCCTCATGGGCCTAGCGATCGAATACGGCAAGTAGCCGCCAGCTCGCTCGTCGAGCGGCATGCGGACCCCGGGAAACATCAGTTCTTCCGAACTGGTGTTTTCTTCTTTAACCCCGCGCCATCGGCAACCCGGACCATCCATGCGGGCACCCCTGCGCACGCAGGAGATAGGGTTGGGAGCAATAGAAGGGGAGTGCCTGATGGAATACCAGAACCCACAACCCGATGCGGGCGTCGAGCGCCAGTTGGCTGCCAGCCACAATGCCGCCAGCCAGGCGCCCGTACCCGGGCATGGCCGCACCGTGATCGCTGAGACCGCCGTGGCAAAAGTTGCCGGCATCGCTGCCCGTGCCGTGCCCGGCGTCTATTCTTTGGGCTCGGCTCCGTCGCGTGCGCTGGGAGCCATCCGGGACGCCGTCGGCAGTTCGGACCACGCTGCCGGCGTCCGTGCCGAGGTCGGTGAGACGCAGGTGGCGGTGGACATCAGCCTGGTGGCCTCCTACGGCACACCCCTGCATTCCCTGGCCAATCAGGTCAGATCAGCCGTTTACCGCGCGGTCGAGGAACTCGTCGGCCTGCAGGTCATTGAAGTGAATGTCGAAATAACCGATGTCTACGTGGCGCCGCCGGTGAAGGCCGGAGCCCCTGCCGTCGCCGAGAGGGAGGCACTGCTGTGAATCTGACCGTTGTGGGCATCGCCATGGGCGCCTTCGTGGCGTTTATGTCCTTCCAGTTCGGGCTGTGGGGCTTCCTGGTCTCGCTCCTCTTTATGGCCATCGGCGCCCTCCTGGGCCGCGCTGCGGAAGGGAAACTGGACCTGCGCGGCGTCTTGGATGCCATCATCGGCCGGCGCTCCTCGTCATGACGTCAGTGGCACCTTCCGTCCCCGGGCAGGTCCTGAGCGGACACAACCGCATCAGCACGCAGGCCCTGACCAGCCTTGCCAGGACGGCGGCCGCGGAGGCCTTCGGTGTGGATCCCCACGATGTCCGGGCGGACTGGACGGACGACGACGGCCTGCTGGCTTTGTCGCTGGTGTCACCTATCAGGATCCCGCCGCTGGCCACCGTGCTCAGGGACGCAGGCCGGGTCGCCGCGTTCGGCGGATCCATTTGGGACCGGACGGTCGATGCTAAAGCCAGGATCCTTTCGACGGTCACGGCCCTCAGCGGCGCCCGTCTGAGCAGGGTAGATATCCGTATCAGCGGCGTTAAGCCGATCGAAGGAGGCAGGGTCCAGTGAGCGGCGGATCAGTTGACGGGGCCCTCGCCGATTCGAGGCACGCAAGCAGCGCCCGGGACCAGGCGCAACCTGACATGCGCAGGGTCGTCTACCGGGAAACCCATTCCACCCGGGCCGCGGTGGCCACAGTGGCAGCGGTCCTGGTGATGGGGCTGGCCGGCTACGGTCTTCTCGAATCGGCCGTGCACGCCATTGGACAGCCGGCTTGGCTGATCGAACCACAACTGGCGGCGGAGCGGATCGTTGCACTTCCGGCGGGTATCCCGCCGTTGCTGCTCGGTGCCAGCGGCGCCGTGGTAGCCATGGTGGGACTGTTTTTCCTGCTCAACGCCATCCTGCCGGGAAGACGCGCCCGGCACGTGCTGAACAGCACCGGAAGTTCGTCCGCCGTGGTGGTGGATGACGAGGTCATCGCCTCCGCCCTGGCACGCAGCGCACGGCTCGCCGCCAATGTCACCCCGGAACAGGTCATGGTGGTGGTGTCCCGGCGGCAGGTCATCGTCAACGTGCGCCCCACCTCAGGGGTTCCCGTGGCCGACGCGGCGGTGCTGGCCGCGGTCCAGAACGAACTCAGCGGGATGTCACTGGTCCCGTTGCCTGACGTCCGCGTCAACATTTCCACCGTAGGAGTGATTGGAGCATGACGGCCACACCCTCGCTCCTCAACAGGATCCTGCTGGGCATCCTCGGGCTCAAATTGCTCGTCGTGGGCGTCCTGCTCGTCCTGCTGGCCACCGTTCCACCCGTGGCAATCTGGTGGCATGCCTGGTCCGGATCGGCCTGGCGCAGCGTCAACCAGGCCTTCGACAACACCCGCTTCCCGGGACGTCCGGAAAGCTGGCTCTGGATTGTGATGGCGCTTGCCCTGGTGGTTCTGATCGGCCTGATGGTTGCCTGGATCGCGCAGCAGGGCAAAGGCCGGAGCAACCTGCTGGTGGCCGAGTACGATCCCGGGACAGTGGCCGGGGATGTGCGGATCAGCGGGGGAGTAGCCGAGCAGGCGTTGAAGCACGCCTTGGCTGAACGACCCGACCTGGCGGGTGCCACGGTGGCAACCTACGATGTCCAGGGCAGCCCGGCCTTGAAAATCCGGCTCCAGCCGCGCCAGGGCGTGGCGCCGCACCTCCTGGCGGCCGAGGTCTCTGCCCTGGTGGACGCCCTGGACCAGGTAGTGGGAAAGCAGACGCCGGTCCTGATCCACATCGGCGCCGGGGCCAGGACACGGTTCAGCCGGGCCGAACGCGTCCGTTAGCTGCTCTGAAGGGGACGACCCATAGGGCATGGATGCCCTCCGCGTCATGTCAAGGTGGCCAAGTGACCCGAAACGACCCTGTTGGTGAATGGTGCGCGCTTCCTGGCCGTAAGGTGATGCGGGGACAGCTGGTCATCCCTGCCCGGCGGTCCTCGCCTGGCGGAGGGTCTCACCGGCCGGCTGGAATGCCGGTCAACTAAAGGAGAACAACATGAGCGAAGAAGTAACCGGCACCGAAGCACCCAAACACGGAATCGAAGGCGCTGCTGAAAAGGCCAGGAAGTTCGCCGGCGAAGCCATTGACAACGTCAAGCAGTTCGTCAAGAGCCTCGGCGCCAGAATCGCGGGATTGTTCAAGGGCGGCAAGTAGGCCAAATCAGTGGGGCATGCCCCAAAAAGGCCTTATCGGGCGCCGCGCTCCCCAGGGAGCGCGGCGCCCATTCCTTTGTGCAGCCTGCGGGCATGAGAACACTGAGTCGAGGGCATCTTAGCGCCTCGAACGACAACGCTGCGGCGTCAAACGCCCGTGGACTGGGCCTAGATATCTTTTCGGACACAACCGCATGTAAACGCTTGCATTCCTTGCCGGAGCCTGATTAGTGTGTGATTCACACCACGTGAAGATGTCGGTCACCTTAGTCTCACCTGTTGAAGTTCTGTAACTCACCGAGGAGTCCTCAGCATGAAAAACCGCAAATACCTGCTTCCGGTTGCTGCCACCGGAATTCTGGCGCTGTCCCTGACGGCATGTAGTCCCGGCGGTGGCGGTGGCGGCACCACCACCGGCAGCGACTGCTCTCCCTACGAGAGCTACGGCAAGCACGACGGCAAGACCATCTCCGTCTACTCCACCATCGTCAACATCGAGGCAACCAACCTTGAGACCGCCTGGTCAACGTTTGAAGAGTGTACTGGCGCAACCATCAAGTACGAGGGCAGCAAGGAATTCGAGACCCAGATCGGTGTCCGGGCCAAGGCAGGAAACGCCCCGGACATTGCCATCTTCCCGCAGCCCGGGCTCATGACTGATCAGGCCAAGGCCGGCGGCCTGAAGCCTGCTCCACAGGCAGTCTCGGATTTGGTCGACAAGAACTGGTCCGCCGACTGGAAGAAGTACGGCACGGTGGACGGGGTCTTCTATGCGGCGCCGATGCTGGCGAACGTCAAGGGCTACGTCTGGTACGCCCCGAAGACGTTTAAAGATAAGGGGTGGGAAGTTCCCAAGACCTGGGACGAAATGCTGACCCTGTCCACGAAGATCGCTGACGACGGCGCCATGAAGCCGTGGTGTGCAGGGTTCGAATCCGGTGAAGCCACCGGCTGGCCCGGCACCGACTGGGTCGAGGACGCGGTCCTTCGCGCGCAGGGCCCCGAAGTCTATGACCAGTGGGTGAGCCATGAGATCCCCTTCAACGATCCCAAGATCGTGGATGCCATGAATAAGACCGGCGAGATCCTCCTGAACTCCGACTATGTCAACGGCGGCTTCGGCGATGTGCGCTCCATCCTGACCACAGGTTTCGCGCAGGCAGGGCAGCCCGTATTGGACGGCCAGTGCGCCATGCACCACCAGGCCAACTTCCAGGCCGCCAACTGGCCGGAAGGGACCGTCGTGGCTCCCGACGGCGACGTCTGGGCCTTCATGACGCCTCCCACTGACGCCAGCAAGGGCCAGGCAATCACCGGCGGCGGCGAGATGGTGGGCGCCTACAAGGACACCCCCGAGGTGCAGGCACTCCTGGCATACCTGGCCAGTGCCGATTTCGCCAACAACCGGGTCAAGCTGGGCGGCAGCGTCAGCGCAAACAAGGGCCTGGACCCGGCCAACGGCCAGACGGAACTCGACAAGCAGACCATTGCGCTGCTGCAGGATCCGAACACCGTGTTCCGCTTCGACGGCTCTGACCTGATGCCCGGCGCAGTGGGCTCCAACTCCTTCTGGAAGGGCATCGTTGCGTGGATCAACGGCACCCCTGCCCAGCAGGTTGCCGACAGCATCGAAAGCAGCTGGCCGAAGGGCTGACCTCCTTCGCACCGCGCCCTTGGGACCACAAGTCCCAAGGGCGCGGCGTCGATCCCGAACGAACTGATCCACGCACACCACGGAGGTTGGGCAATGGAGTTTCTTGGAGGAAAGTTTCTTCAAGTTTTTATCGCGTTGGCGGTTTTTGCCGCGCTAATTGGGCTGATCATGCTGATGGTGGACAGGGCACCCAAATCAGTCAAAGACAAACTGACGATCGTTGGCTTTTTGGCGCCAGCGGCAATCCTGATGCTGGTCGGCCTGGTTTATCCAGCCGTGCAGACATCGTTCCTGGCATTCACGAATGCCTCCGGGCAACCTAACGGAGTCGACAACTTCGTCTGGATGTTTACGCAGCCCGAGGCGCTTGCCACGGTTCGCAACACGGTCATTTGGACGGTGCTGGTGCCCCTGCTGTCAACGGGCTTCGGCCTCGCTTACGCGGTCTTCATCGACAAGGCGCGCGGCGAAAACGCCCTTAAAGCCTTGGTCTTTATGCCGGTGGGCATCTCGATGGTTGGCGCAGGCATCATCTGGAAGCTGGTGTACGACTACCGCGGTCCCGGCATTGAACAGACGGGCGTCGTCAACGCTGTGCGGGTCGCCTTGGGCATGGATCCCAAGCAGTTCCTCCTCGATGCACCGGAAAACACCATCTTCCTCATCATCGTTATGGTGTGGATCCAAACGGGTTTCGCCATGGTGATCCTCTCGGCGGCCATCAAGGGCGTTCCGATGGAACTGGTTGAGGCAGCGCGCCTCGACGGAGCCAACCCCTGGCAGCAGTTCCGCAATGTGACCGTGCCCGGCATCCGGGGCGCTTTGGTGGTGGTGCTGACAACCATCACCATCGCCACCCTGAAAGTCTTCGACATTGTGCGCACCATGACGGCGGGCAACTATGACACCTCCGTGATCGCCAACGAGATGTACACCCAAGCATTCCGTGCCGGCGAACCGGGCAGGGGCGCAGCGCTCGCCCTCGTCCTGTTCCTCCTCGTCCTGCCAATTGTGGTCTACAACGCCCGCGTCCTCCGTCAGCAAAGGGAAATCCGATGACCGTCATGCCAGCGCCGGATGAGGCGGCCAACACTTCCCGCACGCAGTCACGCAAAGACAAAGGCCGTCCCAGCTCGCCGGAGGATTCCGCGCCGATCATGCGGCGCGTCAAGACCAGGCTGACCTCACGGTGGGCCACCGCGGCCGCCGTGATCATTGCGACGATCTGGACCGTGCCCACCTTCGGCCTCCTGGTGTCCTCCATTCGTCCCGCGGCCAAGCAGGTGGGCCCGCGTTCGGATGGCTGGTGGAACTTCTTTGCCGACTGGGATTTTACTTTCAAGCACTATGTCGATGTCACGGCAGCGGCAGGTTCGCAGTCTGCGAACCTCTCGCAGTACTTCGTCAACTCCCTGGCGATCGTCATCCCGGTGACCGTCTTTGTCCTGGTGCTCGCCTCCATGGCGGCCTACATCTTCGCGTGGGGCAATTTCAAGGGCCGCGACGGGACTTTCATCTTCGTTTTCGCGCTGCAGATCATTCCCCTGCAGATGGCGCTGATCCCGCTGCTCCAGCTGTTCACCCAGGTGCTGAAGCTCCCGCCGGGCTCATATGCCCAGCTGTGGATCGCGCACACCATGTTTGGGCTTCCCCTTGGCATCTTCCTGCTGCACAACTTCATCTCGGAGATCCCGGGGGAAATGATCGAAGCCGCCAAGGTGGACGGGGCAGGCCACACAACTATCTTCTGGCGGATCATCCTGCCCTTGTCCGTTCCGGCCTTGGCATCGCTGGCCATCTTCCAGTTCCTGTGGGTCTGGAACGACCTGCTCGTGGCATTGGTGTTCTCCGGTGGAACGGCAGACGTGGCGCCCATCACCCAACGGCTCGCTGAGATATCCGGTACCCGTGGCAACAGGGACTTCCTGAACCCTGCGGCCGCGTTCGTGTCGATCATTGTGCCGCTAGCTGTGTTCCTTGGCCTGCAGCGCTACTTTGTCCGTGGTCTCCTGGCCGGCGGCCTCAAGGGCTGATCGGACTCAGGGGGCTGATCGGACGCAAGGGGGCCGGCAGCAGGTAACACTGTGACGTCGGTCGGCCCGCAACCTAGCATGGCTTGGGGGCAAATGCATAGCGGATATTAAGTTTGAGCCCATGAGGGGAAACGGTGGCACGCATGGCTGAAAGGTCTCAACGGGGTGGCCACAGCGGCGTCAGCATTGAGGACGTGGCAGCGGCCGCCGGCGTATCCACCGCCACCGTTTCCCGGGCCGTTCGCGGGCTGCCCAGGGTTTCGCCCGCCACCCGGGAGAAGATCCTCGAGGTGGCGGGGGCTTTGGGTTACGTGGCGTCGTCGTCGGCGTCAGGACTGGCCACCGGCCGCACCAAGACCATCGGCGTGCTGGCCCCGTTCGTGAGCCGCTGGTTCTTCTCCAAGGCCATCGAGGGCGCGGACCGCGAACTTCACGCCCGCCACTACAACCTTTCCCTCTTTAACCTGGGCGGTCACGGCAGCAACCGTGAGCGCCTGTTCAGCAAGACCATGGTTTACAAGCAGATTGACGCCTTGCTTGTCCTTTGTATGGCGTTGAGCCACGACGAACTGGACCACCTCCAGAAGATTGATATCCCGCTGATCGTGGTGGGCGGTCATGTGGAGGAGTGCGCGTACATCGGCATCGACGACTACGCCGCTGCATCCACCGCCGTCCGGCACCTGATCGACCTCGGTCACCGCGACATTGCCCTCCTGCACGGCGACGACGAAACGGACCTTAACTTCGACGTTCCCCGCGTGCGGATCCTGGCTTTCAAGGACGTCATGGCAGGAGCCGGGCTGCCCACCCGCCCCGAGTGGGACGAATGGGGAGACTTCACGGTCCGCAGCGGCCAGGAGGCCTTCCGGCGCCTCTGGGCCCGGTCAGGCCCCAAACCAACCGCCATCTTCTGCGCCTCCGACGAAATGGCTATGGGCGTCATCTTCGAGGCCACACGCGTAGGCGTGCGGGTCCCTGAGGACCTCTCGGTGGTGGGCATCGATGACCACGATTTCGCCGACGCGATGGGCCTGACCACAGTGGGACAACGGCCCGACGAACAGGCCGAGCTGGCCACCAAGATGCTCATCGATGAACTGGACGGCACAGCCGGGGCGGTCCGGTCCGCCGTCGCGCCCCACCAGCTCATCGTCAGGCGTACGACGGCGCCGCCTCCTTCCTGAGGAGGGACGGCGTGGCATCCCGGCCAGGACGCCGCGGCCAGGGTCAGGAATCCGCAGTCGCGACGCCGTGGTCAGGAAACAGTGGTCAGGACGCGCGGGCGAGTTGCCGGATTGGAATCCAGCGGGAAGCCAGCCTGCGGTACGCCGCCGCGGCGCCCGTCATGTCGCCTTCTGCCAGGCATTCGATGCCCAGCCGGATGTCCATGGGCGACTCGTCCGGGTAGACCTTGTCCGCCACGGCGCCGTAGTCGAGTTCCACCATGGAATTGACGTGGAACAGCTCCAGCCATTCGGTCAGCTGGGCGAGGTCGTCCAGCATGTCCAGGTCGGGGGCGGCCAGCGCCAGGTGGGCCACGGCGTACCGTGCCCGCTCCATGGCTTCGGTGATGGGAGCCCACACCCTGACGGTGAGGATGCGCCCGCCTGATTCCACCACGTCCTTATGGTCGCCTTCCATAAACAGTGAGAACCAGCTGAAGGGGATGCCCCACGTGGAGGCGCGGGTATGCACGCGGATGGCGCCGTCACGTGCTTTGACCTGGTCAATGCGTTCCTGGTGCTTGTCCCGCTGCTCTTCCGGAATCAGCATCTCGGCCAGCGGGCCGTGGATGCCTTCCATGAGGGCATTGGCGGCGAGGCCGGCGCGCAGGACCAGCTGGCTGGGGCAGTACAGCAGGACGCGCCCGGACCCAGCGTCACGCCCGCCGTCGCCCCCAGCGTCAGGCCCAAGGCCGGAACCGGCGCCTATCCCGGTACCCAAGCCTGACTCGGTACCCACCCCGGCCTCGGCACCCGGGCCGGCAGCACCACCCGGGCCGGCGGCAGCACCGGGGCCGGCGGCAGCACCGGGGCCGGCGGCAGCACCGGGGCCGGCGGCAGCACCGGCGTCGGGCGTTCCTGGCTGCGGCGTCCGCCCGGGGGGTACACCGGGAATGCTGGTGACGCGGACCAGGTCCGTCCGCCCGGTGGGGAACGGGTCACCACCGGAGCGGGTGATCCGGCCCAGCGAGGCCAGCAGTTCGGCGTTTTCGACGGCGGCCCGGGAGGCTGTGCGGGCACCGGCGGTCCGGATGGCCTCCCGCTGTCCTTCCGGGAAGGCTTCCAGCGGTTCGTAGACGCGCAGGGTGGAGGAGAACGGCAGCCCGGCCTGGCCCCGGTAGAGGTTTCCCGTCATTACAGTTTCCCTTCCTGGGCCCCGGCTGCAGCCATCAGTCCGCCAGTTCCACCAGAACGGGGGCGTGGTCCGAGGCGCCCTTGCCCTTGCGTTCCTCGCGGTCGATCGACGCGCCCGTGACGCGGGCCGCCAACGCGGGGGAGCCAAGGACAAAGTCAATGCGCATGCCCTCCTTTTTGGGGAAGCGCAGTTGGGTGTAATCCCAGTAGGTGTAGACGCCGGGACCGGGCGTGTACTGGCGTGCCACGTCGGTGAAGCCGGCCTCTGCGAAAGCGTGGAAGGCCGCCCGCTCCGGCGGGCTGACGTGGGTGTAGCCCTGGGCCAGGAAGAGACCGATGTCCCAGACGTCCTCATCCAGGGGCGCGATGTTCCAGTCACCCATCAGCGCAACCTGGGCATCCGGGTTCGCCGCGACCAGTCCGTGGGCATGGTCCTTGAGGGATTCGAGCCATTTGAGCTTGTAGGGCATGTGTTCGTCGTCCAGGGAGCGGCCGTTGGGCACGTAGAGGCTCCAGACCCGGACGCCGCCGCACGTCGCCGCCATGGCGCGGGCCTCCTGGACGGGATCCTTGCCGGCCTTCCCGAACGGAGGCTGGTCCAGGAACGTGCGCTCCACGTCTTCCAGGCCAACCCGGGACGCGATGGCCACGCCGTTCCACTGGTTCACACCGAAGTGGGCCACCTCGTAGCCCATGCGTTCGAACAGCTCCCAGGGGAAGTTTTCGTCCTTGCATTTGGTCTCCTGGATGGCCAGGACGTCGCAATCGCTGCGCTGCAGCCAGGCCTCCACACGGTCGGCGCGGGCACGGAGGGAGTTTACATTCCAGGTAGCAATCTTCACAGTCCCTAACTTACCGAACTTGTTGCCCGGAGGCGTTGCCGCGGCGGGAAAGCCAGCGCAGGCCGTTTGTCAGTTTCAGAAGTCGTCTGCACTGGATCCCGTGGAAGTACGGGCCTTGTGCAGACGACTCCTGACACGGAAGCGCTCGAAGTCGTCTGCACAAACCGTCGTTTTGTTCGAAGTCGCGTGCACCAACCGTCATTCTGTCTGAAGCCGCCTGCACGAACCGCCGCCGACGTCAGGGACTTTTAGGCTTTCGGCTAGTCATCGGCGGTCAGCGTCTCCGGTGGTCGGGGCGGCAGGTAACGGTAGAGGCTGGAGCGCTGACACCGGTGGCTTTGACGATCTCGGAGATGGACTGATTTTCCTGGTCGCGAAGGTGCGCGGCGTAGGCGAGCTTCGCTGGATCGACCACGCTGGGGCGGCCGATCCTCTTGCCTTTAGCGGCAGCAACGGCACGCGCGTGGGCTGCGCGTTCGATCGCGTAGGTTCGTTCCATTTGGCCGAAGAGCGCGAGCATCACAACTGCCAGCTGCGACATGGGATCCTCCGGTTTGGCGGAATCAACCCGGATCGGGTCAGCCAGGTTCCGGACTCCGACGCCGCGACCGGCCAGGTCGTGGATGAGGTTCAGGGTGTCGCGGACGGTGCGGCCCAACCGGTCCAGGGTGTGCACCACGATCACGTCCCCGTCGCGGGCCTGGTCGAGTGCTTCATGAAGTCCAGGCCGGTTTGTGGTGGATCCGGATTTCTTGTCCACGTAAATGTGCCGGGCAGGGATGCCTTCGCTGCGCAGTGCGTCGATCTGCCGGTCGAGGTCCTGTTTCGCGGTCGAGATGCGGGCGTACCCAATTGTGGATGTTAGGTGGCATTGGCGGTCAAATCACACTTAGATATGGCGGTTCTAGCAGATTCCTATGACGAGGATCGAGCGAGCGGATTAAAGGAACGTCGTCGGTGAGCGGTCACTTTATGAGAGAAGTGGACAGGAAATATTCAGTGCCGAGGAGATGCTCCCTTTGCCTCGTGAGCCGAACATAGTGCTTCCACACGGCCGCCTTTCCCGCACGCCGCGGCCTCAACTGCGGTGTCTTTGTCCGAAGCCAATGCAACTCCTGAAGGTGCTTGGGTGTTGCGGCGAGGGTTATCCACCCCGGTCGTACCGGGGCCGATCCAAACCTGTGTGACAGTCAAATGCCGGTCAGGGGAGTCGTCACGCGTCTGACGGCGGCCGTCGTCGTTGAGCGACGTGTCCGTGGATCCTTGCAGGCTGCCCATCCGTCGGACCGGCCTTGGCGCACGAGGGCGAATTTCGTCAGGATCGTGGGGTTTCCTTTCTGCCTTGGCGGCGGGCGGGGGTACGGAACTATGTCTGCAAACGAACGGCCGCTCCGACTCTCCATAATGAGAGAGTCGCAGCGGCCGCCGGCTGGCTGCCTGTAGGGGCTACTTGGTCGTAGCCTTGGTGGTCAACCAGGCTCCGGTGCCGATCTCGCTGACCGCGGCGATCCGCACTAGGTATTCGGTTTTCCCGAGGAGTCCCGTGATCTTGGTATTGGTTGCGGTACTGACCCCGTCGCCGAAGGTCTTCCAGTTCACGCCGTCGGTGGATGTCTCAATCAGGTAATCGGTGATGGGAAACCCGCCATCGGAGGCAGGTGCGGTCCAGGACGCCAGCAAAGACTTGCCCTGGACCTTTATTACCGCACCGCGGGGGGCGGATGGTGCCGGGGAGGTGCTGGCCGCCACCGGCTGGGAAAATTCGCCGAGCCCCGCTGCCGAGACTGACTGCACCCGGACCTGGTATTCAGTCCCGGGGTTGAGTCCTTGGATCCGGGCTCCCGGCGTGGACGTTACGGCGTCATACACCGGCACCCACTCAGTGGCACCGGTGGCACGGTACTGCAGCCGGTAGTCAGTGACCGGAGCCGTGCCGGTGACGGTCGGGGCCGCCCAGACGACATCAATAGCGGAACCACTGACAGGAGTCAGCTTCACTTCGGCGGGGCTACCGGGCAGACCTGAAGGCTCCGGCTCGGGCTCCGAACCGCCGCCCGTCAGGGTGAGCCCTGCAAAGGGTGCCTTGACCACCGAAGTGGCCAAGTCGATGGTTGACGGCGAAGTGCCCAGGACGTTCCATAGCTCAACCTTCATGGAACCATCCACCAAGGCTCCAAGCTCCCCCTCGACGGAGGTGAAGCCGAGCTCCGAGGTGTACCGCTCAAATCCCGCCACCGGGTCGGTGGGGAAATAGTTGTAGGTTTCGATCCGGTCGAAGGTGCCGTCGCCGGTCAGGTCATATGAGACCCTGATGCGCGTTCCGTTCCCGACACCTGCCGTGTCCACACCGATATCGAACGCGGTCCTGCTGCCCGCGAAAGTGCCGTTCAGGTTTTCGGCCGTTAGGGTGAGGCCGGTTGTCGGATCACCGACGGCGTCGGGTCCGCTGCGGGGTGCGAGTGTCGCCACCGGCGCGGTGCCGGGCTGGGACAGGAACGATCCGTCGGTGCCGAGGTAGAACGTGGTGGTGGTCGGGACGGGCGGGTCCGTGGGGTCCGTGAGCTCTTCCGTGCCGCTCGGCGCTCCGCCACCGCTCCAGGTCTGCGCACCGGACGTCACTGTCTTGCCGGCGGCGACGTCGAGCACGGTGCCATCGGAGAAGGTGACCTTGAGGGGTTCCTGGGTGATGTTGCTCGCCACGTAGGTCCTGGCGCCGTCCTTCGTGAACACGGCGGCCATCGGGTCATCGGCGTGGACGCTGCTGTCCAGGTTTCCAAGCGTTGCAAGGTTGGCAATCCAGTGATAGGTGTGGGCCCGGCTCTCCCCTTCCTCCTCGGGGTATTCACGGTCGTTATCCAGTGCCGAAAGCGCTGCCGGCCCGTCCCCGAGGGCCAGGTAGGACCACAGGATGTCCTGCCAGACGGTCGGGTTGCCGTTGTTCACGTCGACCATTTCGGCGAAGTTGGACACAACGTCATCCGGGCGCAGGCCCAGGTAGAGGTGCCCGCCGGTGATCGGCAGGGTGTTGATGCCTTGGATCATCTCGGCCTCGGCGCTGAACCACGTGGAGTAGGTTCCGCCGTCGCCCCAGATCATGCCCGCGGTGGTGTGCCCGAAGGAGTCGGGCATGGCGCCGGATTCATCGAACCAGTACTGCTGGATGGCGGCGGTCTGGGTTGCATAGAGGTAGATTCCGGCGTCGCGGGTGGCGGTGTCGCCGGTGGCCGTTCCCCACTGGATGAGGCCGTTGGCGAAGTTCTGTCCCTCGGAACTCGATTCCTGGTTGTTTCCGGCACCGAAGGCGCCATGGCCGGAGGCCCAGTCGTGGCCGGCGTAGATGTCGAAGTCGCGCAGGTACGGGTAGCGGGTATCGGCGCGGTCGAAGTTATTCGCATCCGCGATCAGCTCATCCACCATGCCGCCGTAGGCCGCATCGGCTGCCCACTCCGGTTCAAACCGTGCCAGGGTGGCAGCCGCCACGACGAAGTAGCCATAGTGGAAATGGTGGTCGTTGAGCTCCTTATCGGAGCCGTACGACGCCGGGAACCCGACGAGGGTGCCCCAGTTGGAGTTGTAGGAGAAGACCTGTTCGGTCTCGCCGGGTGAGGCAGTGAACCAGTTGGTGAGGGTCTCCTTCATCTGGGCCAATGCCGTGTCGCGCACGGCCGTGCGGTCGAGCTGGTCGGCGATCTCCACGATGCGGGCGGCGCGACCGAGGGCCTTGCCGGTCCAGTAGGTGTCGTCCTTGTCGATGCTCATCGGATCGGCCGCAACCTGGTCCAGCAGGGCGTCCAGGCGGGCGTTGGCGTCACCGGCCCCGGTCGCAACGGCGGGAACCTCGGGCAGCACCCCGGTGAAGGGGGTGGCCGTGGTGAAGGAGGTTGCCCCGACCAGCGTGGTCATGGCCCCGCGGGGGACACGTAGGTGCGGTCCAGGGTCGCTCCGGCCGATGGTCCGTCGCCGGTCACGCCATCGAGGTAGGCGCTCTGGTGCGGGTAGAGCGACAGCACGGTGCCTGAGTTGGCTCCCTCCTGCACCTTAGTCTCGGCCGAGTAGGTGGTCTCAACCACGCTCCCGGCCTCGTTATAGACGAAATCAGCCCGGGTTCCGGTGACCTTGGCGTACGCGTACGGCGTGTAGCTGTCGGCGACTGCGGTGCGCGCCGCGTCCGTGTCGGTGGGGCTCGTCGGCAGTGCCGCCACGGAGAGATACCCCTTCCCGTCGAGGGTGCTGCTCAATTTCGTGCCCGAGACAGTCCAGGCCCCGCCGGTGGGGGCGAACGCGACGTAGTCCCCGCCGCCGGAGCTAAACCCGATGCGCTCACCGTCATTGAGCCAGACGCGCAGGTCGGCTCCTGCGGTGATGACTGCGTCTCCGCCGGCGATGTCGTACCAGCTGAATGGCAGGCCGTGGCCGATGGTCGCGGTCATCGACCGGGTGCCGTCGCTCCACGAGGGGGTGACAGTCCAGTCGGTCCAGTCGGCGACCTCGACGACCGGGGCGGTGAGCCCGGCGACGCCGACCATCACGTCCTGCGCGTAGGCATAGTGGAACTCGCCGATTCCGCCCGGGGTGCCGCTCATGGTCGGCGTCGTGGTGTTTGAGAGTCCCAGGCCGGCGGCCTGGGGGAGGTAGGAGAGCGGATGCGCGTGCAGGGGCTCGCTGCCGACGCAGTTGTACTTCTTGAAGAGGAGCGAGGACCACCAGTCATTGGTGGGAACAGCTCCGGCCGGGGCGGTGTCGGTCACGTAGGCGCGGGCATCCGTGGCCAGCGGTGCGCAACCCTCGGGAGCCGGGCCGATGGTGTCCGTGGTGTAGCTGCCGCTGCCAGCGGGCAGGGTCTCGGCTTTCGCCGCGCCGGCCGGGATAAGCCTTGATCCACCGATCCGCCTGGGCGGATGAGCTGAATTCGGTTTCGGCTCGTTGTGCGGGCGAAGGGCGTGCTGGGGTGCCGGGCCTCGCTGCCCCTTGAGTGT